>JAJFFB010000100.1 GCA_021776925.1 Planctomycetota bacterium | reverse complement strand
CGGGCAGATTCAGAAGTTCGAGGGCAACCCGGTACACCCAGGCAGCCGCGGCCGTACCTGCGCCAAGGGGCCGGCGACGATCAACCAGGTGCAGGATCCGGAGCGCATCACCAAACCATTGAAACGCGTTGGCCCGCGCGGTTCGGGCAGGTTCGAAGAGGCGAGCTGGGAAGAAGCGCTGGCCGACATCGGCGCGCGCATCGGCACCGCACTGCGCGAGGACCGGCACGAAGAGATCATGTATCACGTCGGCCGCCCCGGCGAGGACCATTTCGTCATGCGCATGCTCGAGGCGTGGGGGGTCGACGGGCACAACAGCCACACCAACGTGTGCAGTGCCTCCTCGCGCCTCGGCCACACCCTGTGGTTCGGCGCCGACCGGCCGTCGCCCGACTACGCCAACGCCGAGTTCGTGTTGTTGTTGTCGGCGCATTTGGAAACGGGTCACTATTTCAACCCCCACGCGCAGCGCATCATTTCGGCCAAGGAGGGGGGGGCCAAGATCGCGGTGGTCGACACACGCTTGTCCAACACCACCACCCACGCGGAGCGCTGGATCTCGCCGTGGCCCGGTACCGAGGCGGCGATGCTGCTCGGCGTGGCGCGCGAGTTGCTTAAGCGTGGCGCGGTCGACCACGATTTCATGCGCACCTGGGTCAACTGGAAGGCCTACCTAGAAGCAAGGGATCCGGGCGGAAAGGGAACTTTGGAGCGTTTTCTGGAGATCCTGGGCGAGGAATACGACGCCTACACCCCGGAATTTGTCGCCGCCGAGTGCCGCATTTCCGCCGACACCGTCGGCTACCTTGCGGATCGCATCTCGGCGGCCGGATCGCGTTTTGCCAGCCACTTGTGGCGCAACACCGCCGCCGGCAACGAGGGCGGTTGGCAGACGGTGCGCGCCTTGTTGCTGCTGCACGCCCTGTCGGGCAGCATCGGCACCGAGGGTGGCCTCAATCCCAACTCTTGGGACAAGACCACGCCTAAGCCGAGCCACAACCCGGGCGCGCACGCACGCTGGAGCGAGGTGTTGTTTCCGCTCGAGTATCCCTTGGCGCACTACGAAATGAGCTTCCTGTTGCCGCATCTTTTGCGTCAGCAAGAGCGTCGTCTCGAGGTCTATTTCACCCGCGTCTACAACCCGGTGTGGACCAACCCCGATGGCTGTTCCTGGATCGAGATGTTCGAGGAGGACGACCGGATCGGCTGCCACGTCGCGCTGACCCCGACCTGGAACGAGACCGCGCAATGGGCCGACTGGGTGCTGCCGATGGGGCTCGGCCCCGAGCGCCACGACCTGATGAGCCAGGAGACCCACGCCGGAACCTGGATCGGTTTCCGTCAGCCGGTGGGGCGTGAGTTCGCGCGGCGTCAGGGAATCGCCAGCGATACCACGCTGGGAACCAATCCGGGCCAGGTGTGGGAAGAGGCCGAATTCTGGATCGCGCTGAGCTGGCGCATCGATCTCGATGGCAGCCTCGGCATCCGCAAGTGGTTCGAGTCGCAGCAGCGTCCCGGCGAGCCGGTGACGATGGATGAATACTGGTCGGACATCTTCGACCATTCGGTGCCCGGTCTGCCTGAAGCTGCCAAAGCCGAGGACATGGAACCTCTCGAGTACATGCGCCGCAAGGGCGCCTTCGCGGTGCCCTACGCCGGGCAGCGCCGTTATGACGACGTCGGCGACAAACTCGAACTCGAGGACGGGCGCAAGGTGCGCGGTTTCGAGACCCGTTCCGGCCTGCTCGAGTTCTACGCCGATTTCATGCAGGACTGGGGATTCGGCGAGCACGCGACGCCGGGGTACATCCGCTCTCAGGTGCACCACGCCGGCCTGGATCTGGCTGCAGGGGAACGCGCGCTGCTGCCGACCTTCCGTCTGCCGACGCTGATCCATACGCGTTCGGCCAACGCCAAGTGGCTGCAGGAGATCAGCCACACCAATCCCTTGTGGGTGAACCCGATAGATGCGCGAGAGCTGGGACTGGAACAGGGCGGCCTGGTGCGGGTCAACACCGCGATCGGCTATTTCGTCGGCCGCGTGTGGGTGACCGAAGGCATCCATCCTGGAGTGGTGGCGTGTTCGCACCACGTCGGCCGGTGGCGCCTGTTCCGCGAGATCGGTGGTCAACGCATGGCTTCGGCTTTGGTTGATCTGGAGCGGAACGGCAGCCAGTTTCTATTCCGGCAGAACGAGCAACCGAGCGCTTTTGAATCCTCTGATCCGGACATGAGCCAGGTGAATTGGAAGGAGATCGGGGTCAATCAGAACATGACCTTCCCGGTGCAGCCCGACCCGGCCAGCGGCATGCACTGCTGGCACCAGAAGGTGCGCGTCGAGCCGGGTCAGGCGGGCGACCGCTTCGGCGACATCTGTGTGGACACCGCCAAGAGCCGCGAGCACTTTGAGCTGTGGCTGCAAAAGGCAAAGCCCGCCGCGGGCGACCTGCGGCGTCCCTTGCACCTGAAGCGTCCCAATCGCCCGGTCGACGAGGCCTACCGGATCTAGGAAACCCCGGGTGGCGCCGATCGTCCGCATTCGTGAAGTCGAGGAAGCCGACCTGCCGGTCTTCTTCGAGCATCAACGCGACCCGGTCGCCGGCCACATGGTGGCGCTGCTCGGCCGCGACCCGCACGACCGCGCCGCCTTCGACGCGCACTGGCAGAAGATCCTGCAGGAGCCCCAGATCATCACCCGCGCGATCCTCGCCGACGAACAACTCGCCGGCCAGCTGGTGCAGTTCTTCACCGACGGCAAGCCCGAGGTCGGCTACTGGCTCGGGCGCGAATACTGGAGCCAGGGCATCGCCACCGAGGCGCTGGCCCTATTCCTCAAGGCCGTACCCCACCGCCCGCTCTACGCCCACACCGCCCAGGACAACCACGGCTCGGTGCGCGTGCTGCAAAAAAACGGCTTCCGCATCACCGACGAAGGCGAAGCCTATTCCATCGCCCGCCAGGAAACGGTAAAGGAATATGTGATGGAATTAAACGATTCCATCTAGTCCCGATAGATGAGAAGGCCGGCGCCATCCTCGGCCCGGCGTCCCAGGGAAAAATTTGAGATCAGATCGGGAACCTCCCCGATCTCAGGTTCAGGCGTCTTCCAATTCAGTCCCTTCCATGCTCCCAGGGCGCTGTCTTCGGGGTTTACGTCCAAGGTCTGAAAGACGTCCAGGTCCCCATGGACTGTGGTCACCTTTTGCTGGCTAAAGTCAAGGGTTACCCTGCTCAAGGCAACACCCAGCTCCTTGGAATGCATGCGCACCTTTCCAGCGCCGATGGATTGAAAGCGCACCTTGGCCTGGCCAAATTGGGTGTATTGGACGGAATCCAGCCCCTCTAACATTTCGTCGTATTCTGCTTGGGAAAGCCCCATGTTGGGGTGGTAGGGCAAGGCTCCGGAGAGGTCTTGATATTCAGCTAGATATTGCATCCACCATTGCAGGTTTTGCGCGCCCGCTTCTTTGAAGCGGTCAAGCAGGTCTTGCAGGCGTGGGGATGCCTCCATTCTCATGATGACTGCGGAGACCGCATGGCTTGGAAGAAGGAGATCGTGTTCCGCAGCCAGGGCAGCCAACTCCATTTCGCCGACGGTTGCTTCTTTCCCACAGGAGGGTAGGAGCAACGGAAATAGGGCGGCCAGAGCAGTGGGAAGGAAAAATGTGAATTGCATGGAAGAAAATCCTAGTCAAGGAAGCAGATCCAGGCGTAATGCACTCAGGATACGGTCTCGATGGCGGGGAGGGACTCCCGCTTGGTCGGCGTATTGGGGCCAGAGCGAGACCGTCTGCTGGACCTCGTGCACGATGCTGCGGGCACGGCCGCGCTTCAGGCTGGCGGCGCGGGCGCATGCTTCGAAGTCGTCGAGGCAGAAGTCGTCGCGTTTGCCATTGAGGCTCATCTGGTGCCGGTTGGTCCACCGACCGGAGGGCTGGAAACTGTAAGTGACGTCGAAGGCTGGAGACAGCGACCAGTTGCCGGCGCGGTCCATCAAGAAGGCGGTGTTCTTGACGTGGTCGTCCTGGTTGCGCGCAACCAGGTTGAAGACCATGCGCCGAAACTGCTGCTCGAGGTCGTCCGGCGGCATGTCCAAGCGGCGGATGATCTGCAGGACCTGTTCGTAGCCGTGGGCTCCGGCGGCGTTGAAGTCAAAGTGGGCCAAGGCGCCGAGGGATTGCATGTGGCGCTTGCCGCCAGAGGAAGTGCGGTCGAAACGCTGGGTCATGAAGTGGCTGCGCCCGTTCTCTTGCAGCAGTCGGCACGGATTCATGCGAATACCGGCGGCCTGCGCCATGTGGTGATAGGCGTATTCGATCCGTCCGTAGCCGCGCGGGTCTTCCAGCTCCTTGTCCTGATTGCCGCTCACGCCGTCGAATTTCAGCAGCCAGTACTCAAAACCGGGAGCCGCTGGTACCTGACCGGAACGCACCTCCTGGGTCAACGGATTCCACGCGATGACTGCCTTGGCGCGCGCGCCACCCGCCGAGGTGCCCACTTGCAGGATGTCCTTAAGCGCCTGGACGCGGTCAGGGTCGTTAAAGGAGGTGCGCTGCGAGAGGATTTCCGAGGCCAGCAGCACCAGTTCCTCGACCTTGATCTGCTGGCTGGTGCGGGAGCCCGGCCCGCTGGCGGGGGCGAACTCCAAAGCACCCATTCCGCGAGTGCCGAGGTAGCAGAGGCGGTCGACCGCGTGAAAGGAGGTCTGCCCAGTGGCGGCGAGCCACGCGTCGATCAGGGCGTTGCCGAAACGATCGGGCAGCGCATCGGCGAGCATTCCGGGCAGGCCATGGAAGCTGGCGCGGCGTAGTTCCGGAAAGCGGAACAAAGTGCGGCTCAAGGGCATGGCCAAGGGCGCCACTTCAATTCCACTGGAGGCGAATCCCGCTTCGTATTCAAAGGTCGCCACCTCGCTCGCGGAATCCCAAGCGACTGCGCCTATGGTCCGGCCCCACAGGCGGACTTCAGCCAGGTCCTTCACTCTGGATCCTCCCAGGTCCAGGTTTCAGGTTTCGCCGAGCGCGTCCGCGAGACCCGCTTGCGTTCTTTCTTCTGCAGGCGGAGCAGATCCATCGGCCTCGATGCGCTCGATGGTGCGTTTGGACACCCCCGCGCGTTGCGCCAGCTCCGCCTGCGACCACTGACGAGCCAGGCGCCGGCGGGCCAGACGCTGCCCGAGCCCGCTCAGGAGCTCTTGCTCAGTAGGAGGAGGGCTTTCCATATCCAAGAGAATCTACTTGTAAAATCGTCAAAAAAGGCGAAAAATCCAAAAAAACAGTTGGTAATCGTCAGAATAGACGAATAAGTAAAAGTGGAATTGAAGCCGCCTGCTCAGGACGATGGGAAAGCAGTCTTGGGTACCAGATCGGTCTGCAGCGCGGGGTCGGCGGCCGCTACGTAGGTGGGCTCGAGGCCGAGTTCGGCGCGCACGATGTTGGCGCCCTGGGCGATCGCAGAGGCTTTGAAGAAGGCGATCTCACGGTTGCAGCCCTGGCGGCCGAAGCCGCAGTCGCTGGACAGGATCAGCTGCTCGGGTTCGATGTACTCAAGCGCCTTGCGGATGCGCGCGGCGACGTCTTCGGGGCGGTCGGCCTGCAGGTTGCGGTGGCTGACCACGCCGATGCACACCTTTTTCGGCAGGCGTCCCTTGCGCGCGCCGAACAACTCGATCTCGGCGAAATTGCGATCGGTCATTTCCACCGTCCACACGTCGCCGCGGCAGGCGTCCATGTACAGCTCGAAAGAGGCCTGATAGGAATCGTTGTCGATCACCCGCTGCATGTTGGGATTGCCCCAGCAGGTGTGCGTCCAGATCTCGACGTCGTCGAGCCCCTCGACCTCGCGGTTGTAGGCCTCGACCATGAACTTGACCTCGTCGCTGTCGGCGCCGTAGGTGTTGGCCCAGAAGTGCAGCGTGGGCTCTTCGATCTGGATGACCTTGCAGCCGGCGTCGCGCAGCGCGTGCAATTCCTTGTTCATGGCCACCGCCATGTCCCAGATGACCTGGCGCGTATCTGTGTACTGGTCGGTGTGCAGGTCGAGGAACAAGCCCATGACCTGGGTGCAGCAGGTGCCGAAGCGCACCGGTTTGCGCGCCTTGGCCTGCGCCATGCGCCAGATCTTGGGGAAGTCCAGCGGCCGGTGCTCGACCTTGCCGACCACGTGGGGCCAGCGCCAACCGGTGTAAATCTCGTTCAGCAGCGTGCCCGGCGGATAACGCAGCCACGGCGAGCGCGTTTCCTCGGACTGTAGATGGTCGCCGTCGAAACCGCTCCAGCGTTGCAGGGGATAGTGGTGCCACGACCGACCGGCCATGTCATCGTCACAATGAAAATCCCCGTGGGTAAGAATGTCGAGGCCGGCGCGTTCCTGGTCACTCAGCACGGTGGCGAGCGCGTCGGTGTATTTCTCGCGGAAACGCACGTCCATCATGCAGCTGTCGAGCGGCCGCCCCCACATGCTGACGTCGAACCATTTCGGCCGCGGCCATGAGCCGGTAACAGTGCAAGGAAGAAGCAGGTCTTGAGTGACGGTGAACACGCGAATCGGTTTAGGGTTTGCGGGGACGGACCGTCACTCAGACTAGCGCCTAGAAGGCGTGAGGGGTGCGGTCTACCAGCGACCGCCGCCACCACCGCCACCACCACCGCCGCCGCCGCCACTGCGGGGTTCGCGCGGCCTGGCTTCGTTGACTTTGAGTTCGCGGTTGTCCATGGTGTGGCCGTTCAAGGCCTCGATGGCTGCTTTGCCGGCGTCATCGGGCATTTCGACGAAACCGAAGCCACGCGGCTGACCGGTTTCGCGGTCCATGATGACCTTGGCCGACTGGACTTCGCCGTGCGCCTCGAACATCTCTCGAAGTTCGTCGTCGCCGGAGCTGAAGGGGAGGTTTCCCACGTAAATGTTCATCTTTTCAACCTAAACCCGAATCAGAAAGAGGTGCCGAGAGAAACCGTCATCGGGATTGGATTTCCTCGGCGAACCAAGACCAGGCAGGGAGGTCCGGGAACTTCAAGCCTGCCACTATAGGCCGTTGCGCTGCTCCCCGCCTGCATTCATACCGATACCCACCGATTTCCGGTCCCGCCTGGTCAGTTTTCTGCTCTGCCATGGGGAGGAAACAAATCATGAACCACCACCCCATTCCCTTGACCCTCGGCCTGGCCATGTGCGCCGCGCCGCTTTTTGCCCAGGACTACTCAGCGGTCAGTGAAACGGCAGCAGGAGGCCTGCCCAATGCGGGCATCGGCGATCTCGCCATGTCCGGGGACGGCCGTTTCGTGGTCTTCGCCAGCACGGCTTCGGACATCGTCAGCGGCGACACCAACGGCACTTTCGACGTTTTTCTGCGCGATACCGTGCTGGAGACCACCGAGCTGATTTCGATGACCGCCAGCGGCGGGGTGGGCAACAGCGAAAGCCGCTACCCCGAGGTCACCGAGGATGGTCGCTACGTGGTGTTCTCGAGCTACGCCAGCGACCTGGTGGCGGGGGACAGCAACTCCACCAGCGACGTGTTCCGCTACGACCGCACCGCTGGCACGATGACGCGGGTCAGCGTCAGCAGCGCCGGTTTGGAGCAGAACACCGGGCACTGGGAACCGCGCATGTGTGATCTCTCGGACGACGGGCGTTACGTCGCCTTCGTCACCCGCGCCACCAACCTTTCCGGCTACGACAGCTTCACCGGCGACCGCGACGTCTACTTCCGCGACGTCCTCGGCGGCACCACCACCTTGGTCAGCATCGCCTATCTGGATGATCAGCGTGACACCGGTTGGGAACCGAGCGTGTCGGCCGACGGCAGCGTGATCAGCTTCACCAGCAATAGCTGGCTGATCCATCCCGATGACAGTGACTCCAACGACGACGTCTTCGTCTGGCACGCGGCAAGTGGTCTGATCGAATTGGTCAGCCAGGGCGCGGCCGGTTTCGGCGGCACCGGTGGCAACAGCTCCAAATCACGCATCACGCCCGACGGCCGCTACGTGGTCTTCGAAAGCAGCTGCACCGATTTGGATTCGGTCGATACCACCACCTCGAAGGACATCTACCTGCGCGACCGCACCGCCGGCACCACTGAATACGTCAGCTACAACAGCGACGGCAGCGTCTACAGCGGCTCCTTTTCCAGCGCCTTCGCCGGTTGCACCGAGGCTGCGGTGTCCGCCGACGGCCGTTACGTGAGCTGGCATTCGACCCGCTACATGGCCGGGTGCGAAGCCTCGGGCCCCTTCCTGCGCGATCGAACCGACGCCTACACCGAACTGCTCGGCATCCCGCGCTGGTGGTGGCCGCTGGTCTCGGGTGACGGCTGGGAACCGCAGGTCACCGACGACGGCTCCAAGATCCTGATGCGCGATGACAAAGGCACCCCCGAACACGGTACCTGGGGTAAACACGTCGCGGTCTTCCGCTTGCGCGACACTTCCAAGAACCGCGTGCACCTGAAGCATTCGACCGGCGTGTGGTGGGGATCCGTCCTGACCGTGACCGCCTGCAACGCCGAAGCCAGTGCTCCCTACGTGCTGCTGCGTTCCTTCAGCGTGACCGGCTTCAGCTACGGCGGGGCGACCTTCGACCTCGGCTCGGCTTACACCATCGTCGATCGCGGCACCACCGACGCCGACGGTGAGGTCTTCTGGACCAGCCCGCCGGTCCCGCAGGCAGCCGCTGGCCTGACCATCTACCTTGAAATGGCCGTGTTCAACGCCGACGGAAGCGTCAGCGACTCCAACCACACCAAACTCAAGATCATCGGCTAAGACCACCACGGTCATCCCGGGTTAGCATGGAGCGGCAGATGAAAACTCTGGCGCTCCTCTTTCTCGGTCTGTGGGCCCCCTTGGTTTCGGCCACCGCTCCCCAGGCATTCGATCCCGATCCCGAAGGTACCGCCGACCGTGTCCTGGTGGTCTACAACGTCAACTGGCCCGACGGCGACGGCGACGGCATGGGCGACTCGGAACAGGTCGCGCGTTTCTACGCCGCCAGCCGCGGCATCCCGCAGCGCAATCTGTACGCGGTGGCGTGCTCGCCGATCGGCCACGTCTATTCCGGTCAGAGCGGATGGGAAGCCTTCTGGGATGAAATGGTGCAGCCGCTGCGCGACCACTTCGACCTGACCCTCGGCTCGCGCACCGAGTTGAACGGTCTGGTGTTCTGTTACGGCGTGCCCTACCAGATCAACCCGCCGGGTTATTCGGCGCGCGCGCTCGACACCACGCTGGTCGGTCTGTGGGATCTGGGCGATCGCAGCACCCCGGTGTTCAAGACCTACGGACGCTTCAACTCCTATCACGACGACGCGCCGACCATCGGCAGCGACATGCTGCGCTTCGATCCGCTGCTCTATCCGACCGGCGGCGAGGCTTCCTATCTGGTCGCGCGCCTCGATGGCCTCGATGTGCAGCACAGCATCGAACTGGTTGCCTACGCGCTCTACGCCGACGCCTATCTGTCGCCGCTTCCGGGCCATCTGCAGGGCTACGCCTACGCCGACACCCGCTACGGAGCCTACAGCTGGGCGGATCTGGCCAACTACCCCTACAACCACTGGTCCTACGCCAACGCCGACAAGGACCTGGCCTACGGGCGCCAATGGATGGAGCAGGCTGGCTTCACTCTGCGCTGGGAACCCTACGGCACCGAGATCGGTGAGACCGGTGCCAGATTTGAAGACGGCTCCTCGGCCGAAACCGCGCCGCAGGCGATGTTCTACGAGGGCTGGTACAACTACAACAAATACCAGCCGGTGTTCGAATGGATGGTCGGTTCCGCGGCCTGTGATCTGAATTCCAATTCGATCGCGCGCATCCGCGATTCCAATCCGGGCACCTTCCTCGGCGAGTCCTACCAGATCGGCCTGACCAGCGGCGTGGGCTGCATCGCCGAGCCCTATCTCAACGGCCACCCCTTCCCCGAGAGCTTCCAGTACTACCTGCTGATCAAGGGCTACACCTTCGGCGAAGCCGCGCGCATCAGCGACCCCAAACTGGCGTGGACCAACATGTACGTCGGTGACCTGCTCTACCAGCCGCTGCGGCCCGGCAAAGTGGCGTTGGTGGATGACGTCGCGCCGCCGCCCTGTGCGGTCATCGAAGGACCTGGCGCCAGCGCCGGGGAGCGCCTGTTCCAGACCAGCCTTGCCACCCTCACCCTGGGTGCGCTACCCGAAGTCGGCCGCCTGACCCTTTTCTACGGCCCGACGCCCGCCTTTGGCAACAGCGTGGCCGGCGTCGATGACCGCCCACGTCTGTTCCATCAAGCCAGCCTGACCGGCCTCGGCGCCGACGAACTGGTGCACTACCGCGCCGACTACACCGACCCGGCCGGCAACACCGGCGTCGGCCAGGAGTTCGTGCTGCACACCGCCCTCGATGCGCAGCCGGTGCTCGCCCGGGTCAACGTAGAGCAATCCTCCTACCCGGCCGGCACTCCCTTCCCGTTAGAGTTGACGATCGGCTCGCAAGCAGGATTGGGAGACCTCAGCAGCTGGAGCGCCACGGTCACCTCGGCAGCGATGGGCTGGAACTCCTACGACTTCAGCGCCCGCCTGGACGCCCTCGGCGCCCAATACTTTGAATCCGCCTCCGGCGACCTGCGCTCGGTGCGGGTGACCGTCCCCGGCACTCTGCCGGTGGGGAGCTACCTGATCGAGATCCAAGCCCAAGGTGGTGCTGGGAGTGACCATGACAGCGAGGTCGTTGATCTCTATTAGAGCCTCCTCAATCAATCGCCAGAAAGTTCGGTGCGGATCCAGGAGTAGACTGGGATCATGCGAAGGCGCGCCCGAAACAGATTTCCTGAGCATGGCTACCAGGCGTTGTCCCCGTCGGCGCTTTTTGTCTTTGTCTACGTGACCCTGTTCGCGGTTCTATTTGCCATCTATATCCTGCCGTTTTTCTCGGGATTCGAAGCGCAACAATGGCAGGTCCCCCAGGTGAACGAAATGCTCAAGATCTTCCGATGGGTCCATTGGCTGACCCTGTCCTGGGTTGCGATCGATGTCTTCCTCACTTGGATGGAGAAACGACCGGGCCGCATCCAGAGGCTGGCCTGCGATCTCCTCGCCTTCCTCATCGTCTGGGTGTTCCAGTCCTCGTTCCCGGTCACGATCTAAGTGGACGCCTTGCATCATGTCGTTTCCCACTTCGTTACGCCCTGGCCTATGCGAGCTAGTGCAGAGATCGCCGCGTGTCGGAATCCGCCGCGCCGCAAACCACTCCGAGGATTCATGCGTTTCCTAACTCTTCTATCACTTCTGTTCGTCGCCATCGACTTGTCCGCGGGAGTGGCGCAAGCGCAGGTTGAGAAAGTGCCATTCCACAAGACCTGGGCCAGAACCTACGGCAATCCGACGCCCTACGAGGGCCTGTTCGATCTGGGGATGGCCGCGGATGGAAGTCTGTCGGTCGCCGGACTGTCGACCACCGCCTCGGGGGCCGCCGCCGGATGGCTCCTGAACGTCAATCGGCGCAATGGGGATGCAAGATCCCAGAACCTGGTCTTCAACGCGCTCGGCGGAGCGGTCGACGGCGCCGGTCTCGCCGCAGACCAGGGCGCGGTTTTCACGGGCCGCCTGATCCTGGATTTCTTCCACAAGCACGACGCCTGGCTGGTGCGGGTGGATCGCACTGGAACCCCGCTCTGGTCGCACGGTTTCACCAGTCAGGGCGATGGGCGCTTCTCCCTGCTCGATGCCGCCGAATACCCGGATGGGTCGTGGGTAGTGGCCGGGTCCACCAGCGTGCAGGACCGGCCACCGCAACGAGCGTGGGTGGTGCGCCTGTCCTCGAGCGGCACCCATCTGTGGCAGTACGAATACGCGGGAGGCGTCGTCGATCACCTCCAGGCGGTTCAGCCCACTGCCGATGGCGGTGTCGCGTCGGTGGGCTGGACCAACTCCTCGGGTGCGGGCATGGATGATCTGTGGGTGATGAAGCTCGATGCCGCTGGAAACCTGCAATGGCAACGGACATTCGGCGGCGGCGACAGCGACCAGGGCACCCACCTTGTCGAGTTGCGCGGCGGTGGCTACGCCGTATCCGGCAGCACGCGCAGCTTCACCGCATCTGGCTACGCCCCGTGGATGTTGCGGCTCGATTCCCAGGGCGGCCTGCTCTGGCAGCGCGCGATCGATGGTGTGTGGGGAGACCTGCAGGCGGTGGCGGAAACCGCCAACGGCGGACTTGTCGGCGTCGGCCGTGTCGGCGAAGCCGGCTTCCAGACCAATGACCTGTGGACGGTCGAATTTGCACCCAATGGAAACCTGCGCTGGCAACGCGCCTACGCAGGCGACTCGGGCGATTGGGGTTCGGCGATCGTGCCGCTCGCCGGATCGGAATTGGTCCTCGGCGGCACCTGGGGCTGGGGCTTCCCCGAAGAAGACCTGTGGCTGCTGCACACCGGACCGCGCGGGCGCATGCGCGCCTGCGGCCTGGTCCGAGACACCACCTTCGTGCCCATCGCCCCCAAGATCAGCGACCAGGCCGGCATCGCCATCCGCCGCGCCGCCTGGGCCCTCGACCGCACGGTCAACTTCGGCAACGCCTCCGCCAGCGCTTTGGTCACCGACCGCTGCCGTTAGACCCACGCCCCCTGGCCCTGGACGGGGACGAGTTGGAGCAGCCGGCAAGGGGAGCTTTGGATGAGTCCACGGCTTTCTAAGATGGTTTCATGGCAAAGACCACGGAACGGCTCGGTTTCGACGAGGTGATGTCCGCATTGAAGGCCAATGGTTCGGCGCAAAGGCGCAAGACTTATCGTAATGGCGGTATCCGTAGTGAACTCTACGGCGTCAGCTACGCCTATCTGAAAAAGCTGGACAAGCGTGTCAAGATTGATCATGACCTTGCCCTTGCGTTATGGGAGAGCGGGGTCCTCGAGGCGCGCATCTTCGCGTGCTGGGTTGCAGATGCCGAAAGGACCACGATCAAGCTGCTGGAGACCTGGGCTCGCGACGACAGTGAACCCAGCTTTGCAGGGGACCTCGCCGCCTTCGTCCAGGACACCGATCTGGCCGCAGGACGGATGCACAATTGGATCGCCATGAAAAGCGAATACCGCCACAAACTCGGCTGGCACATCGCCGGCAAGCTGGCCATGCAACCCAATCGTGGGCCCGAACAGGGCGGCCTCGTAGAGGCTGACGTGGCGGACCTGCTGGAGCGGATCAGGAACGACCTGCAAGCCGCTCCCAACCACACCCGCCACGTCATGAGCAACGCGCTGATCTCGATCGGATGCCGGCCCGGTTGGATGAGAAAAGCGATCGCAGTCGCGCACCAGATCGGCAAGGTCGAAGTCGATTTCGGCTCGCGAGGCTGCAAGGTCAAGGACCCCGCGACGACCATCAGAGAAACCGTCGATCACTACAAGAAGAAGGGCATGAGCCCCACCGATGGCGCCGCCGGCCAACGCCGCCGCCACTGCTGATCCAACGCGACCCTACCCAGCGAAAATGAAGTGGGCGGGGAGACTGGATTCGAACCAGCGACCCTCTGCTCTCAAACGGATTCCGCTTTTTTGGGGTGTCCTGCCCGAGCGTCGGGAGAAGGCAGAATGAAAAATTCACCTCGCCCGTTAGTTTCCTGATTGCCTGTTTGGGCACGCGGGAGGGGTGCAGAATGCGCGGTCCTTCTTGGCCCTGTGTTACCCATCCTATGCCTACTGGGAAACCTGTGCTGTGTAACGAAGGTCTTGCCCGATGACTTGACTCAGTCCTTCTTTCGAGTTTTTTCTTCTGCGATGAACTTTAGTAGTCGATTCAAATACCCTTGGAAATCACCTCTCGCGGAATCCGGAGCGAGCTGGAGGGCCTTTTCGGAAGCGGTAATTGCTTCCGCGAAAAACCCGTTTGCGAACAGCGCCCAGGCGAAGGTGTCGTGGGTATTTGCGTCGAATGGGGCTTGTTCTACAGCTGCTCGTGCAAGGACCAGGCCATGTCCAATATCGGTATCCTGGTTTTTTCGATCAGGGTCCACGGCTGCCCATGCATTGTCATTGAGATCTTCTGCGGTGGGATTGCCTCTCGCCCTGGCCATGCCGAGGGCAATCTGCAATAATTCTGGCTGAATCGTCTGGTCATTATTCAGGGCAGCTACTACAGGTTCGAGGAAAAGGTGATTCCGAAACAACTCATCTACAAGAGGACGGACTTGGCGAGAGAGCCATCGGAATTCCCATCTAGTCTTGGCATCTTCCAAACAGCTATCATAGATGTAGACAGGGTTGAGGTACGAACCAGTCAAAAGCCGCTTGCCGTCGGGACTCCAGGCAACGAACCTTATACCTGTCGCAAACCTGTCCAGGATCTGCACAGTATCACCAGTCTCTGAATCCCATAGTCGGAGTGTGTCATCTCCCGAACCCGAAACGATCCGCAGGCCGTCGGGACTCCAGGCCACAGCTGTCACAACTTTTGAATGCCCCTTCAAGGCCTGCATGCGGTCACCCGTCTTCGAATCCCATATGTGCAGAGCCCCATCACTGGAACCTGAAACGATCCGCTGGCTGTCGGGGCTCCAGGCGACTTCTGTCGCATAACCGGGGTGCCCCTCCAAGATCTGCACAGTCCCACCCGTCTGAGCGTCCCAAATGCGGAGAGTGTAGTCACTGGAACATGAAACGATCCGCTTGCCGTCTGGGCTCCAGGCCACATCTGTCACACTTTTTGAGTGACCCTCCAAGACCTGCACAGTCTCACACGTCTGAGCGTCCCAAATCCTGAGAGTGTGGTCTTCGGAACTCGACACGATCCGACGGCTGTCGGGACTCCAGGCTAAAGCGCTCCCATCACCTGAGGTTCCAATCATCGTCCGAACACCCCCAGCCTCCATAATATTCAATAGTTGGGGAGGGTTGTCATAGAAACGGAATACGATCCGTTGGCCGTCGGGACTCCAGGCAACAGTTTCCAAAACTCCTCGGTTCCCTGGGATCCCTTTCAAAACTTGAAGAACTTCACCTGTTCTCGCATCCCAAATTTGAATGGAATCGAAACCGAGCTCTGAAATGACCCGCTTGCCGTCTGGGCTCCAAGAAATAGCGGTCCCATTCACGACGTATCCCTCCAAGACTTGTACGCTTCCATCGGTCTCGGAATCCCATATGTGGAGAGTTTCATCACTGGAGCCCGAAACAATTCGCCGGCCGCTGGGACTCCAGGCCACAGCCGTCACACCTTTTGAATGCCCCTCCAAGACCTGCATTCGATCACCCGTCATCGAATCCCATATGTGGAGGGACCCAACACGGGAACCCGAAACCAATCGCTGGCCGTCGGGACTCCAAGCTAATGATTCAACATAACCGGATGGCACCTCCAAGGTCTGTACAGTTTCCTTTGCTTCCACATCCCAAATGCTGAGAGTTGCACCTTCCCCTTCTAAAAATTCTGATGTTCCGACAAAGTTGCCTTCAAAGGAACTCCAAGCCAATCGCTGGCTGTCTGGGCTCCAGGCTACATCTGTCACATTACCAGAATGCCTCCCCACAACCACCTGCGCAATCCCACCCGTCTGAGCGTCCCAAATGTGGAGAGGCCCATCACGGGTACCCGAAACGATCCGCCTACCATTCGGACTCCAGGCCACAGCTGTCACACTTTTTGAATGCCCCTCCAAGACCAGCACAATCCCACCTGTCTGAGCGTCCCAAATGCGGAGAGTGGAGTCATTGGAAGCCGAGACAAACTGCTGCCCGTCGGGGCTCCAATCTAAAGCTAACACACTTCCTGAGTGCCCATTTAAGACATGAACAATTTCACTCGTCGCTGCATTCCAGATTCGTAGATTGCCCCCCTTGTCGGTTTCCTTGGTCGCTCTGGGAAGTTGCGCAAAGGAACCCGACACGATCCGCTGCCCATCTGGACTCCAGGCGACAGCTGCCACACTTCTTGAATGCCCCTCCAAGACCCGTTCAGCCTCACCCGTCTTCGCATTCCAAATGCGGAGAGACTGGTCCCGGGAGCCCGACACGATCCGCTGGCCATCGGGACTCCAGGCGACGGCTGTCACATCTTTGGAGTGCCCTTCCAACGTCAATAGACTAGTATCCATCCTTAGTTTGAGGTGATGCCACTCCCAGTTTCGATAAGCCTCTGGACAACGATTCAGTAACCGCTTTGCCTCACCATATCGCCCAGAGTTTGCTGCAAACTGAGCCGCTTGAACCAGAGCAAGGTATGAATTCCAATTCGCTTCTTCCTCTGCCTCCTGAGCCTTGATAAGGGCACTTTCAGTTCGCGTTTGCTCAACTGCAATAGTGAAAGCCATCACGGAAACCACAGCAAGGGCGATCACAGTTACCCCTCCCGTTGTGGTCGCCACCGGGTGCCTTCTTCCCCATTTCACAGCACGCGTCCATGTGGTTGGCGGCTTAGCAAGGATGGGTTCGTCATGAAGAAAACGACGGAGGTCGGCAGCCAGATCCGCCATGGATTGGTATCGGCGGTCTTGGTTTTTTTCCAGGCATTTGCCGCAGATGACGGCGAGGTCGGAGGGAATGCGGCTACGCAGTTTTTGTGGACCTGGCGGCTCCTCGGTGACGATCTTTTGGAAGACTTGCTGCGAAGTGTCTCCATCGAAAGGCCGCACCAAGGTCAGGGTTTCATAAAGGGTGGCGCCAAGGCTAAAAATATCAGTGCGGTGATCGAGGCCCATACGCTTGGACATCGCTTGCTCCGGGCTCATGTAGAACGGTGTGCCTATGAACTCACCAGTACGACTCAGCGCAAAATCATCCTGCATCTGGGCAAGACCGAAATCGGCGATTTTGGGTTGATCATCCTCGCCGATCAGAATGTTCCCGGGTTTGATATCACGGTGAATGACCCCCGCTTGGTGCGCAACTTCCAAGGCATCGCTCAGAGTTGCAAACATTTCGGCGATACGGCGGTACCAGTGGATCGGCAGTTCGTTCTTCTGACGCTGGTCGGCGAGCGCGTCCGCGAGGCTGAACCCGGTGGGGATGAGTTCCTGAGCGATCCAGTGGACGCCGTTTTCCTCACCCACGCCATAGGTTTGCACGATGCCCACGTGCTGCAAACGTCCGCCTGCCTCGGCCTCACGCTGAAATCGTTGCAGAGTAGTCGGGCTCATGCTGAGCTGTGGTTTGAGCAACTTCAGCGCAACGCGCCGCTTCAAACTCAATTGCTCCGCCTCCCAGACTGCACCCATTCCTCCGTGGCCGAGTTCATGGATGAGACGGTAGTCACCCAGGACGCGTCCGGCCTGTGGAGGCGGACCCTCGCCCTTGAGGCAATCCTCCAGCACCTGGTATTCCTCGATCAAAAGGCGCAGGTCTTCGCGCAAAGATCCCGGTTGCTGAACCAGGAACGCGTCAACATCCAAGGGGACATCGTCCTGAATGCCATCCAGCCATTGCTCAAAGGCCTTGTCGAGGGGAGATTTATGGGGAAACTCAGTCATTGTCCATCGATCAATTCTATAGAAATTCCCTAAGGCAGAGTCCTGAGTTGAGCTCTCCCCCTCCAGCGGACACTTTTATGAATCAACTTGGCCTTCCGGTTACCAGGATTCAATGGAAGCTGGGCTAGGAATGCCCAGCGTGGAGAGCTTTCTGATGCGGCTGCAGTAGATGTAGATGTAGTCTTCCACTGCTACGGGCAGCTGCCCGTGTGTCAAGGCGAGTGCTATTATCAAGCTCCTTCCTCAGAGTGCAATGAGGCTCTCCACACACGTTTGGTCCTGGCAGCAGGCCTTTCTGAGCACGCTGACCATGATCTTCCTGGCACGAGGGATCCTCTGGTAATCGTGGCTCGCGAATTGAGAGCCGCGATCCGTGAGGTGCATCAGGCTGCCTCCTGGGTCGCGCATTCCGGCCGCCATTCTCAGTGAACTGGAGACCCAGCTGGTGGCCATGTGCTTGGCCCTCACCAGCTCACGATCTCGCGCGAGTACGGGTCCATCACCACGGCTAGTATTGACCCGCTTCCCAACTTCGGTCCGTCTTGCGATCAGGTCCTCTGGGTGTACTTGAAAAAAGTGGTCGGGGAGACTGGATTCGAACCAGCGACCCTCTGCTCCCAAAGCAGATCCCGCTATTTAGGGGTGTCCTACCGGACCATCGCGGGAAGGCGAAGTGGTGTTTTCAGCCCGCCCGTAAGTTCTCTGATTGTCAGTGCTTGGGCACGTGGGAAGGGTGCGGAATGCACGGTCCTTCTCGGCCCAGGGTGACCCATCGTACACCTATTGAGGAACCACATGAGTGGCAAACTGGTGGCAAACCGGAGGTGGCGTTGTGACCATGACCGGAACGCGTTACGGAAAGGTACCCGCCTTCCTCCTTTCATCGCTCTGGGCTCTTCAACCAGGGGCAACGGCCGTATACCTTGCCTTGGCCTGCCATCGGAACCGTGCGGGTCATGCCTGGCCTTCCATGAGGACCGTTGCCGACAGTCTCGGATGCGATCGATCCACAGTTCATCGAGGTCTGCGGGCCTTGAAGGAGGCAGGGCTGGTCCGTCCCGATGGTCAGGATCGGAGCGGCACCATCAGGTACTACCTTCCACAGACCCCTATCGAACTCCCAGAGATTGCGATTGAAGCGGGCATCAACTTGCCTGAGGCTACAGAGCCACCCCTTTGCCCCAAGGAGTCGCAGGAGGAGGGGCACGCACGCCATCCCGGTAGTGGCAGACCTGCGACCCAAACAGAAAAGGGAACAGAAGAACAGGCCAACCGCGAAGTTCCCATTGGAGAGTTGAGAACAGACATCCTCGCGGATTTCGCCTTCTTCAACGGGTGCTTTGAGGCAAAAAGAAAAGAACTTGCAACCCATGTCGAAAACCTGGCCTCCCGTCTTGACCTCCCCGCAGGTCGGATAAAAGAATTGCTATCACAGGGCCTTGAAGAGGACCGAGAATCTCCAGGTCGTTGGCTCATTCGGTTTCTGGAAGAGGAAATCGCGAGGGCGTTTTCCCCGTCCGGGGCCCCAATGGCAGGGGGAAATGGGGGGAAGGTCGTTTTGTCCCGCCCCCAATTACCCCAAAGTGGATAAAGTGTTTCTTGAGGATGCGCTTCACTTCGGTTCCTCCGACCTACCCCTCGATCGTTGGATTTCGTGTCTCCTTTTAGCCCTTGGATTCAATGCTCCGTCGTCCCCATTCCTTTTTTCTCCCAGCAGTTGTCGCTTTCATTTTGGCTCATAGCGTGGCTTCTCAGGATGCCCCGATTCTGGCCTGGGGCTCGGACGGTTACGGCGCCGTGTCAGACACGCCCACAAGTGCGGACTTTGTAGAGGTGGCCATTGGATGGGACCACGGCCTCGCATTGAAAGTGGATGGGTCAATCGTGTCATGGGGGAGGGACGACAAAGGTCAAGTTACAAATACTCCCAGTGGGAATGATTTCGTCCAGGTGGCTGGCGGAGCATTGCACTCTCTCGCATTGAAATCAGATGGATCGATTATTTCATGGGGATATGACGGCTTCGGCCTCGTTTCGAGCACGCCGTCCGGCACAGACTTTGTTCAAGTTACCGCTGGAGCGAATGATTCGCATGCCTTGAAAGCTGATGGCTCAATCGTCTCGTGGGGGCGAGATGCTTATGGCGCGGTCGGGGATACGCCTGGTGGTTCAGGCTTTGTCAAGATTGTCGGCACCTCTAATGGAGCAATTGCCATTCGGTCGGATAGCTCAATCGTTGCTTGGGGGGATGACGGCAGTGGCCAGGTTTCCAATGCCCCGACTGGTACCGGTTTCGTCCAGGTTGCAGGAGGTGTTGGTCATTCTCTCGGGTTAAAATCGGATGGTTCAATCGCATCTTGGGGCTCAGACGATATCGGGAGGATTTCGAACACACCGCCAGGTGCAGGATTTGTTCAGGTGTCTGAGAAATACCAACAATGCCTCGCCTTGAAAGCAGATGGATCGATTGTTGTATGGGGTGTTGATTGGGGTGACACGCCAGAGGACGTGGGGCTAGCCAGGGTGAGGGCTGGAAAGTCCTTTTCGCTCGCATTTAGGGGCGTAGATTCCGACCAGGACTTTCTTCCTGATATTCGAGAGGACGTAAATGGAAACGGCCAAGTTGACGCTGGAGAAACTGACGCGTTGGACCAGGACACTGATGATGACGGGTTGAGTGATGGGGAAGAGGCCGGTAACTCCAGAGTCAACTCCAGTTGGCTGCAAGGCCCATCTGGGAACTTCTACCGCCTTGCTCCGCCAATGAATTGGAGTCAAGCTAGTGCTTCTGCCCGCTCAGGCTTCTTTGAACTTGCAAGCGTTCATGATGAAATTGAAGCAAAATGGCTCAGCAATACCTTCGGGAGCGTTAATGGGAGCTTCTGGATCGGACTCCACGACTTTGCTGGGACCTTTGAATGGACTGACGGCAGCCCTGTTTCTTACACCCGATGGGCTGCTGGGGAACCAAACACTTCCTTCGTCGCCGCCTATGTTGGTGGACCATCTTCCGCCGAGCGTGGCTTCTGGTACACCGAATTCGGTGGAGTCACTCCGCGTCCATCGGTTTGGGAGGCCTCTGGACCGGAGGGGCCGATGACCATAACCGATCCGCTCACCTGGGATTCAGATTACGATAGCCTAAGCGATGGTTTGGAGGATGGCATTGACCAAATCGTATGGGATGGTGATTTGGATGGCGACGGGAACCCCGATGTCAGGGGAACTGATCCAGCTGTTTTTTCTCCAGATGCGCACCCAAGCTCTGTGACCGATCCTTTGGACCAGGATAGCGATGACGATGGCATCTCTGACGGTACAGAGGATGCCAACGCCAACGGTATGAAAGATGTTTCTGAAACTGACGGCGCCGACCCCGATACTGATGAAGACGGCCTCCCCGATGGGCTTGAGATCGGACTCACCTTTGGAACGCTGGACACCGACGGGAATGTGTTCATTGCAGATTCTGATCCCGGTACGACTACCGATCCCATTCTGATTGACACCGATGGCGGTGGCGTGCCTGATGGTGTTGAAGATCATGACAGAAATGGCGCTCTTAACAGTTGGGATACCGACCCGACGAACCCTGGCGACGAAGCCTTTGCTGTTTACTTAAGCGGTGTTATTCCTGGTTCATCAACCCACATCGAAGTTTGGAATGGAACTCCATTCGAAACGATTATTCCAGCTTACTCCCTTTCCGGTAGCGGTCCATCTGCCACCAGCATCGGTCTAACGTTGGATCTCACTCGCCCGATTTTCCTCATGAACCCCTTTCTCACAAATGGATTCGGGCGCGGGAGCGTGGATGGACTTTCGGTGCCTCTCACTGCCCCGCCTGGCTTGCCTGTTTGGTTTCAGGCCGTTGAGATTCCCTTGGGCTCAGTGCTGCCGCCTCGTGCTTCAAACCCAATCCTAATTCCGATTGGAGCCAACTAGGAAATTTTTTGCGAAATGATCATTTTTTGAGACCATTCATTTCTCATTGCGTGACGCTAGTAGTTAGGGAAAGGCGTAGAATCAGCAGTCCCAGATTCCTTGAATCAGCTTGGCCCTATTTGACCTTGCCACACATGGGTAGGCAGTGTATGCTCTCGCTCATATCCTATGAACCAGAAGAAAAATCGGAAACGGGGTGGGAATGGAGGAAGTAGCCGCATTGCAATGCGTGCGCTGAACGTGTTTGTTGTACTGGCATTGCTTTTTGCGATTGGTGCCACGACATTTTATTTGTATCATTTCGGTGGAAATGGATTTGGAGAGCACCAGAGATGGGCAGAAGCGGGAGATTTCTTTGGAGGGATTCTGGGCGCCTTTTTTTCATTCATGTCTTTTCTGGCGGTGGTCTGGGCATTGACGTTGCAGATTGAGGAACTTGCCTCTACTCGGCATCAGATGGAGCGCACTAACGAATTGAAAGAGCGTGAGTTAAATCGGAATACCTTGCAGGCGGCGCCATTACTCGATTCGAGAGTGCCGGGTCAAATTACTCATTCGGACGGACAGTTTTGCATCGTTGTTCGATTGGAAATGGAAGACCGAAGGTATTACCCCAATGGTGCATTTATTAAATTAAAAAGCGCTGATCGCGGATCATTTTACCAACAGATTAAAAAGAAATATTTCTCTAATTTAGATGATGGCGATCTCGACCTTTATATCCCCAATCTCCTGGAAGAACCTGATGGTGCATTAATTATTGTCGAATACCTGGCGCCAACTGGTGAATCCGTGCTTTATGAAATTGAGGTTGACCCTTTAGGATTTGTTAGGCGTACATCGCAGCCCTTTCTCCAGCATTCATTGCCTTCGAGTGCATCCATCTGGTTTCAGGGGTACGAAGGGGTAGGGGAATCACAGCGAATATCCTGGTTGCGTAGGATTTTCTCCAGGGGGCATGGACCGGAGGATTCAGATTATGACGAATTGCAAAAGTAATGGATTTAATCAACCCATGTCGGGTTTCCAATTCAGATCTACCCGGACACCATTGCAGACCCTGCAAGAGAGCGAACACCCTCCATCGTCTGGTCTCCATCGATGTGGACGCCCAGATATCGAGCGCATTGCCGCCTTTCAGCATGGTGGATTACAGCCTTTTGGTGGATGCCCGAATTCGGGCTGGGGAGATTGTCACTGAGGGCTGGATGTTAATAGCTACCAATGCAGCTTCCAATTCCGGAATGAATTAGACCACAACCCCCGGTGAACAGTCCTTGCATCCTTGGGGGCTTTCGATATCTAGCGAAATCAAATGGTGGGGATTCAGGATTCACTCCCTTGACCATGGATCTTTACCAGGTGGCACTGGAATACCGAAATCCAACGCGGGTGAGCGGTGCGATTCGAACTGAGCGTGACCGTGGACCACGCCCGGTCATTCAAGAAAAAAAATCTGTTTCCCATGGATTCCCATGGATTCCCGCGCTAGGGTCATCTCAGTCAGGCCGTTCTGCGGCCTCCCTGCGACGTAACGGGAATTCGCGCACCCCACGGTGAGAAACCCGGAGAATTCAACCACCTCCAAGGCACGTATCGAGGATTCGGCCACCTCAGGGCAGAAACGGGCATTCGCCTCGCCCATTTGGGGGGACGCTGGTCTTGACGTTCACGCATGGGCCGTTGATGGCCCAGCACAATCAGTGGTCGATGTTGCCCGGAGGCAACCATGGATTCCATTCTCACCGTGGCGGAAGTGGCGAAACTTTTGCGCCTTTCAACAAAAACAGTCCGCATTTACTGTCGGGCCCAGAAAATCAGAGCCCAGAAACCAGGAGGGGTGTGGCTGATCCCCGAGGCTGAAATTGCCCGTTGGCTTCAACTGGAGGAGCCGAGCCGAGTTGGTGAGGGAGCTGGATGAACCGGTCCCAAATCAATGCTCCCACGTTGCAACACCTCCATGGTTCCAGGATCCCATGGGCGAGCATGTGGCTCCAAATACCAGTTTTTGAGGGTTTCTGGGCTGTTTCCCAGTGCTTGGGCGATCTGCTCCAACGATTCACCCGACTCTGCAAGGAGCTGGGCAAAGGTCCGTCGCATCCTCTGCGTGCTCAACGTGATTCCGTGCTTACGGAAAAACCTCCGGCAGTTGGTCCGACAGGCATCCGAACTCCATGGCTCAAGGTCAAGGGAGCAGATGAACCAATCAGGTCGGCCATTGAGAGATTGAACGAATTCCGAAAGCTGGGGAAGCAGTCCAACCAGGCGGGGCCGCACCTCTTTTTGTGGGTTCTTTGCGGCACCATGGATGACCACCCGGCAATTTCGGAGGTCAATATCCCGAAACCTGATCCTGAGCAACTCACCTCTCCGTGCCCCCGTAAACCGGGAGAGCATCCAGAGACGGTGGATCTTGGTGCTGGGAGGAAGAAGGGATTCGATCCGCTGCAAATCCCATGGGATGTACTGCGAATCTCCCCTCTGAGGGCTACCCCCTGGTGGAATCCTGTACTTCCCGCGGCCAAAGGGGGACTTCCCCAGAAGGCCGGTGTCCACACACCAGGAAAAGAAGGTGCGACAGTCGCTCATCCAGGAACGGATGGACTGCGGTCGGAATCTGGCATCTTCCATCTTGCGTTCCAATCGGGCCATGTCAGCAGCTTTCACAGCCCTCAACCGCTTGTTGAATCCCAGGTGATGGATCAGGGATGGGCGACGTGCAGTGCCAGTCAGGAGCGTGCTGGTGAGCCTGCCAAGCTGTTGATCCGATGGTCGGAGAGACCGCGGTTGATTCCTGCGTGTTCGGATGAAAGCTTTGATCGCCTCCTTCACGGTTGGGGACTTTCCTGGAGGAAGGCCAGCATTCGAATCAAGCTCAGCCTGGTGCCGCAGTGCACCCAGGATCCGTTCTTTGCGAACCACCATCGCTTTGGTGGGTTTGAGTCCCTTTTCGCGGAGCCAATCGTTGCTGCACGGCGCGGTCAGGCGCCTGCCCTGCACAGTGACCCTGACGTATGGCCGTTCCTTGACCCAGAAAAGGTTCGGAATCTTCTCGTTTGTTTTCATTGGACTTTCGATGGTGTTGAACACAGCACTGGCAAACCAGTGGCAAACCGAAAGTCCGGGGGGGTAGAGGAGAAGGTTGGTGACCGCCTCTATCCCCTTAGGGCACCTGTACATAATAGTGGTCGGGGAGACTGGATTCGAACCAGCGACCCTCTGCTCCCAAAGCAGATGCGCTACCAGGCTGCGCCACTCCCCGGACCGGGGGCATAGGATAGTGTCCGTGGGCGAGGGGAGGAAGGTGCAAGGTGTGCTGCTGCTGCACGGGCTGGCTTTGAGTCCGTGGTGGATGAGGTGGATCGGGCGCGACCTGGAGCGGATCGGCTGTGGGCCGGTTCTCAACTGGGGCTATCGGCGTGGGCCGGATCTGGACAGCGCGTGCCGGGCCTTGAGCGAGCGGCTGCGGACAGAATTTCCCGAAGAAGCGCCGTTGCTCGACGTGGTGGCGCTTTCCACCGGCGGGCTGATCGCGCGGCGGCTGCTGGTCGACGGCGCGCTCGCGCCGGGCGGGCGTCTGGTCACCCTCGGGACCCCCCAGCGCGGTGCGGCCAAGGCGGCCTTCGCGGTGCGCCGCCTCGGCCGGGCGGCGAGTTGGATCTACGGCGCCAACATCCGCGATCTGGAGCCTGGATCGGCCTTTCTCGACGCCCTGCCGCCGCCGCCCGCCGAGCAGATGCTGGTGATCTACGCCGGCACCGGCAAGGAACGCGGCAAATCGCGGCTGGTCCCCGGCGACAACGACGGCACCGTCGAGGTCTCCTCGGCGCGCGTGGCCGGTGCGCGCGAGGTCTTCATCCCCCACTTGCGCCACTGGTGGCTGTCCTTCTCACCCCGCGTCCGCGCCGCAATAGTGGCCGAGTTCCAAGGGGGGAGGGTACTCTGAAAGGAGCCCAGGCGATCCCCCGCATGGATACCCAGCTCTCCACCCCAACCGGCCAGGCGGCCGTCACCCTGCAAGGGCGGGTGGTCGGGCCCGGCGTCGCTTTCGGCGCCGTCATCCTGCGCCTGGACGACTTTTCCGATATCAGTCTGCGGCGGCTCGACGACAGCGAGATCGGGCTCGAGATGGGGCGCGCCGAATCGGCCGCGCGCGCCGCGCGGGTGTCGCTGGTGCGCCAGCGCGACGCCCTCGCCAGCCGGTTCAGCGAAGACCAGCAGCGCATCTTCGACGCCCACCTGAAGATCCTCGAAGACCCAGCCGTCGAAACCGACATCCGCAACCGCATCCGCCAGGGCATGAACCTGGAAGCGGCAGTGCGCGAGGTGCTCGAGGTCTACGAGCGCTTATGCGAAGTGGTCGAGACCGAGGGCATGCGCAACCGCCTCAGCGATCTGCGCGACGTCGCCTGGCGCCTGCTGCAGCACTGCGAACGCGGCCGCGCCGATGGTGAAGAAACCCCCGAGCCCCAGGTCGCCGCCGGCGGCATCCTGGTGGTCAAGGATCTTTCGGTCAGCGATCTGACCGAAGCGCTCGAGATCGGCGCCACCGCGATCGTCGCTCTGGCCGGCACTCCCGGTTCGCACGGCTCGATCCTGGCGCGCGCCGCCGGCCTGCCCGCGGTGATTCGCGTCGACGGGGTGCTCGACGCCGCCGCCCAGGCCCAGACCATCCTGGTCGACGGCCAGACCGGCCAGATCCTGTTCGATCCGCCGGCCGAACTGGTCAGCAGCGCGCTCGGTACGGTGGCCGAAACCCAGCCCGCCGAGGAACTGCAGCCGGCGGTCCTCGCCGACGGCACCCAGGTGCACCTCGAAGCCGCGGTCGCCAGCCCCGCCGAAGCGCGTCGCGCGGTGCACATGGGGGTGCGCCACTTCGGCCTCTACCGCACCGAACTGCCGGTGATCAAGCGCCAGGGATTCCCGCGCGAGGATTCGCTCACGGTCTTCCACAAACAAGTTCTGCGCGCCGCCGAAACGGTGCTGTTCCGGCTGCCCGACCTCGATTCCACCCTCGGTCTCGACAAGCTGTGCCCCGGACCCGAAGCCAACCCGATGCTCGGCTGCCGCGGCGTGCGTCTGCTGCTCAACGAACCGGCGATGCTCGGCGTGCAGCTGCGCGCGATCCTGCGCGCCAGCGAGGGCCGGCCGGTGCAGGTGGCGGCGCCCTTCGTCACCGACCTCGGCGAGATCGCCGATCTGCGCGACGCCATCGACAACGCGCGTGAGGAGCTGCGCCTCGAGGGCATCGATGTCTCCAACCCGATCCAGCTCGGCGTGGTGCTGGAAACCCCGGCGGCGGCGCTGCTCGGCCGCGAGATGCTGGCGGTGGCCGACTTCGCCGTGATCGGCCTCGACACCCTGGCGCAGCACTTGTTGTCGGCCGACGCCAGCCACGGCGAACCCAAGGTCGCCAACCTCGCCATCAAGCCGCACCCGGTGGTGCTGCGCGCGGTGCGCAAGTTGGTGCAGATGGCCGAGGGCCTGGACAAAGAGCTGCGCGTTTATGGCGAGTGCATCGGCCAGAGTGCCTACCTGCTGCTGCTGGTCGGGGTGGGGGTGCGCCACATCGCGCTGCGCCCCGGTCTGCTCAACGATGCCCAGGCCACCCTGCACGGCCTCGACCTCGATCTGGTCGAACGCGTCAGCGAACGCGCCTGCCGCGCGACCTCGCCCGCCGGTCTCGCCGCCGCGCTGCCCGCCGACTGGAGCTGAGCGCGCCCGGTTCCCTTTGGTCGTCGCCGCGCTGCCCGCCGACTGCAGCTAGACGAAGGCCGCGCCTTTGGCGGCCACGCGTGCTTGCAGCACCGCGCCGTCTTCTCCCCACAAGCGGCGCACGCGGCCGGCGAGCTTTTCTTCGAGCGCGCGCATGGCGCCGGTGCGGGTGATCACCAGCAACGCCGAACCGGCACCGGACAAAGTGGTGCCCAGCGCTCCGGCGCGGTCGGCGAAGTCGAGCATGGAGCGGGCGGCGGGCATCAGCTTGAGGCGCGGGGCGACGTGCAGTTCGTCCTGCACGCCGATGCGGATCAGCTCCGGATTCAATTGGCGCAACCCCTCGAGCAGCACCGGCGTGCGCCGCGCCTGCATCACCGCGCGCTGGAACGACACCGAAGTCGGCAGCACCTCGCGCGCGCGCCGCGTTTCCAGGGTGTAGGGCGGCACCACGACCAGGAAGCGCAGATCCTTGTGCAGGCTGACCGGTAAGTGATGCCAGTCGACCCGCGGCGGCTGGCCGCTGCGCCCCACCGGCAGCGACCAGTGGGCGCCGCCGAGCAGGCTGGCGGTGGCGTTTTCGGGATGTCCTTCGAGGGCGATGGCCTCGGCGTGCAGGCGTTCCAGATCCAGTCCGCCGCCGCTGAGGCGGTTGCCCAGCACCAGGCCGGCGGCGAGGCCGGCGCCGCTGGCCCCCAGGCCGCGCCCGGCCGGAAACTGGGCATCGACCACCAGCTTGCCCGCGGGCAGCTCCTTGCCGGCGAGCATCGCGGCGCGGCGCATACCGCGCACCACCGGGTCGCTGCCACGCGGCAGGGTGCTTTCCGCCAGGGCGCCGGTGCGCTCCAGGCTGTTGCTCGCCGCAGGCTCCCACGACAGCGACAGGTCGAGGTCGACGGCAACCGAAAAGCAGTCGAATCCCGGGCCTACGTTGGACGTTGAACCAGGGACACGAAGGCGGATCGGACGGGGGGATTTCCGCGCGATGGCCATGGCAGGGAAGGGGGCGGAGGCCCGAGCGGGAATCTAGCACTAGCCACGCCCCTCTGAATACCGTAAAATCCGGGGCTCAAGATTCCGGGACAAGGAGATCAATACTCCAGCGGCAATGTTCCGGCGTCGGCTCCCGGTCCTCCGTCCGCGCTACCCGTCCATTCTGACGCATCCAGATCCATGAGTGATTCCGCCACGCAGACTCCTCCTCAACTGTCCGAAGGTGAGGAGAAGCGCCTGAACCACCTGCGCAATATCGGCATCATGGCGCATATTGATGCCGGCAAGACCACGGTAACCGAGCGCATCCTCTACATCACCGGGCGCACCCACAACATCGGCGAGGTGCACGACGGCGCCGCCACCATGGACTACATGGAGGACGAGCGCGCCCGCGGCATCACCATCACCTCGGCCGCGACCCAGTGCGAATGGCGCGACCACCGCATCAACCTGATCGACACGCCGGGCCACGTCGACTTCACCGTCGAGGTCGAGCGCTCGCTGCGCGTGCTCGCCGGCGCGGTGGCCGTTTTTGACGGCGTCGCCGGGGTCGAGGCCCAGTCCGAGACCGTGTGGCGCCAGGCCGACCGCTACGGTGTGCCGCGCATCTGCTTCATCAACAAGCTCGACCGCGTCGGCGCCGATTTCGACCGCGCCTACGAGTCGATCCTGCACCGCCTCGGCGCCAACGGCGTGCGCATGCAGGTGCCGATGGGGGTGGAAAAAGAGTTCTGGGGCCTGATCGACCTGATCACGCGCAAGGCGCACCGTTTCAGCGAGGGCGACGGCCCGTGCATGGAAGACCTGGCCGAGATTCCTGAGGAATACCGAGAACTGGTCGAGGAGCGTCGCGCTGAGCTGGTCGAAAAGGTCATCGAGATCGACGACGATCTGGTCGAGAAGTTCCTCGAGGGCGAAGAGCTCACCGAGGCCGAATTGCGCCGCGCCACGCGTGCCGCGACCCTGGCCGGCCACGCCATTCCGGTGTTCTGCGGCTCTGCGCTGCACGACAAGGGAGTGCACCCCTTGCTCGACGCGATCGTCGACCTGCTGCCGAATCCGCTTGATCTCGGCTCGATCCATGGCACTGATCCCAAGGACCCGGAGGTCAGCCTCGAGCGGGTTGCCGACAGCGCCGGACCGCTTTCGGCGCTGGCCTTCAAGACCATCGGCGATCCCAACGGCGACCTGACCTTCATCCGCGTCTATTCCGGCACCCTCAACCGCGGTGACCAGGTCTACAACCCACGCACGCGCAAGCGCGAACGCGTCGGCCGCCTGATGTTCATGCACGCCGACAAGCGCGAGGCCGTCGACATGGTCCGCGCCGGCAACATCTGCGCGGTGGTCGGCCTCAAATCGACGATTACCGGCGACACGATCTGCTCGCAGAGCGAGTCGATCCTGCTCGAGTCGATGGACTTCCCCGAGCCGGTGATCGCGATGTCGATCGAGCCCAAGTCCACTGGCGACCGCGACAAGCTCTCCGACCTGCTCGGCCGCCTGACGCGCGAGGACCCCTCTTTCCGCGTCAAGACCGACGACGAGACCGACCAGACCGTGATCGCGGGCATGGGCGAGTTGCACCTCGAGATCATGACCACCCGCATCAACCGGGACTTCAAGATCCCGATCAACGTCGGCGAACCGCGCGTGGCCTACCGCCAGACCATTGGCAAGGAAGTCGACATCGAGGGCAAGCAGGTCAAGCAGACCGGTGGTTCGGGCCAGTTCGCGGTGGTCAACATCGTCTTCAAGCCGTGTGAAGAGATGGACGAAAAGGTGGTCTTCGAGGACACCACCAAGGGCGGCGTGATTCCGACCCAGTACATCCCCGCGGTGCACAAGGGCATCAACGAGGCGATGAGGACCGGCGGCCGCATCGGCTACCCCTTCGTCGGCATCGAAGCCAACCTGCACTACGGCAAGTCGCACGACGTCGATTCCAGTGAACTGGCGTTCAATCTGGCCGGCCAGCGCGCCTTCAGGGACGCTGTGGGGGGCAATTTCAACATCCTCGAGCCGATCATGAACCTCACCGTGCAGGTCCCCGAGGACTATCTCGGCGACGTCATCGGCGACCTCAACACGCGCCGCGTGGCGATCGAGGAAATGACCATGGCCGGCTTGATCCGCGAGGTCACCGGCAAGGTGCCGATCGCGGAAATGTTCAACTACGCCAGCACGCTGCGCGGCCTGACCTCGGGGCGCGGGACTTTTTCGATGGAGCCGTCCGGCTATGAGGCCGTCCCGGCGTACATCCAGGAAAAGATCCTCAAGGAAGCCGAGTCGCGGGACAAGTAGGACCCGTTTCCTAGAACGCTGGTAGAATTCGCGCCATGGCGACTTCTACGACCCGCGGCGATGTGCGCCGCGTCGCACAGACACTGGGGCTGAAGCCCTCGGTGTTCGTGCATTTGCGCGACGCGCTTGAACAAGGCGAGTATCCCGTATGGCTGCGCACCGCCGATCCGCTGGCGGCCGGCGCGGTGCCCGATGCATTTGCCTTTGAATGCCTGTGTGAGCGGCTCGAGCAGCACCTATCGCTGCAGCGGCGGCGCCACAACCTTGAGCGAAATCTCGAGGAGAAGGAAGCCCCCGAACTGGCCGAGGCGCTGGCCGACGCCATCGACGAGGGTGAACTGGAAGACCTGTCCTTCGCCATCGAGGCGAGCCGCGCCCCCGAGGGCTACCAGCCTCCCGACAACGAAGCCCAGGTCACCTGGGTCGAGAGTCTGCGTGGCAACCACCGCCTCGCCACCGCCCTGCGCGCCGCCTTCCGCGAACACGGCACGCTGTCGGTCGAGGCCACCGGCAAAGAAGGCGTCGACGTCAAGCCCTTCGCTGAACTGGTGGGCAGCACCTCCAAGGTCGCCACTCTGCCGCCGGCCAAGTACCTGCTGCTGCGCCGCGGAGAACGCGCGCACGCGATCAGCGCGCGCTTCGAATTGCCACTGGCCGAGACCAAGGCGGCCTTCCAACAACACGCTGCCGGCCCGCCGCAAGAACGCGAAAGCTATCTGAAGCTGTTCCAGGCCTTCGTCCAGGACGAGCGCCTGCCGCGACTGGTGCAGGAGTGTCGTGCCTCGCTCAAGCACAAGGCGGAAACCGCCGCCTTGCAAAACGCGTGGGACCAGTTGCACTTCGCCATCGACCGCGGGCGCTTCCAGGGCACCATCCTCGCGCTGTGCGGCTCGCGTGGCAGCAAGGTGCAGTTCGCGTTGCTCGACCGCGACGGTGAGTACCAGCGCTCGATGCTGGCTTCTTCCAGGTCGGATGATCTGGCCAACAAGCTGGCGCGTTTCCTCGACGGAGAAATGCCCGGCATGGTCGCCTTCCTGGGCGACAATCTGGCGCGCACGGTGGGCCAGAAAGTGACCCGCTGGCTGGGTTCGGGCCGGCTTGCAGAGCCCACTGCCGCCGCCCCCGCTCCGGCGCCGGCTGCGCTGCGAACGCCTCCGGTTCCCAAACCTGCCAAGGCTTCCCCGCCGCCCGCCGCCGATACGCCGACCGCCGAAGCGCCCCCCGCTGACGTCCCAACCGCCGCAGCGCCCGCCGCTGACGCACCGGCAGCCGATACCCCGGCAGGCGAAGCACCCGCTGCTGACGCGCCGACCGCCGAAACGCCGGCCAACGAGGCCACCGCTGCTGACGCGCCGACCGCCGAAACGCCGGCCAACGAGACCACCGCTGCTGTCGCGCCGACCGCTGAAGAGCCCGCTGCTGACGCTCCCACCGCGGAAACCCCGGCGGCCGCAGCGACCGAAACCGAGACGCCCGCAGCCCCAGCACCCGCCGTCGAGCGGGCTGCCCCGACTCACGCGGCTTCGGCGCCGGCGCGCAAGAGCCAACCCAAGGGGAGCCAGCCCAAGGGGAGCCAGCCCAAGGGGAGCAAGCCCAAGGGGAGCAAGGCGCGGCTGGTACACGTGCCCTTGTCGGTGGCGCGTACCCTGCAGCGCGACGTGGCCCGGCGCGGAGCCGAAACCCTGCTCAGCCAGGACGAGCGCATGGCCTACCTGGTCGGCCGCTTCGCCCACGATCCACGCGCCATCGCGGTCCAGACTCCGCACGTGGTGCGGGCCTTCATCTCCTACCGCGGCGAGATCAACCACCGCCGCCTGGAAGAATTCGAGACCACTTTCCTGCGCTCGATGCTGGCCGAAAAAGGGGTCGACGTGAACACCGCGCCGGCGCTGATTCTGCGCATGGTGCCCGGCGTCGACGCCGAGGGCGTGGTCGTCGAACGCTCTACCGGAGCATTCCTTTCTCTCGAGGACTACCGTAGCCGCATGGGGCCGAGTGACCGCGACTGGCGCGCCTCGACCTGTTTGCTGCGGGTGCGCGGCGGCCTCGATCCTGTGGATGCGCGACCGCTGCACCCGGTCTATTACGGGCCTCTGCACCAGCTCGCCGCGGTCGCCGAAGTCGAGATCAGCCAGTTGCTGCGCGAACCCGGGCTGGTCAACAACCTGCCCTGGGACGAGGTGCTCAAGGAACGGCAGTGGCCGCACAGCGTCGTCGAACTGGTGCGTCACGGCCTGCTGCGCCACTTCCGCAAACCGCGCCCGGCGCGTCATCCGGCGCGGCGCAGCGGCAAGGGCCTCGACACCCTCGAGGTCGGCTCGATGATCAAGGGGCGCATCACTTCGGTGCGCGACTACGGCGCCTTTGTCGACATCGGCGCGCGTACCGAGGGCTTGGTCCATGTCAGCGAGCTGAGCAACGACTTCGTCAAAGACCCGACCACCGTGGTGGAACCGGGCCAGGAAGTCGAGGCACGCATTTTGTCGATAGACCTCGAGAAACAGCAGATCCGGCTCAGCTTGCGCAGCGAGGTCGAAGCCGAAGCGGTGAGCAGCGGTCCTGCCTACGTGCGCAGCACGCGGCCGCGCGGCCAAGGCGGCGGCTTCGGCGGTGGCCGTGGCGGCGGCGGCGGCCGTGGTGGTAGCGGAGGCGGCGGAGGTGGCCGTGGTGGTGGTGGTGGTGGTGGCCGTGGCGGCGGCGGCGGTCGCGGAGGATTCCGCGATGGCCCAGGCGGAGGCCGCGGCAAAGGCGGTCGCCCGGGCAAGGGCGAGCGCATCGAGAAGGATCCACGCGCCCACGAGAAGGAAGAATTTGATCCGACCAACCCCTTCTACGTCTTCTTCAACCAGAACAAGGATGAAGAAGAGCAGAAGGAGCAAGGCTCAGACTGAATTCCCCAATTCGATCAGGCCACGCCGCGCTGCCCCGGGCGTTTGCCTGCTCCTTCCAGGATCGGCACCAGCGCGCGCATCAAGCGCTGCAGGTCCTCGCCGGTGAGCGCCTGCTCTTTGTCACAGCGCGCCGCCGCCGGGTCGGGGTGACACTCGACGATCAGGCCGTCGGCGCCGGCAGCGGCCGCGGCCAGCGCCAGAGGAATCACCAATTCGCGCCGCCCGGCGGCGTGTGAGGGGTCGACGATCACCGGCAGTGGGCTGCGTTCCTTCAACACCGGCACCGCGCTGAGGTCGAGGGTGGCGCGCGTGGCCGGCTCGAAAGTACGGATGCCGCGTTCGCACAGGATGATCTCGTGGTTGCCCCCGGCCATGATGTACTCGGCGGCCAGCAGCATCTCGTCCAAGGTCGCGCTCATGCCGCGTTTGAGCAGCACCGGACGATCGATGCGCCCGAGTTCCTGCAGCAGGGCGAAGTTCTGCATGTTGCGCGCCCCGACCTGGAGCATGTCGGCCTTTGCGGCCACCGCGGCGACGTCTTCCGGGCGCAGGACCTCGGTGACTATAGGCAGTTCGTAGGCGCGGCCGGCCTGGTGCAGCAGTTCGAGGCCCTCGAAGCCGAGTCCCTGGAAGGAGTAAGGAGAGGAGCGCGGTTTGAAGGCTCCGCCGCGCAGCAGCGTGGCGCCGGCGGCGCGCACCATCTCTGCTCCTTGCAGGATCTGGGAACGGCTTTCCACTGCACACGGCCCCGCGATCACGGTGAATTGATCGGGTCCGAACAGCGCCGTTCCCACCGCGATGCGGCGCGGATGGGGCCGCGCCGCCGCGGCGGGTTCGGCGACCACCTTGCCACCCGCGGGCGCCTCTGCAGCCGGTTCAGTTTCCTCGGTCGGCAGGGCTTCGACCAGGTTGCGCATCGGGTAGCAGCCGAGGATGCGCAAGGAGTTGCAGTGGCTGCGCACCTCCTCGATCGCGGCAGCCACCTGCGGGTGCGCCAGGCGTCCCTCGATGTCGAGGTAGAAGAGGTACTGCCAGGGCGTTTCCGGCTGCGGCCTGCTCTCCAGCTTGCACAGATTGATGCGGCGTTCGGAAAAGATGTCGAGGCAGCGCGCCAGCGAACCCTGGCGGTGATCGGTGGTCAGCACCATCGAAGTGCGGCAGCGCAGGCGCGGGTCGGGAGATTCGGCTTGCAGCCGCACCAGCACGAAGCGGGTGATGTTGTCGGGCTGATCGGCGAGATCGCGCGCCAGCACCTCGAGGCCGTATTCGCGCGCCGCTTCTTCGGAACAGATCGCGGCGGTGGTCAGGCTGTCGCCGCTGGCGATTTCGCGCGCCGCGCCGGCGGTATCGAAGGCGTGCTCGACCTCGACTTCGCGCAGCCGGCTGAGGAAGTGGCCGCACTGGCGCAGCGCCACCGGGTGCGAACGGATCACGCGCAGCTCGTCGACCGGAATTGCGTGCTTGGCGGCGAGAACGTGACGCACCTCCCAGTACTCTTCGTCGACGATATGCAGGCGGCGCTTGCCGAGCAGGGTGTAGACCTCGTTGATGCTGCCGGCGGTGGTATTCTCGATCGGCAGCAGGCCGGCGTCGATCTCGCCGCGCTCCAGAGCCTCGACCACTTCCTCGAAACCGGCGTAGCCGCGGCTGCGCGGGGTCACCCCGCAGCGCGAGGTGTAGAGCTTGGCCACCGCCAGCTGGCTGTGGGCGCCGACGATGCCTTGAAATCCGACCACTTTGTCGCCGACCCCGGCAGCTGGGTCCAAACCGCGCAGACGCCGTTCCTGATCGCGCCGCGAGTAGTGCACAATCTCGCGCAGGATGCGGCCGAGGAAGTAGGAGGATAGACCGGCTGCGGCACCACGCCGGCGCCAGGTCTGGTGCACCTGGCGTTCGCGCGACTCATCGCGCAGCGGCTGGTGCGGGTCGGCGTCCTTGATCTCGGCGATCGAACGCACCGCGTTCATGCGCTGCGCGATCAGGTCGATCAGGGCCTGATCGATGCCGTCGATCTGCAGGCGCGGATCTTCGAGCGGGTCGCTGCCGTCGATCTGCGGGCGCGGATCTTCGAGTGGGTCGGAGTCTTTCATTCCTCTGCTGGGTGCGGAGCGGATGGAATGAAAAAACCACCCGCAGTCGGCGGGTGGTGGATTCGGCAAATCGCGCTGCCTAGCCAACCACCCGCCCGCGGTAGCCGTAAAAGCGGCCCGCGTAGGCGTAGAAGTGGAAGGAGGAGCGCATCTGGGGTGGCCCGGCGGCACCGGACGGGGGCACTCTATCTTCGGCCAGCAGGATCGCGCAACTCAACGAGTTCTGCGCAGAACTGCCTCGTCGACGCCGAAGGCGGCGGCGAGTTCGGCGGTTTCCGCCAGCCAGCGCTTGCCGTCGACGCCATAACCCTTGGTGGCAGCGACCTGGGGAAGGCGCTCCAGCCACCATTGGTTGAAGGCATCCATGCAGCGCTCACGTGTCTGTTTGGCGGCCAGGGAAGCGAGGGACACGCAGAAGAATTTCTGATCGGCGCCCTCTGAAAAGCGCAGTTGCACCTCGCGATCGGCGAACACCAGGGTGTAGGTCGAACCGCCGCCGGTTTCGCCGTGGCGGATCAGGCGTTGCGGTTGCAGCGCTTTCTGCAAACGGCTGCCATAGGAACGGCGGCCGCCGTGGCGGTCGAGCTCGATGCGCAACGGCGCATCGCCGGTGCGCTCGAGCAGATGACGCACGACTTCCATGGTCAGATGGAAGAGGGTTTCGCCCTTGTTGCGGGTGCGTTCGATCCAGTCGTTCCATTCGCCGGCCGGAACCGCGCGACTGCCGAAGGCGTCGAGGGTGCAGCCGCCGATGCGTAGCGCGCGGCCGATTGCTGCGGCGTCGAGGCGCGTGCGTTCGCGGCTGACCGAGGGGCACAGCCGGCCGCTGAGCTGGCTCAACCACGGAGAGCGCGCCACCCAGCTACCCGGTCCGGCCGGCGCCGCTTCGAGCCACGCGTGCACGTCGTCTTCGCCAGGGTGCAGCACCTCGCGGAAGGCGGCGACGCTGCGCTCAAGGCGGCCGCGGCCGAGCCGCCCCTGATGCACCCGTTTGGAGTCGTCGACGCGCACGCGCGGATCCCCGCGCGCGGCCTTGCGCACCACCGGACCGTTCAGCAACGGCCACAGATCGGTGTCGAATTCCGGCACGCGGAAGAGACTGAAGCCGACCGTGAAGGGCCCGACGAAGGGGCCGTAACCCGCTTCATCGACGCCGGCGAGGAAGACCATCTAGCCGTCCGTGGGTAGGGGCGGGCTCTGCTGACCGCGCAGACGCCGGTAAATTAACAGCGCCACCACGAAGGTGGCGATCGCCGCCATCTGCGAGGTCGACAAGAGCAGCTGCGGATGGATGCCCTCGGCGCCTTCGGCGATCAGCCGCCGGTAGGCGGCAAAGTCGGTGATGCGGCCGTCGGCGGTGGCGACGCCGAGCTCGTGCAGGCGCACGTGGGTGTCGGCCGGGCTGGCGCCGGCGCGGAAGATACCGCCGCGCGCTTCGGCGTCGTAGCGGAAGTACTCGATGAGGAAGCGCAGGCCGGCGTAGCCCATCATCAGCAGCGCCATGACCTGGCCGTCGAAGCGCTTGCGCCGCAGCAGCCACAGGCCGAAGACGAATAGCAGCAGCGCCTTGGCCGCCATGTACAGCTGGGTCGGATGGACCGGGATACCAGCCAGCTCGGGCGGGAAGGCAGAGCCGAAGGGGAGTGGATCCGGGAAGGTAATCGCAAACCACGGCGCGCTGCCGTCGGCGGCCCGCTCAAGCGGACGGCCGTAGTCGTCACCCACCGACAGGCAGCCGAGGCGCCCGATGGCCTGGCCGAGGAAGCCGGCGACGAGGAAATAGTCGGCGGTGCGCCACACATTCATGCCCAGCTTGCGCGCCTTCCGGATGCCCATGAACAGGGCTAAAATGAGCCCGCCGTACATCACCAGGCCGCCTTCCCAGATCTTCAGGATCTCGACCGGGTGGGCGGAGAAATGGCCGATGTTGACCAGTACGTACGCCAGCCGTGCGCCCAGGATCACTCCCAGAAGAACGCTCCAACTGACCTCCGGTACCTTCTGCAGCTCATTTTCGGGGTCGGTGCCATAACGCCGTGACAGCCGTCCGGCGACCTGCACGCCGATCAGGAAACCGAGTGCCACAAAGAAGCCGAAGCTCCGCAAGGGCAACGAGAATCCGCCCAGTTCCAACCTGAAGATTTCCGGCCACACCGCCGCATTCTACTGTTGCCCGACTCCCCCCGACCCGCCCAGATCCCGCCGTCCCAGCCGGCGGTCAAGGTGTACATCGAAGGCCGCTACCGCAAGCTGAGCCGCGACCTGCCGCAAACCTATTTTTACTGTCCGCAGTGCAAGGGGCGCGGCTGTGAGCACTGCGAGGGCTTCGGCAAGCTGACCCGTGATTCGGTGCAGGAACTGATCGCCTGGGTGGCGTTACCGCGTTTCAAGGCGCGGCGCAACAAGTTCCACGGCGCCGGGCGCGAGGACATGAACGTGCGCATGCTCGGCGACGGCCGCCCCTTCGTGCTGGAACTGATCAAGGCCAAACGGCCGGTGGTCGATCTCGACGAGTTCGCCGCCGAGGTCAACCGGCGCAACCCGGGGCGGCTGGAGATTCTCGACCTGCACTATTCCAACCGCCGCCGCGTGGTCGAGATCAAGGAAACGCGCTGCCCCAAGGAGTATCGCGCGCTGATCGGTTTTGGCGCCGAGGATGGTCCCGGCCAGGAGCGTGCCGCCGAACTGCTGCAAGGGTGGGTGCAGGCCGGGCGAATCGACGTGGTGCAGTCGACCCCGAGCCGGGTGGAGCATCGCCGCGCGCGTCTCGACCGCGAACGCTGGATCGAGGTTTTGCAGGCGACTCCCGAAGCGCCCGGCTGGCGCGTGACCATCCGCAGCCAGCACGGCACCTATATCAAGGAAGTCATCTCCGGCGATGAGGGGCGCACCCGTCCTTCGATCGCGCAACTCCTCGGCAGCCCCTGCGAGTGCCTGGAACTGGACGTGATGGCGATCCTGCCTCCGGAAGAGGAAAGCGCCGTTGCGGTCGAAACCTGACCCTCCGCGAGGCTCCGGCGCGGGGTGGGTCAGAAGGCCAGGCCGGTGACCGTGGCGGTGGCCACCACCTGGCCGTTGGCGCGTACCGCCTGCCCTTCCCAACGGTTGAAGCCGCGGCGCACGTCAACTCTGGTCAGAATGCCGGGCAGCCACAGATCCTCGCCGGGTTCGACCACGTCCATGAACCGCGCCTTGTCGATCGCGGCGAAACCGATCCACGGATGATGTTCGTACATGCCGTGATAGGCATGGGTGTAGATCATGCCGGAGTGGGCCATCGCTTCGACCAATAGAACTCCGGGAAAGATCGGCCGCCCAGGGATGTGGCCGCGCGCCCAGAATTCGCCGTCTTCGCCGGCCTTGCGAAAACCCACGCCCAGCATGCGATCGTGATCGAAGCCGAGGAAGGAGGTGAGCTGGGCGAACTCGTAACGGTGAGGAAGGTAGTGCCGGATCTTGTCGGTATCGAGTACCGCCTGGTCCGGTGGATAGTCCTGGGGATCGATCAGGGGTTGGACGGCCGCCATGAGGGTGGAGTGGGGGGGGTGGTGATGCGGGCTGCGCGGAAGACCAGGACTATAGCGACCAGTTTGAGCCAGTTGGTCAGGTTGAACGCCCACCAGATGCCATGCGGCCCCCAGGCCATGGAGTGGGCGAGAAAGAAGGCCAGTGGTATGCGCAAGCTCAAGCCGAGGGTGGTGGTCAACGACATCACCGTGGTGCGGCCGGCACCGGCGAGGGCTTGCTGCAGTACCGAGTCGGCCGAGGTCGCGGTCTGGCTCCAGGCGACCACCGCCAGATACAGCGCCGCTTCGCGCAGCACGGTCGGGTCATCGCTGTAGAAGGAAACCAGTCGCTCCGGCAGCAAGCCGAAGAGCAAGCTGGCGAGCAAGGCGATCGACAACGACAGGGTCAGACAGGCTCCGACCGCGGTGCGCGCGCCGGCGTGGTCTTGTGCGCCCAGCCGCCGGCCGACGATCGAAGAGCAGGCGATCGCCGGGCCCATCAAGCCGCAGTAACTGATCGATTCGATGCCATTGAAGGCCACTCCGAGACCGGCCTGCACCGATTCCCCGAAGCGCGCCACGCTGGTCTTGAGCACCCCGACGAAGACCAGCGCATAGGCGGCGTGGGTCAGGGCCACCGGGGTGCCGATGCGCAGGATGCGCGCCATCTCGTGGCGATCGAAGGGCAAGCCACGCCAGCGCAGGCCGGCACCGCGGTTCAGGATCCACAAACCGAGACCGCCGGCGATGCCGCGCGAGATGCCGGTCGCCCACGCCGCGCCGGCGATGCCCATCTCGGGTGCGGGGCCCCAGCCAAAAATCAGCAGCGGATTGAGGACGAAGTTGAGTCCGACCGCCAGGCCGGCCAGCAGCATCGGCACCATGGTGTTGCCAATGCCAAGAAAGACGCCATCTGTCCACGGTTTGACCGCGATCAACGGCAGGGTCAGGTAGATCGGCTTGAGATAGGCCTGGGCGAGTTCGGCCACTTCGCCCTCGGCGCCGAGCAGGCGCACCCAGAAGGGGGTGGTGGCCCAGCCGACCAGCGCCACGACGACGGTGCAGGCGAAGGACAAGCGCAGCGAGGTCTGGAAGCAGCGCTGGCGCGCCTCGGCATCGCGCGCTCCGGTGTGCAGGGCAATGCGCGCCAGCGTCCCCGACTGCACCAGCGCGATGAAGGCGAAATTCAGGATCAGCAGGAAAGAGGTAACGCCGAGGGCGGCCTGTGCGGCGGGGCCGAGCGGCCCGATCCAGTACTGGTCATTGACTCGGTAGCCCGCGTGCAGCAGCAAGGACAGCGTGGCCGGCAGAGACAGCCGCCACGCCTCGCGCCATGGGCTCTCCGCCGCCTCCAGCCGCAGCGTTTGCGGCTTCACTGGCCGCGGCTCAGCGGCGAGAGTTTGAGCTCGAGGGTGGCGGGCCGGTCGGCTCCGACCATCCAGCGCCGGGCGAGTCGTTTGTAGCCGCGACCCCAGGCGGTGAAGTGATACTCGCCGGGCGGCAGGTGGAGGAATTGCGCCACCCCGAGTTCATCGCTGTCGACCACGCTGCTGAAGCCTGGCTCGTCGGCGCCCGAGGCGCGCAAGGCCTGCACGCGCAGCGCGGCCAGCGGTTTCTCACTGGTGGCGTCGAGCAGGGTCACCTGGGCCGAGGACATGCGCGGGACGATCAGATCGGCCCATCCCTCAGGACCGACGACCACGCAGTGGACCGCTTCGCCGACCGGGTTCTGATGGGTTCCCGCGTGCACGCGGAACTCACCCTCGGGCAGGCCTGGGATTTCGAACATGCCTTCAGCGTCGGTGGTGCCACTGGCGCGGCTGACGGTGAAGCCGGCCACCGCGATCACCGGCGAGGCGCTGACGGTGATTCCCGCCACGGCTTCGCCGGCGCTATCACGCACGCGCCCGTGGATGCGTCGCGCGGCCTGCACCGGCACCACCTGCCGCGGCGCCGGATTGGCCTCGGACAGGCTGAAGGGGATTTCGACCACCTGGCAGTCGAGGGGTTCGGCACGCAGGGTCCAGGGGCCGAAAGGCACGTCGTCGAAACGCACGCTGCGCTTTTCAGGGGTCGCCCACAGGATCAGCGGCGCGGCCTGGTTGTCGGCGCGGGGCTGCAGTTCCAGGCGCGTAGTGGCAGGGAATCCCATCCACTTGGGGACCGACAGCAGGACCGTGACCGAGGCCTTGACGTAGGGTGAGTGCGTCTGGGTGGCTTGCGGACGCACGGGTACCCCGCCTGACTCTGCCTCCACCGGCACGAAGGGCGTGGAGGGGGCGGCGGCGGTCCCGGTGCCGTCGCTGCCCGCGTAGGGCGGCAACGCCTCTTCCGGGCTGAACAGCACCCAGGAGGCGAGGCCGGCCAGCACCAAGCCGGCCAGGACCATCACCAACGCGGCGTAACCGCGCGCGGACCGGGGCGTAGCGGCCATTCCTCCATCCTAGCTCGCCACCGCCAGCCGGTTCTGATTCAATCGCGCGGCACGGCCGGCCAGTTCTGATTCAATCGCCGACGTAGCCGAGGGCCGCCATGGCCTCTGTGTCGCCGCTGCGCATGGCGGTGACCGTATTGCGGAAGTGCTCCTCGCGGAAATCGGTGGCGCCCAGCTCCTTGGCGGTGTCGATCAGAAACTCGCACAGATCGGGATTCTTGGCCACGGTGACCATGAACTCGGCGAGCTCGGTGAGCTTGGCGGTGTCAAGAGTGGCGGGGTGATCGCTCTTCAGCGTTTCCAATGAGCCGAGGGCGGCGATGGTGTCGTTGCCCTGGGCACAGGCGCGCACCAATTTCTCGGTGGCGCTGGCCTTGACCGCGTCGCTGCTGCCCTCGAGGGCGGCGAAGCTATAGGCCTGGCGGGCCACCCCAAAGTCTTTGCGCGCGACCGCGGCGTCGCCCTTCTCGAGGGCTTCCATGTCGTCGGCGAAGGTGACCGGTGCGGGGTCGTCGGACTCTCCGTTGCCGCAGGCGGGCAGGGACAGGACCGGCAGGGCGAAGAGGAGCAGGAACAGGTGGATGCGCATGATGAGTGCTTGTGGAACGCGCCGAAGCGCCGAATTCTACCAGGGGAGTGGATCCTCGTCCGCGGACTTTCCTGGCTCGGAGGTGGTTTCGGGTGAGAGAGGAGAGGGAATAGGGGCTTCTTTCAAAGCGTCTGGGTCCAGATAGCCCAAGAAACCCAGTTTCGGGTCGTCCGCCTGGCGCAATCCAGCGACTTTCCGCCGGTGTTTGAGGACCGAGAAGCCGACCACGCCAAGGTCCTCGGCGTAATCGATGACGGCCTCGCTCAACCCCGGGCTTTGGACCACTTCCCACATGAATTGAGCCATGTCATTGAGCTTGGCGGCGTCCAGGGTCTCGGGGAAATCCGCTTTTAGCCGCTCCAAGGCTGTGAGCGCGCCAAGGGTGTCCCGCGATACTGCACAGGAGCGCATCAGGAACTCGGTCCCGGTGGCGCGCACGGCCGGCAGACGGCCGTGGTCGGCTGCGTACTGAAAGGCCAGGCGAGCTGCCTGCAGATCACCCTGGGCGTAGGCTGCATGGCCCAGGTCCAGGGCGTCCAGGGCATCGGCATAGCGGACCGCCTCGGGGTCGTCGCTGCCACAGCCGGGCAGGGGCAGGGTCAGGAAGAGCAGGGTCAGAAAGGGCGGAAACAGGTGAAATCGCATGGAAGCGTGTTCGTGGGTCCGCGCCGGATCCTTCAAAGCCTACCAGGAAAGGGCCTTTGGGGTCGGATCACATTCCGGTTCAGGCTCTTCTAGGAGCCTGCCGATAAGCGGCTAATCCTCCTCCAGGAGGGGGTTAGGAACGCGCGTTGGCAGGGGATTCTGCTCATTGGAGTGCGGTGAGACTCAAATTGCACTCCAGGTAGGCTCCCTTGGCACTCCATTCCGTGTACAATGGGCGACGCGATTTCGTAGGAAAGCCATGCAAAAGGAAACCCGGGTTACCGTCAAGATCCCCCGCCCTCTGTACCGGAGGATTCAGCAGGTGATCGAGAACACCGGTTTTTCCTCACCCACTGACTTCATCGTGTTCGTTTTGCGCGACCTGATGGGCGAGGTGGAAACCAAGGCCGATTCCGACGATTTCAGCCCAGATGAACTCCAGGTCATCAAGCAAAAGCTCAAAAATTTGGGCTACCTCTAGGAGTTCGCAACCCAACCTGTCTTCGGATTCAACCTTCATAACTGGAACGATGATCGCTCCCCACGGTGGCAAACTCGTGAACCGGATGGTGACTGGAGCCGAGCGCGAAGCGCTCCTGGCCCGCGCTGCCCAACTTCCCGTCCTGGTCCTCAACTCGCGTGAAAGCAGCGATCTGGAAATGATCGCGGTCGGCGCGATGAGCCCCCTCGAGGGCTTCATGGGGCAGGCCGACTACGACAACGTGGTCGCCAACCTGCGCCTGGCCAACGGCACCCCGTGGCCGCTGCCGGTGACCCTGGCTCTGAAGGACGGCGAAGCCGCTCCGGAAGCAGGCGCCGAAGTCGCCCTACAGGGTGAAGACGGAAGCGTCTACGGCATCCTGACCGTGGGCGACGTGTGGCAGCCCGATCGCGAGATCGAACTGGATCGGTGCTTCAGCGGGACCGGCGCCAAGGCCGACCACGACCATCCGGCGTGGGGTTATCTGTCCACTCTGGGTTCCTGGAACGTGGGCGGCAGCTTCGAGGTCGCCGACCTGCCGAGCCACGCCAAGCACAACGACTACCGCTTCACACCGGAGCAGAGCCGTGCCGCCTTCGCCGAGAAGGGCTGGGAAACGGTGGTTGCCTTCCAGACGCGCAACCCGATCCACCGCGCCCACGAGTACCTGACCAAGGTCGCGCTCGAGCAGACCGACGGCCTGCTGGTGCACCCCTTGGTGGGCGACACCAAGTCGGACGACATCCCGTCCGACGTGCGCATGGCGTGCTACCACGCGCTGCTCAACAAGTACTACCCGCTCGACCGCACCATGCTCGGCGTCTACCCGCAGGCGATGCGCTACGGCGGCCCGCGCGAGGCGATTCTGCACGCGATCTGCCGTCAGAACTACGGCTGCACCCACATCATCATCGGCCGCGACCACGCCGGTGTGGGCGCCTACTACGGCACTTTCGACGCGCAACAGATCTTCGACCAATTCGAAGACGGCGAACTCCAGATCAACACCCTGTTGTTCGAGCACGCCTTCTACTGCAAGCTCACCGGCGGCATGGCTTCGACCAAGTCGAGCCCGGCCGGCCCCGAGGACAAGATCTTCCTCAGCGGCACCAAGGTGCGCGAGATGCTCAGCAACGGCGAACGTCCGCCGGCCGAGTTCACCCGCCCCGAGGTCGCTGACATCCTGATCGCTTCCTACGCAGGCTCGGCGACCGCCAGCGCCTGATCTGTCCCCAAGAGCGAAGGAGCTGATCCATGTTCGGACTGTTCGGAAAGAAGCGCGAACTGAACCATCTGTTCGTCATCACCCTGGATTCATGCCGCTATGACACCTTCATGGAGGCACAGCCCGAGAACATCGCCAAGCTGGTCGGCGGCCTCGAGAACGTCGAAGCCCGCTACAGCTACGCGTCGTGGACCGCTCCTTCTCACTACAACCTGCTCACCGGACTGGTTCCGCACACCAGTCCGGAAAAGGTCTACGCCTCGGAGTATTACAAGCACGACCTGTACAAGTTCACCGAAAGGCTGGGCGTGGACGAGGCCGGCTTCGAGGCGATGATCCCGCACCTGTGGCTGCCCAAGTATCTCAAGAACAAGAGCTACGAGACCCACGCGCTGGTGTCCTTGCCGGTGCTCAACCCGGCCACCGGGATCAATCGCGATTTCGACACCTTCAAGCTCATGCCGAAGCACAACGACATGAACCTGATGTTGGACGAGATCGAAGCGCACACCAAGCGCGAGTCCAAGGGCATCGGCGGCAACAAGCCGCAGTTCTACCTGATGAACGTGGGCGAGACCCACTACCCCTACGGGCTCCCTGACGAGGACAAGAACGACCTGCCGCACATCTCCGGCGTCAACGGCATCTTCCGCAAGCTCGACAACCAGATTGACGAGACCGGCAACCTGATCTCCGACAACGAGTCGGGCGAGTTCATGGACATGGAGATGATCCAAAAATGCCGCGCGCGTCAGATCGAAACGGTGCGCTACCTCGACCAAGAGGTCTTCCCTCGCTTCTACGACATGCTGCCAAAGGACTCCTGGGTCATCGTGACCGCAGACCACGGCGAATTGTTCGGCGAAGCGGGCTACTTCGGGCACGGCCCGATCATGCACGACAAGTGTTTCGAGGTTCCCTTCCTAGAGGGCAAGCTCAAGTAACCCATCCCCTGCGACTCTTCCGCACACTCACCTAGACCCATGACCAATCAAAAAGGTTTCTGCCTCTGGTTCACCGGACTGTCCGGATCGGGCAAATCCACCCTGTCCCGCATGCTTGAGCCGGAGTTGCGCAAGCGCGGCTGCAAGGTCGAGATTCTCGACGGCGACGAAGTTCGTGAGAACCTGTCCAAAGGACTCGGCTTCTCCAAAGAAGACCGGGACACCAACATCCGCCGCATCGGCTACGTTGCCAAGCTGCTCTCCCGTAATGGCGCCATCGTCATGACCGCGGCGATCTCGCCCTACGCCGAAGTGCGCCGCCAGTGCCGCGGCATGATGGGCAGCTTCGTCGAAGTCTACGCCGAGTGCTCGATCGAAGAGCTGACACGGCGCGACGTCAAGGGTCTTTACGCCAAGGCCCTGTCTGGCGAGATCAAGAACTTCACCGGGATTTCCGATCCATACGAAGTTCCCGAGCACGCCGAGATCACCGTCAACTCCGAGAGCCAGGATCCCGAGGAGAGCCTCAAGGAAATCCTCGGTTACCTCGAGACCAACGGTCTGATCCCGGCCGCCGCACCGGCCAACGCCTAGAATGCTGGGCCAGAGGGGGTAACCTCTCTGGCCCTTCCGGCGCGCCCTGCACCACAACCCATGCCGCGCAACCGCACTCTTCTCGCCATCTTCCTGGCCTGCGCTTTCATGCTCGCAGCGCCGGATCCGGCCCAGGCCTACATCGGACCTGGCGCCGGTTTTGCCGTTTTGTCCGGCGGACTGGTCCTGGTCGGTGCGCTGTTCCTGGCGGTCGCCATCGTTTTCGCCTATCCGATCAAGATGGCCATGCGTCTGCTCACCGGAGCCGGACGCATCAAGGGCAAGACCAAGCGCGTGGTCATCATCGGTTTCGATGGCATGGACCCGCAGCTCGCGCAGCGTTTCATGGACGAGGGGCGCATGCCCAACATGAAGGCGATGTCCGAGCACGGCAGTTTTGGCCCTTTGGCGACCTCCTATCCGTCGATGTCGCCGGTGGCGTGGTCCTCCTTCACCACCGGAGTCGACGCCAGCCGCCACAACATTTTTGATTTCATCACCCGCGATCCTTGCACCTATCTGCCGATCCTGTCCTCGACCGAGATCCGCCAGGGTGAAAAGGCACTGCTCAAGATCGGCAAGTTCGAATTCTTGAAGAAGTCGACTTCGAGCATCCGGCTGCTGCGCAAGGGCAAGCCGTGGTGGGCGATTCTGGGCGAGAAGAAGATCTTCTCCAATATCATCCGCGTGCCGATCACCTTCCCGCCGGAAAAATTTCACGGCGCGTGCCTGTCGGGAATGTGTGTTCCCGACCTCAAGGGCACCCAGGGTTCCTTTACCTTCTGGACCACCGACAAGGCTCTCGCCGGCCCTGAGGCCGGCGGCGACGTGCTGATGGTGGCCCGCGACCGCAACGTCCTGCGCTGCCCGATCACCGGGCCTGCCGATCCGGGCGCGAGCAAGCCCGAACCGATGCGCATCCCGATGAAGATCGAGGTGCTCGAGGACGGCGACGGCAGCGAGGGCAACAAGGGCCGGGTGCGCCTGTCGATCGGCACCAAGGGTTCCGAGCAGGTGGTCGAGATCGGGGTCAAGGACTACAGCGACTGGGTCACGCTCGAGTTCGTGTCCAAGTTCTCCAAGGTCAAGGCTTCGGGCATCGCGCGCTTCTACTGCATGGGCACCGCGCCGGAGTTCGGCCTCTACATGACGCCGATTCAGATCGACCCCGCCAACCCGGCGATGCCGATCTCGCATCCGACGGTGTACTCGATCTATCTGGCCAAGAAGCTCGGCCCTTTCGCCACCCTCGGCCTTGCCGAGGACACCTGGGCTCTGAACGAGCGGGTGATCGACGAAGAGGCCTTTTGGAAGCAGTCGCTCAACATTTGGAACGAACGTCGCGCGCAATTGTTCGACGCGCTGAAGAACACCCGCAAGGGATCGGTGGTGTGCGTCTTCGACGGCACCGACCGGGTGTCGCATATGTTCCACCGCTATCTTGATGCCGACCACCCTGCCAACGAGGGCAAGGACACCGAGTGGGGCAAGGACAAGGTCGCCGAGATCTACGCCACCGCCGATCGCCTGATCGGCGAGGTCAAGGGCAAGCTGAATCCCAAGCGTGATCAGCTGCTGATCATCTCCGACCACGGTTTCTGCCAGTTCAAGCGCGGTGTCAATCTCAACGCTTGGCTGCGGGACAACGGCTTCCTGGTGCTCAAGGCCGATGCTCCGGTCGACGAGGAAAGCGGCGTTCCGGTGTCGCGCGACTGGCTGCAAGACGTCGACTGGGAGCAGACCAAGGCCTTCTCGCTCGGCCTCACCGGCCTGTTTATCAACCGCAAGGGGCGGGAGCGCAACGGCATCGTCGAAGAAGGCGAGGAACTGCACCAGGTCAAGGCCGAGATCAAGGCCGGCCTGATGAAACTCGAGGACCCCAAGACCGGCGAACGCGTGTTCCGCGACGTATTCGACGCCGACGAGATCTTCACCGGTCCTTACGTCTTCGAGGCTCCGGACCTGTTTGCCGGATACGTGCGTGGCTACCGCAATGCCTGGAACTGCGCCACCGGCGCGTGCCCGGCCGAGGTGTTCTCCGATAACACAAAATCGTGGTCGGGCGATCACTGCATCGATCCGCGCGAGGTGCCCGGGGTGGTTTTCAGCGATACCCCGATCAACACCCAGGCGCCCAACCTGATGGACCTCGGACCCACCGTGCTGCGCCTCTTTGGTCTGCCGATCCCGGGCTACATGCAAGGCCAGCCGCTGTTCGGACCGCGTGGGCCGGAAGCTCCCACGGTCCAGAGCGAAGCCAATCCCGAACCCAGCGAGAGCAAGGTGGTCGCCTGATGCGCAGCCGACTCCTCCTGGTTTCCTTGTGTGCCGTCTTGCTGCCCGCATGTGGCGGCAATGAGAAGCAGAGCGACCAGCGCGTGGTCGTATTCGGCGTCGATGGGCTGGACCCCGAGATGCTTCAAGAACGCATCGATCGAGGTCTACTGCCTAATTTCGCCAAGCTGGTCGACACCTCTGTTTTCCAGCCGCTGCAGACCTCGTGGCCGCCACAATCGCCGGTGGCGTGGACCAACTTCACCACCGGTTCCAATCCCGGTCGCCACGGACTGTACGACTTCATCCACGTCGACCGACACAACTACGGACTGCTCAATTCGATGAGCGAGACCGACCCGGTCGGTTTCGAGATCAGTCTGGCCGGCTACAAGATTCCGGTCACCGGTGGCGACACCCGCGTGATGCGGCGCATGCCCGCTTTTTGGGAAGTGCTCGACGAGGCGGGGGTTCCGGTCTTCGTACACCGCATGCCGGCCAACTATCCCCTGGTCGACACCAACGCGGTCACCTTCCCCGACATGGGTTTTGGTGACATCACCGGCGAACAGGCGGGCAAGGCCTTTCTGTGGACGGAGGATCCTTCCAAGCAGGATAAAGACGGCACCTCTTATTACATCCGTCGGGTTTCGGTGAACCGATTGCGCCTTGAGGTCGAGGGCGGCAAGGGCATCATTCCGATTCCAGCGCAGCTCTACGGACCGGAGGATTCGGCGCGCGATCTTGACGATCTAGAACACGAGATGGCCGTCCTCAACGTCCGCGCGCGTGAAGCCAATTCCGCTGGCGAAACCGCCCGTGCACGCGAATACGGCAACCGCATCGCAGAGATCAAACGCGAAATCGCCGACGAGCGCGAGACCTTCCTGCCGTTTACCACCTACCTGGATTACACCGGGCCTGAGCCGGTTGTGACGATCGAGGTCGAGGACCATTACGGGATCGCCAAGGTAGGGGAATGGACCGATTGGGTGCCGGTCGAATTTTCCATGGTGCACGGCATGGTTGCCATGAAGGGCTGGACGCGTTTCCTGTTCAAGTCGCATCAGCCCTTCGAACTTTACGCCGCGCCGATCCAGATCGATCCTTACGACCCGGCCACTCCGGTCAGCACTCCCGACGATGCTTCCGCCGAAATGGCCGCGGTGATCGGGCCTTACCACACCCAGGGCTTTCCCGACGCGTACAAGGCGTACAAGGCCAAGTTGCTGAACACCGCAGAGTTTGTATCGCAATCCGACACCGTGATCGAAGAGCGTCGGCACATGCTTGATTACGCATGTGACCAGCTCGATGAGTCGGGCGGCCTGTTGTTCTTCTACACCGGGTCGCTGGACCTGCGGTCGCACATGCTGTGGCACGCGCAGGACCTTCGCCATCCCTACCAGGAAGAGACAGGATCGATCGACGACCCCGACCTTCCCGGCTACTCACAGCAGCTGGATCGTATTTACAAACAGGTCGACGACATGCTCGGGCACTTGATGCATCGCCTCGAAGCCATGGAAGCCGATGGCGAAGCGGTCAAGCTGATCATTATGTCCGACCATGGCTTTGCACCCTTCTACCGGCGCATGAATGTCAACGACTGGCTGGTGCAGGAGGGATACATGGTCCTGCGCGAAGGCAAAACCAGCGGGGACGTCGGCGCCATGGGTATCGATGCCGAGGGCGGCATCGACTGGGACAGTTCGGTTGTGGACTGGTCGCAGACCCAGGCCTACACGGTCGGTTTCAACGGGGTCATCCTCAATCGGGTCGAACGTGAGCCGAAGGGAATCGTCAGCGATCAGCAGGCCGAACCTCTGCTCGAAGAAATCCGCAACAAGCTGCTGGCTCTGCACGACGACAACGGCGAGGCCGTGTTCCGCCGCGTGTTGCTCGCGACCGAGGTCTTCGAAGGCGAGATGACCGAATTCGCGCCTGACCTGCAGCTCGGCTTCAGCTACGGCTATGGTGCCTCGGATGACGCCGCTTCGGGCAAGATCACCGGCACCACGGTGATGGAGGACAATCTAAGCCGCTGGTCGGGTTCCCATCTGATGGACCCGGAAGTGGTGCGCGGCACGATCATCGTGCGCAACGGGCAGGGTCTGAGCAAAGATCCGGCCCTGGAAGACATCACTGCAACCCTTTACCACCTTTTCGATGTCGAGCCACCGGCCGGCGTCGACGGCAAGCCCTTGTTCTAGGGCGAACCACCCAACCCTGATTACGGAGAAAGACGATGTTTGGAGGACCCAAGCTCAAGCTCAACAAAGACATCCTCGAGCGCTGCAAGAAGGTCGCCGAGGTCGCTGGCTATTCCTCGGTTGAGGAATTCGTCGAGCACGTTCTGGAAAAGGAACTCAAGGAGATCGAAGGACAGGGTAGCTCTGACCAGGACATCACCGAATCGCTGCGCGGTCTCGGCTACATCAGCTAAGGCTGAGTGCTTCCGTGCCGACGTCTGCGACCCACCGAACATGATCGCAACCCTGCTTACCATTGCCATCTGCGGCGTGATTGCCGCGGCGGGGGTCTTCGTTCCCGCGCTCCTCAACGGTCTGTTCACCGGCTTCGACGTGGCCTTTGGCTGGCTCGGCGGTTTCGGCGTGGTCACCCTGGTCAGCGCCGGGACCGGCATATTGTTCTTGCTGGCCTTCCCGCACGTGTCCGCCCAAGGGGCCATCGTCGCGGTCAAGGACAAGATCAAGCACAACCTGCTCGGCATCCGCATTTTTCAGGACGACATGCCCACCGTCGGCAAGGGAGTGTTCGGATCCCTTTCCTGGAACATGGCGTATCTGGGCCTTAACGTATTGCCGATGATCGTGCTGGCGGCGCCTTTCATGGTGATCTGGTTCCAGCTCAATTCGCTTTACGCCTATCAGCCACTGGAAGTCGGCCAGGAAAAGGTCACCATCGTGGTCGAACTCGCTGACAAGGTCAAAGCCAACGAAATCGACCTGGATGTGCCAGCCGGACTCGATCTGGTCCAGCGTGGCAACACCAGCGACCGCTTGGTCCTGGTGGTCGACGCGACCACCAACGGCTCCCACCAGCTGGGCCTCCGCTACGCCGGCGAAACGGTCACCAAAACGGTCGAGGTCGGTACCGATCCGCGCCGCCTGGCGCGCCTGCGCACCGCGACGCCCTTTGCCAAGTTCGCCGCCGCCAAGGACCCGATCCTGTTCTTCGGCGATCCGGTGATCGACGCCGGCTCCTTCGTCACCACGATCACCGTGCCCTACGCCGCAGCCCCCTTGGCATTTCTGCCCGGAGGCGAGATCGGCATCATGTTGTGGTTCGTAGTCGTATCGCTGGTCCTCGGCTTCGCCCTGAAATCACGCTTCGGCGTCGAATTCTAGGCTCTGCCGCGGCGTTGGTGCCAACGCTGATCCCACCAGCCGGACTGCTCAGTACTCGGCCGGAGGCTCGAGCGGAGCCACACGCGAGGTCACGGCCAGATTGCGAGCCTCATGCAGGACTGCGGCGACGCGCGGGTCGTTGTCGCAGAGGTCGGCGACGATGCGGTTGTCCAGATCTTCAAGGCTGCGCAATAGGGCAGTGACCTCTGCGCGCTTTTCCAGAATGGTGTAGATCGTGGTCGCGGCCCGGTGGTAATCGCGGGCAAAGGTGATGTCCGGCGGTTGGGCGGGGGCGTCGGGGAATATCGGCGCCAGCTCCTTCTTCTTCTTCACCTGGCGCGGCGGCTTGGGCTTGCCCTTCTGTGCTTTAAGGGCGCGGCCGTAGAGCGCACGGGAGACGCGGAAACCGCCCTCCTGGAAGAATTCGCCGTCCTGGGAGGCGTGGATCTTCCATTGTTCCAGGTTCAATTTGCCCTCGCTATCAATCGGAATCAAACCGTGTTGATGGCACCAGATGGCGTACAACTCGTTATCCGTGTAGCGAGGGAAATCCTGTTTCAGGTCGGCCAGAGTCTGGTTCATTTGAGACTCCGACCATGCGTTATTGGTAGTGGCAATCATATTCTTATGCACTTCTTCATGCCTGCTCGTGGAGGTTGAGGCACGCCACATTCTATCAAGAATAGGATCGGCCATTCCCCATTTAATTAGCCTGGGCCCAAATCCCATCCGCGCCAGTACCCTCCACGTAGTGAAGCTCCACACCAAGATCCTCCTGAGCATGCTCCTGGGCGTTGGGGTCGGCCTGATCCTGCAGGCGACGACCCCAGAGGAATTTATCCCCTCCTCGGTGCAGCTCCAGGAGGGGCTGGAGTTCACCAAAGATGTGCTGGATCCGGACAGCCTGCGGGCGCGCTGGATCGCTCCCTTCGCGATGGTGGCGCAGATCTTCATGAGCCTGCTGAAGATGCTGATCGTGCCGCTGATCCTGACCAGCATCGTCACCGGCGTGGCCAGCCTCGGCGGCGGCAAGGATTTCGGGCGCCTCGGCGGCAAGACCCTGATCTATTACATGTGCACCTCGATGCTGGCCATCGCCACCGGCCTGGTCGCGGTCAACCTGATTGAGCCGGGCAAGGGCGCCAACCTCGGCCTCGAGATCCCGCAGAACTTCGACAAGGTGGCGGGTTCCGGTTTCGGCGACATCCTGACGCGCATGGTGCCGTCCAACGTGTTCGCCGCGCTGTCCGAGAACGGCGCCATGCTGCAGGTCATCATCTTCGCGCTGATCTTCGGTTTCTTCCTGGCGCGGACGCAGGCACCGAACGGGCCGCGGCTGCTTCAGTTCTTCCAGGACGCATTCGAGGTGATGATGCGGGTGGCGGCCTGGGTGCTGTCTCTGATCCCTTATGGCGTCTTCGCGCTGATGGTCAAGGTGGTGGGCGAGACCGGTCTGGAACCCTTCAAGGACCTGGGCCTGTTCATGCTGATCATCTTCGGCACGCTGCTGTTCCACTCGCTGGTGACCCTGCCGCTGTTGCTGCGCTTCCTCGGCGGGATCAACCCGGTGCGCTGGGGCAAGGCGATGTCGCCGGCGCTGATGACCGCGTTCAGCAGCAGTTCCTCGTCGATGACGCTGCCGGTCTCGATGGAGTCCGCCGAACACCGCGGCGGGGTCAGCAACCGCGTCACCTCCTTTGTGCTGCCGCTGGGTGCGACCATCAATATGGACGGCACCGCGCTGTACGAGTGCGTTGGAGTGATCTTCCTGGCCCAGTATTACAGCGCCCATTCGGCCGCCTTTGACCTCACCCTGGGCGTGCAGATCTTCGTCGTCATCACCGCGCTGCTGGCGTCGGTGGGGGCGGCCGGGATCCCCAGCGCCGGGCTGGTGCTGAATGCGATTATCCTCAAATCACTTGGCCTGCCCGACGACGGCGTGCTGCTGCTGCTGGCGATCGACCGTCCGCTCGACATGCTGCGCACCGGGGTCAATGTCTGGTCAGACTCTTGCGGAGCGGCCATCATTGGCAAGTCGGAAGGAGATAACATCCTCGCTGTCGAGGCCGGGGCTCCACCCGGTGAAACCTGATGAACGAACTGCCCGACGAGCTCAGCGTGCTCGAAGAAACCGACGAAAACGGCAACGAAGAGGCCGTACAACGCGCTGCCGAGGAAATTGCCAGCCTGCCCGCGGTCAAGGAGAGCTTGCCGCCGACGGTGCTGGTGGTCTTCCCGCTGCGCCGCTCGGTGCCCTTCCCTGCCTTGATCATGCCGGTGCTCGCCGAAATGGGGCACGAAGTCGAGATCATGGAAAAGGCCATGGCGCAGGGCCGTCAGGTCGGTCTGCTCTACGCCCCCGGCATGGGCGAGGGCGGCCCCACGCGGGCGCGCGATTTCGCCCGCACCGGGGTGCTGGTCGAGGTGCACAAGCGCATTCGTCTGCCCGACGGCAACTCGAACTACGTCTGCCGCGGGGTGCGCCGCTTTCACGTCGACCGCTTCGTCAAGGTTAAGGGCGTGCCGGTGGCGCGGGTTTCCTATCCCGAAGACATCTACCCCGCCAGCGACGAGACCGAGGCGCTCAGCCGCAACGTACTCAGCCTGGCGCAGCAGGTCGCTTCACACAATCCCAGCCTCGGCGACGGTTTCAATCTGGCGGCGATGAACATCGATGCCAGCGGCAGCCTGGCCGACTTCGCCGCCGCCTACCTGCTCAAGGAATCGGGCGAGAAGCAGCCGATCCTCGAACAGCTCGACGTGCGCGAACGCCTGCGCATGGTCGACGAAGCGCTCACCCGCGAGCTGGTCACCCTGGAGCTTGGCGACCGCATCCAGAAGGAGATCCGCGAGCGCATCGAGGAGCAACAGAAGGAGTTCTTCCTGCGCGAGCAGATCAAGATCATCCGCCGCGAACTGGGCGAAGAAAAGGAACCCACCGAACGCGATCGCGAGCTCTTCCTGGGCAAGCTCGAGGCGGGTGAATTCCCTCAGGAGGTCGAGGAGAAGGTGCGCGACGAGGTCGAGCGGCTGGGCATGATCCCGCCGATGTCGGCGGAGTATCCGGTCGCGCGCAATTACATTGACTGGCTGCTGGAAATGCCCTGGTGTGTGTCCAGCGAGGACCAGATCGATCTCGATCACGCCGAGAAAATTCTTGAGCGCGATCACTACGGGCTCAAAGACGCCAAAGAGCGCATCCTCGAATTCCTTGGGGTGCGCAAAATGCGGCCCGGCCACCGCGGCGCGCTGTTGTGTTTTGTTGGGCCTCCAGGAGTGGGCAAGACCTCGCTGGCGATGGCGATCGCTGAATCGATGGGGCGCAGCCTCGAACGCATGAGCCTCGGTGGCATGCGCGACGAGGCCGAGATCAAGGGCCACCGCCGCACCTACGTAGGCGCCCTGCCCGGCCGTATCCTGCAGATGGTGCGCCGCGCTGGCACCAACAACCCGGTCATCGTCCTCGACGAGATCGACAAACTCGGCAAGGACTTCCGCGGCGATCCTTCCAGCGCCTTGCTGGAAGTGCTGGATCCGGCGCAGAACAGCGCCTTCCTCGATCTCTATCTGGACCTCTCTTTCGACCTGTCACGGGTGATGTTCATCTCCACCGCCAACGTCCTCGAAGAAATTCCCGGGCCGTTGCGCGACCGCATGGAGATCATCCGGCTGCCCGGTTACGTCACCGCCGAAAAAGTGCAGATCGGGCGCCGCCACCTGCTGCCGCGGCAGCTGACCGAGCACGGCCTGGAACCGAAGCGGCTCAAGATACCGGTGGCCACCCTGCGCACCATCGTCAACCACTACACCCGCGAAGCAGGGGTGCGCGGTCTGGAAAAGGCGATCGCATCGGTGTGTCGCAAACGCACCCTCGAGGTTGCTCGGCGCAAGCGCCCGCCGGTGACCGTCACCAGCGCACATCTCGAAAAATACCTCGGCCCGCCGCGCTACTCCGATGATCCGGTGCGGCTGCGTCCGGCCAGTGGCATCGCGCTCGGGCTCGCCTATACCGGCTACGGCGGCGACGTCCTCGAAATCGAATGCGTCACGGTCAAGGCTGAGGGCAGCGGCGAGGTCCGCGTCACCGGTTCGCTGGGCGAGGTGATGTCCGAATCCTGCCGCATTGCGCACAGTTTCCTGCGTTCGCGCTGCGATGAATTCGGCATCGACGCCTGCGCCATCCACCAGTGCGACCTGCACCTGCACTTCCCGGCCGGCGCGGTACCCAAGGACGGCCCCTCTGCGGGGATCACCATCGCCTCTGCGATGCTGTCGCAGCTGACCGGGAGGCGCCTGAAACCACGCCTGGCCATGACCGGCGAAATCACCTTGACCGGCGAGGTGCTCCCCGTCGGCGGCATCCGTGAAAAGGTGCTCGCGGCAAAGCGCTACGGAATGCGTCAGGTGGTGGTGCCGGAGGAAAACCGCCGCGACGTGAAACTGCTCGACCCGAACTGGACTGGCGGCCTCAAGTTCCACTTCGTCAGCCATTACGATCAGGTCTTCGGCGCGGTCTTCGCCGGGCGTGAGTAGCCCCGCTCGGCCTCACTGCGGATCAACGCCAGCCGGCCTCGCAATCAGCGCCAGGCGGCACCGCGATCAACGCCTGGCCAGCAGCTCGGCGAAGCCATCCAGGGTCGGCAGGGTCAGGTCGGCTGGCGGCAGGTTCCCGCTCAGGCGCAGGTTCGGCACCAGCACGGTAAAGGCGCCGCTCGCGTGGGCGGCGGCCAACCCGGTGGGGGAGTCTTCCACCGCGACGCAATGGCGGGCTTCCACTCCCACAGCGGCGGCGGCAGAGTGATAGACGTCGGCGGCAGGTTTGCCGTGGTCAACGTCGTCGTGGCCTGAGCGCACCGCATGGATCCGCGCATCCAGTCCGGCGGCCTCGAGGGTGGCGGCGATCACCGTGCGCACCGACGAACTTGCCACGGCGCACGGGACAGCCAGGCGTTCCAGTTGTTGGAGGGTGTGCAATACCCCGGGCAGCGGCTCTATGCTGACCTCGTGAAGGAGCTGCTGGAACTCGGCCGCGCGTTGCTGCGACAGGCTCTGAGGGTCTCCCGGAATTCCGTAGAGACGCTTCAGTTCCAGGTAGTAGGGCTCTTCGGCCCAGCCCAGAAAGCGGCGCAGGTCGCTGCCACTGACTGCCACCCCCATGCCGGCGAGCATGCGCACGGTGCTTTCCATGTGCCAGTCCTCGCTCTCGACCAGGGTGCCATCGAGGTCGAACAGCACCGCGTCGATGCGCGCCGGAAGGGGGGTCGCAGGGTCCATGGCCTGACCATTCTGCTGTTGCTCGTCGCGTGTAGCAGCCCCGCTCCGCTGCAAAATCCAGACAGCCGGCGGCGGCCTCAAGGCATCCGCATCGATCTTCCACCGGCCTTCGAGCACTGGCGCGGGCCGTTGCAGGCTGAGGTCGAAAAGGTGGGCATGCGTTTGCAGCAGCTCGCCGCCCGCTGGCCGGTCGAGCGCAGTTCGGGTGCCTATCGCGGTATGTCGGTGCAATTGGTCGCCGGCCTGGATGCAACCGTGGCGGTGGCCTCCGCTGCCGGATTGAGCGATGGCTGGCAGATCGCGCGCACCCTGCCGCATCTGCGCACCGCGCTGGTACCCCTGCCCTGGCAGGATGGCCTGCTGCTGAGGCGCCCGCTGCCCCCACGCACATGGCTGGAAAGTTTCCGCCACGAGATCGGCCACTTGCTGTGCCTCGACCGCCCGAGTCTGCGCGTCGCGCCGCTGTGGTTTCAGGAAGGCCTGGCAGAAACCATGGTCCACGATGGCGCCGACCCGTGGCCTACCGTCTCCAACTGGTGGCCCAGGGGGGCGGGATCGTGGCCCAACGCCGCGGGGTCGGCGCACGGTCCGGGCTGGGGCCGCCTGGTGCGCGATGCCTGTGCTGACGCACCCGAGGCCGGGTTGCTGCCCACCCTGCAGGCGCTACCCAGTGAATTCCGTTATTCGGCCTGGGCGACGCTGGTGCAAATGCTGCTGGAGGAAAGCGATCGTGCCGACCTGTGGCAGCAGGATTGGATTCACGGCCCGGCCGGTGCCCTGGTGGCGCGCATGCCCGCGGATTTCGGGGTGGCGGAGGTCGATGCGCCGCCCTTCTTGCGCGGTCGCGACGCCGACTTCCATTCCCCCTTCGAGCCGGTGCTGCTGGCCAGCTGGCCGGCGCAGACCGTCACCTTGGATCTGCTGCACTGGGATGGCAGCGAGCCGTTGCGCTGGCGGCAACGCGTCGGCAGCAGCGGCGACGCGGTGGCCGGCTTCAGTCTGGTCGCTGGCGGCCGCGATGCGCGCGTGGTGTGGCGGCAGAACACTTTCGGGGCGGGCGTGTTTCTGTTGCATGCCGGCGGGAGCGCCCCGCCGCACGCTTACGAGAGCCGTCCGCAACCCGCCCGCGCAGCGCGCTGGCGTCTATTGCATCTCCGTCGCGAGGGTCAGCGGCTGGTTTTCCGCAGCGGGGAATACCGCCGCGTCCTCGACCTGGGTGAAGCCGGACTGGACTGGCCGTTGCGCCTGCGCCTGTGGGTCAGGGGGGGCGTAGCGGAATGGCAGGCCGTGCCATAATCCGCGCATGGGTACCTTTCTCCGCCAGGTCCTGGCCAGCATGGTCGGGGTCTTCCTGCTTGGCACCCTGGTGCTGTTCTGGTTGATGAATGCGCTGAAGGCAACCGACCTACCGGTGGTGCAGAAGGACAGCATTCTGACCTTGATTCTGGCGATGCCCCTGGCTGACGATCCAGTGCCGCCGTCGGTGAGCGAGGTGGTGCAGGGTTCCTTCGGCCACGATCCGACGCCGCTGCACCGTTTCATCGGTGTTCTCGACCAGGCCGCCGCCGATCCGCGCATTGTCGGCCTGCATCTGACCGGCAGCGTCGCCGCCGGGGGCTGGGCCGGGTTGCGCGAACTGCGCCAGGCGATCCTGCGCTTTCGTGCCAGCGGCAAGCAGGTCAGCGCCTGGTTCCCATCGATCGACGAAGCCAGTTACTACCTGGCCAGTGCCGGCGACCTGATCTGGCTGGCGCCCTTCGGCGGCTTCGAATGGAACGGATTCCAGGCTGAATCTCAGTACTACGGCGGTGCCTTCCGTCGCTATGGCGTCGAGGTCCAGGTCACCCGCGTCGGCAAGTATAAGTCGGCCGTCGAGCCCTACATGCTTGACCAGATGAGCGCCGAAAACCGCGAGCAGGTGGCGCTGCTGTTGGGCGATCTGGAAGATGTGCGTAGCGCCGAGTCGGCCGCTGAGATCGAGCCCCAACGCTCCGACCTCGACCGCGTCGCCCAGGAGAGCGGGCTGTTGACCGGGGCGCAGGCGGTGGACGCCGCGTTGATCACCGCGGTCCTGCACCGAGACGAAATGGAAGCCGAACTGCGCCAGCTGACCGGCGAGGAAGACGCCGACCAGGGCTTCCGCTCGATCTGGCTCGAAGACTATCTGGCTGCCGAATGGGAGGACGACCCGTGGACCGGCGGGGGCATGGTGGTGGTGCTATTTGCCGAGGGCGAGATCGTCGACGGCCGCTCCGAGATTGAAGTCGGCGGTGACAGCATGGCGGCCAAGATCCGCGCGGTGCGCCTTGACGATGAGGTTGCTGCGCTGGTGCTGCGCGTCAACAGCCCGGGCGGCAGTGCCGCCGCCAGCGAAGTTATCCTGCGCGAAGTGGAATTGTGCGCGCAGGTCAAACCGGTGATCGTATCGATGGGTGACGTGGCCGCTTCGGGCGGCTATTGGATCTCCAGCCAGGCCAGCGAGATCTATGCTCAACCCAGCACCATCACCGGATCCATCGGCGTCTTCGGCATGCTGCCCAACGTTGCCGGGCTCGCTGCCGCCCACGGAATCAAGATCGAAACCGTGCAGACCGCTCCGCACGCCAACCTGTGGTCGATGTGGCAGAGCAAGAGCGATGCCACTCTTGCCGGGCTGCAGGCCTCGGTCGACGAGGTCTACGACGCCTTTCTCGAGCGGGTCAGCCGCGGGCGGGCCCTGGAGCGTGACGCGGTGCACCAGATCGCCCAAGGGCGGGTGTGGTCCGGGAAACGCGCCTTGGAGCTGGGGCTGGTCGACCAATTGGGCAGCCTTCAAGAGGCGGTCGAGCGCGCCGCCGACCGTGCTGGCCTGAAAGAGGGTTTCGGCGTTTCCTACCGCAATCACGAACCCGAGCTGTGGGAGCAGATCCTGGCCGAACTGGCGATGAACGGCATTGGCCAGATCCACAGCGGTTCCCCGCTGCCGGCCGAAGTGCAGCACGCCCTGCAACGCGCACGCCGCCTGCTGCAGGCGCGCGGGCTCCAGGCCCGCATGCCGTGGGACCTGGAGCTGCGCTAGGGAGTTGGGCTACTCGATCGGTGACCAGGCGAAGGACATGATCCAGTTGCCTCCGGGGATGTCCAGCTGGTGTTGTTCCTTGCCTGTGCGGTCATTGACCATCAGGTTGTTGCCCTGGTCCTGGAACGCGCACCAGACTCCACTTGGGTCCCAGCGGTAGTTGGAAGAGCCCAAATAGGAAGCCGTATCGTTGAGGCGCGCTTGGGTCAATCCCTCAGGGTCCGAGCAGTAGAGCTCAGCCCCGGAATCCGGATCCTCATCAGAGCGGTACGCCAGACGCAAAAGGTCGGTCGCTGGCGACCAGAGGAAGTCGTAAACGTCTCCGCCCGTGATCAGTGGGCCGTTGATCAACGTGTTCGAAGTTCCGTCAGCCATGCTGGTGAACAATTCGTAGACCTCGTTCACATACTGGTCGGCGCGATAGGCGAGCCGTGAACTGTCCGGCGACCAGCCGAAGTCGGTGACGTTGCCGGATGGTGCCAGGAAGCCATTGATCTTGACCGCCCCGGTGGGAGCGTCCGCGTCTTCCACGTAGAGTTCGAAGTAGCCGTCGAATTCCTGGTCGGCAAGATAGGCGATGGAGGAGCTGTCCGGAGACCACTGCATCTCGATAACGTCCCCGTAGAGCACCAGGGGCGCACTGATCTGGACATTACCGCTGCCGTCCAGGTTGCAGGCGAAGGCCTCTTGAACGTTGCCGGTGTTGACGCCGCCTTGATAAGCCACACGGCTACCGTCTGGGGCAAGCTGAAATTCAATGATTGCGGAAATCGTGGTGGAATTGAGCGCCCAACTGCCTGCGCCACTGGCAAACGCGCCGATGACCTCCGGTTTGTAGGCGGTGAACTCAGACGCGAGGTAGATCACTGTGGTGCTGTCCAGCGACCACACCGGTTGGCCGGAGTTGGCAGATCCACCGCTCGGCATCGTTCCGCTGATTTTGACCTGGCCGCTGCCGTCTGCCCAAGCCGCGTACATCTCAAAAACCCCGTCGGAATCAGCGTCCGCACGGTAGGCGATGCGCGCACTATCGGGGCTCCAGGAGAATTCCTCTACATCTCCGAAGCCAGCCAAGCTACCACTGACCTTAATGCTGCCACTGCCATCGGCTTGGGCCACATAAAGCTCATAGTCTTCATCGGCATCTTGGTCGGCGCGGTAGGCCAGCATGCTGCTGTCCGGAGACCACTGGAAGTCTGTCACGCTGCCCTTGACGATGAGGTTGCCGCTGACCTTGCGGTTGTTGAGACTGTTGCCGTCGGACACGAAGAGTTCATTGAGGGTGTCATAGTTCTGGTCGGCGATGTAGGCAACCATGCTGCCATCGGGCGACCAGGCGTAGGCACTGACGGACTCATTGTCATCCAGATCCTCGTGGAACTTGACGTGCGAGGTGCCGAAGGTGCTGTTGCCGTACAACTCGGTCCAGCTCGACTCTTCATTGGCAAGGTATGCCATGCGCGCGAGGCGCACGCGCAGGCGCTCTGGGGCGCTCAGGATCATGCCCTCCGGTCCGTCGGTGCCGACCGCAGCCTGGAAGGTGAATTCGGTGTCGAGAGGTGTGTCCACCGAAAGCGCCGCAACCAGCGACAAGGTGCCGTCGGCACCGGTCCAGGCGAATCGGCCCGGACCTCCCAGGTCAAGTCCATTGAGAACGATGGTGTAGTTCTGCAGGTTGAGCAACCCGTAGGTCGAGAGCGGCACACCCGGCTCGCGCGCGGTGCCGACCGCGAGAACCACCGGCTGGAAGGGTTCCCCGGTGATCTCGAAGATCACCCGGGTGCCAGGGATGATGTCCTGGGGGGGGGCGTCCAGAAAGCCGTCTTGTGCCCGTCCAGTGACGGTCAGGGTGGCTCGCGAGGAGTTGTCCTGCACCTGGGCCTGGGCGGCCTGGAGGGGGAGTAGCATGAGGACGATGGCACCCAGCCATGCTCTTTGGGAATGGTTTATCATGGTTTCTGGGAAACTGAGGTAAGAAGGAATGGCTTCCCTTGCCAGGGCGCTCTTTCTGGCCCTCAGTTACAGGAAATCCAGAAACCCGACCCATTAGGACGCTGGCCCTGTTGGGTGCCGCGGCTCATTTCCCCTTGCAGCCGCAAGCACCGTCTCTACGGTGATCTGGTCCATCAGCGGCGAGCGGCGGCTGCGCTCGCGTTTGGGGGGGGGCTGATCCATGGGCAGCGCGCAGACCAGCTCGCAGTGAGGGCCTGGTGGGCGGAAGCGCAGCGGGTCGGTCGGGCCGAAGAGCGCCACCACCTGCTGCCCGCGCACCGCGGCGAGATGGACCGGGCCGCTGTCGGTGCCGATGACCAGGTCGGCCTGGTCGAGCAGGGCCATCAGGTGCGCGAGGCTGGGCGTGGCGGGCGCAAGACGCGCAGCACCTTCACTGGAGGCGGCGATGCCGAGCGCGCGCTCCTTTTCGGCGGGGGTCCACAACAGGAAGACCTGGTCGCCGGCGTCGGCCAGCGCCAGCGCCCGCGCCAGCCCTGCCCAGCGCTCGGGCAGCCACTCCTTGTCGCGCCCATAATCGGTGACGGCATGGTGCAGCAGGATGCGCCGAGCCCCGGCAGTGACCCGTGGCCAGGCGGTTTCCATTTCCTTGACGATGGCGGAATCCAGAGCCCAGGGCTCGACGGCGGGTGCGGGTCCATGCCAACCCAACGGCGCCAGCAGGGCAAGATCACGATCCGCTCGGTGACAGCGCGCCGGCGTGGCAACGGCCCGGTGATAGAGGCGATGGGCGCCTTCCTTGGCGGTGCCGCGGGCGAAGCCGATGCGCAAAGGCGAGCGCACCCGCCGCGCCTGTAAGGCACTCTTCAAATTGCCCTGCAGGTCGAGGACGCAGTCATAGCGTCGGTCGCCACGCAGCTCGCGCCAGTGGCGCCACATCCGGCGCAGGCCGGCCGGCGACTTCCAGCCGCGGCGCGGAAAGACGCGCACCCGGTCCAGTCCCGGCAGGGTGCGCACCAAGGATGCATGGCGGTCTTCGACCAGCCAGTCGATGTGCGCGTGAGGCAGGAGCTGACGCAGCGCAGTTACCGCCGGCAGTGCGAACACCAGATCGCCGAGGGCGCTGAGCCGGACCACCAGGATGCGGGCGTCGGCGGGCAGGGACGCGCAATCAGTGTCCGGCATGGCGGGAAAGATACCATTGCCGCATGTCCGTTGGATCTCCCCACCGATTGTCGCGCGGACGTGACGTGCGGCTGTGGGTGGCGGCTGAAATCGACCCGGCAGAGCTCGATTTCGCCGAAGACCTGGATCTATGGCGCTGCCTCGGCGTGGCCAAGCTGGAAGAACACGCGCGCGACGCCGACGCGGTCCTCGGCTACGGCCGCGGTGCCGCGCGCCGGGTGGTGATCGCCGGACGCCGTGGGGTGTGGCGCACCAACCGCCACGGCGGAGTCGTTGGCCGTTTGCTGGGCGAGCGCTTCCGCCGGCCGACGCGCCTCGGCGAGGAGATCACGGTCAGCAACGCGCTGCGCGCCCGCGGTCTGCCCACTCCCCTGGTCCTGGTGGGTCTGGCCCTGGCTGGCATTTTCTGGGTGCAGCACCTGATCACCGAAGAGGTCGAGGACGCGGTCACCGTGTTCGAGGCCCGTGACAACCCGGGCGCACTCGCCGCCGCCGACGCCTTGCTCGACCAGCTGTGTGCCGCCGGCCTGTGGGCCACCGACCTTCATCCTGGCAACATGCTGTGGCAAGAAGACTGCGGCCGCTGCTGGGTGATCGACCTTGCCGGGGCGGTGCTCAAGCCGCGTCCGCTGACCGAAGCCGAACGGCGAGCACGTCGGCGGCGTTTCGCTCGCTATTTCCGCAAGCACGCCGGCGAGGTGCCGGCGCCCTTCCGCGTTTAGTCCGGCTCCGCCCGGCCCCGGCTCCGGGCGGCCCCCGCAGCACCGGACCAGCCCCGCGCCCGCCGCGTGCTTGGAGCAGCCCGGGTGCCCGGGGGAGGATAGAATCCGCGCCGTGGAACTGCGCTTCTACAACAGTTTCAGCCGCCAGATCGAGGCCTTCGCTCCGTTGGAAGAGGGCCGCGTGCGCATGTATCACTGCGGACCGACGGTCTACAAGCGGCCGCACATCGGCAACTACCGCGCCTTCCTCTTCGCCGACCTGTTGCGCCGGCTGTTCGATCTCGAGGGCTATCAGGTCACCCAGGTGATGAACTTGACCGACGTCGGCCACCTGGTCGACGACGCCGATGACGGCGAAGACAAACTGCTCGCCGAGGCGCGCCGTGCCAAGCTCGACCCCTGGAAGATCGTCGAACAGGTCAGCGCGCAGTTCTTCGCCGACCTCGATGCGCTCGGCGTGCGTCCGGCACACCACTATCCGAAAGCCACCGATCACATCCCTGAGATGGTGCGCCTGGTCGAGCTGCTGGTCGACAGCGGTCACGCTTACCGCGTTGGCGACAACTATTATTTCGACGTGCACGCTTTTGCGGCCTACGGCCGGCTGTCCGGCAACCGCATCGCCGAACTGGAATCCGGCGCACGCCTCGAGGTCAATGAAGAGAAGCGTCATCCGGCCGATTTCGCTCTGTGGAAGTCCGATCCGAATCACCTGATGAAGTGGGAGACCGCTTTGGGTCCGCATGGTTTCCCTGGCTGGCACATCGAATGCTCGGCGATGTCGATGAAATATCTGGGCGACAGCTTTGACATTCATACCGGTGGCGAGGACAACGTGTTCCCGCACCATGAATGCGAGATCGCGCAGAGCGAGTGCGCCACTGGCAAGCCCTTCGTGCGGTTATGGATGCACACCAAGTTCCTGCAGGTCGACGGCGGCAAGATGTCCAAATCCCTGGGCAATGTCTATACGCTCGATGATCTGATCGAACGCGGCTTCAGCCCGTGGGATTTCCGTTTCCTGGTGCTGCGTGGCCATTACCGCACTCAGCTCAATTTCACCTGGGAAGCCTTGCGCGGCGCCGCCGAAGCGCGCCGCTCCCTGCTTGACTGGCGCGGCCGTCTGCAGGCCGCCGAGCGCAACGGCCACGGGCAAGGCCAGGCCGAGGTGCGCCAGGCCGGCGCCGCCTTCGACCGGGCGCTCGAAGACGATCTCAATACCTCCGAGGCGGTGGCTGCCATCTTCCAACTACGCAACCACTTCATGCATCACGGACTCAGCCAGCAGGCGGCCGTCGCCGCTATGCAGTTGTTGGCACGCGCCGATGAGATCCTCGGTCTGTTCGAGATGACCGCCGACGGCGCTGCCCCAGGACTCGCCGACGCCGAGGTCGAAACCCTGATCGCCGAGCGCAACCTGGCGCGCCAGGAAAAGGATTGGGCGCGCGCCGACCAGTTGCGCGATCAGCTGCATGCGGCCGGGATCGTGCTCGAGGACAAATTCGACGGGGTGCGCTGGCACCGCGGCGAGTAGAGCTGCCGACGGTTACACGTCTCCGCCGAGCCCTAAACGGCGGCGGATCTTCTTGGGAATGCGCGGGCGGCGGAACTCTTCCGCCGGGCGCAGACTTTCGAGTGGCGGCGGCGGCTGGTCGAGCCACTGCTGGAATTCGTGCAGGTGGCGCGCCGAGCCGGCCAGCCGCTCATACCACTCGCGGCGGATTTGCGCGCGCTCGTCCTCGCTCATCGCGCCGCGCAACTCAGGGCAGGCGTCGAAGCAGCGCTGTAGCACCAGGGCGGTGGCTACCGACAGATTGAAACTCTCGGTGAATCCAGCCATCGGCAGGAATAGGCGGCGGTCGCTGGCGGCGAGCATTTCTTCGGTGACGCCGTCGGATTCGCGCCCCACCACCAAGGCCACGCGCTGCGGGAAGGGGAGCAGGTCGGAGGGCGAATGGACCGCCACCGCGCCCGGCGACAGATCCGTGCTCCATATGCTCCAGCCGCCGTCGTGCAAGGCCTGGATGCAGTCCTGCGGGCGTTGGAAATGGCGCATACTGAGCCACAGATAGCTGCCCTTGGTCACCGATTTGTTGATCTTCTGCGGCGGCACGGCGTGGTCGACCACCCAGACGTGTTGAATTCCGTAGGCCTCGGCGGTGCGCAGAACCGCTTGGATGTTGTGGTTGTCGGCGGGTCGCTCGAGCACCAGCAGCAGGCGGCCGGTGCGCTGGCGCAGGACGCTTTCCGCCCGGCGCAAGCGGCGCGGCGCCTCAGTCATCTTTCGGCCGCAGGTCGCGCAGGATCGATTCGATGCGATCGGCGCGCTCGATGCGTTCGTCGTACTCGAAAACGACCTGCGGCGCCGAGCGCAACTGCACCTCCTGCGCCACCTCGCGGCGCAGGAAGCCATGGGCGTGCTCAAGCATGTGCGCAATGCGCGAGCGCGCAGACGGATCCAGCGTCGACCAGCGCACCCTGGCAATCGAAAGGTCGCGGTTCATCTCGACCTCGGTGATGGTGAGGAAGGAGGCGCGCGGATCCTTCATTTCATACAGAAGGATCTGCGCCAGCCGCGCTTGCACGCGGCGGGCGATCTGCTTGCGGCGGCGTTCGTTGGCCATCGGAGCAGCGTGCCGGCGCTCAGTCGCCGGACTTATCGGAAGTGCTCGCCTGCGCCTCTTCCAGGGAGCGGGCCTTTTCGGTGATCTCGAGGAACTCCAGCTCGTCGCCGGCTTTGATGTCTTCGAAGTCTTCCAGCTTGAGGCCGCATTCGGTGCCTTCGGTGACTTCGCGCACGTCGTCCTTGAAGCGCCGCAGCGAAGCCAGCGCGGCGGTGTAGATCGGCTTGCCGTCGCGGATCAGGCGCGCCTTGCAGGAACGCCGCACCACTCCGGAATCGACCATGCAGCCGGCGATGGTGCCCCAGCGCGAACTGCGGAACACTTCGAGCACGCTGGCGTGGCCGCACACCTCTTCGACGCGGTCGGGTGCGAGCAGGCCCTCGATGCCCTTCTGCACGTCTTCGATCAGGTCGTAGATGACGTCGTAGCGACGGATCTCGATGCCTTCTTTCTCGGCGGTGACGCGCGCCTTGTTGTCGGGAGCCACGTGGAAGGCGATGACCACGCCGCCGGCGGTCTGCGCCAAAGTGACGTCGGACTCGTTGATCGCGCCGACGCCGGAGTGCACCACGTCGACGATGACCTCTTCGGTGCTCATGTCTTCGAGCGTGGCCTTGAGGACTTCGACCGAACCCTGCACGTCGCCCTTGAGGACGAAACGCAGACGCTCGGCGTTGCTCTCGTCGAGCTTCTCGAACACGTTCTGCATCGAAACCTTGGTCCGCCGCGCGCGGTCCAGCTCGGTGCGGTGCATCATGCGCTTTTCGGCGACCGCCTTGGCCGCCTTGGCGTCTTTGACCACGTAGAACTTCTCGCCGATCGGCGGCAGTTCTTCGAGACCGGAGATCTCGACCGGGGTCGACGGTCCGGCCTGCTTCAGCGCCTTGCCGTTGGAATCGAACATCAGGCGCAGCTTGCCGAAGGTGGGCCCAGCGAGGACCACGTCTTTCGGTTTAAGGGTGCCATCCTGGACCAGCACGGTGATCATCTTGCCACGGCCCTTCTCCAGCTTGGCCTCGATGATGGTGCCAAGTGCGTCGCCCTTGGCGTGGGCTTGGAGGTCGAGGACTTCGGCCTCGAGCATCACGCGTTCGAGCAGCGCTTCCACGCCCTGCTTGCGCAGCGCCGAGACTTCGACCATGCCGACGTCGCCACCCCAGTCCTCGGGCTGCAGGCCGAGGCCGGCGAGCTGCGACTTGACCTGTTCCGGGTTGGCGCCGGTTGCGTCGACCTTGTTGATGGCCACCACCACCGGCACGCCGGCGGCGCGGGCGTGGTTGGCGGCCTCTTCGGTCTGCGGCATGACGCCGTCGTCGGCGGCGACCACCAGCACCACGATGTCGGTGGTCTGGGCACCGCGCGCGCGCATGCTGGTGAAAGCTGCGTGGCCCGGCGTGTCGAGCACCGTGACGCCCTGACCGCTGGGCAGCTTGACCTGGTAGGCGCCGATGTGCTGGGTGATGCCGCCCGATTCCTTGTCGGCGATGTGGGTCTTGCGGATCGCGTCGATCAGCGAGGTCTTGCCGTGGTCGACGTGTCCGAGGAAGGCGATGACCGGATCGCGCGGCATGATCGAGGACTCGTCGAGCGCCTTGCGCGAGGCCATGATCTCGGCCATCAGCTCGGTCTCGATGTCGGCCTCTTCGCGGTACTGGATGCTGAGATCCAGCTCCTCGGCGAGCAGCTCGACCATTTCGCCTTCGAGCACCGCGTTGATGCTGGCCATCATGCCCATCTGCATCAGCTTGCGCATGACGTCGTTGATCGAGATGCCGGTGGCCACGGAGAAACTCTTGACCGTGACCGGCGAATCGAGGACGACGTCTTTTTTGCGTTCGAGCGTCGAGACGTGCTTCGGCCCGACGCGCCCCTGGCGCCGCGCGCGCATGGTTTCGCGCTGGCGGGTGCGCTGCTCGCGACGGTTGGTGGCAACCCGGTCGCGGATGTCGGAGAAGGTGGTGGAGCGCCTCTTTTCCTGGTGCTGGCTCTTGATCAGGCCAAGCGCGGCGAGGTCGATCTTGCCGACCTTGGTTGCGGCGCGGCGCGGTTTGGGCGTCGGGGTGCCTTTTTTGCGCGGTTTCCGGGCGCCGCCTTCTTTTTGCTCGGGCGGTGTTGCTGCGGCTTCGCCTTGGGCTGCAGCGGCCACAGCAGGAACCTCGGTGCCGGGCTCGGTGGTGGATTCGGCGGTCGGCTCGGCTCCAGCCTGCACGGTGGGCTCGCTGGCGGGCTCCGCAGCACCGCTAGGAGCCGGGGCGGCGGGCTCGGCGGGCTCGGAGGCGCCTTCAGGGGTGGGGGCTGCACTGGCGTCGGCGCTGGCGGCGTCGGCGGCCAGTGCTTCGGCGGGGGCTGGATCGGCCACCACCGGGTCAGCCGGGTCAGCCTCAGCAGCGGCCTCGGTCGGCACCGGCTCTGCGGGCGGCAGCGCTTCGGCCGCATCGCCAGCAGGCTCTTCAACGGCGACTTCTTTGGCTGCGGCCTCAGCTTCGGTGGCTTCGGCAATGGGGGCGGTCGCTGCGGGTTCGGGCTCGGCTTCGCTGAGGTCAGCCTCGGCCACATCCTGGTCGGCCTCGGCTTCAGCTGCCTCGGCTTCAGCGGCCTCGGCGTTTGCGGTGGCCTGCGCCTTGAGCAGATCCCACGCCGAAGCCTCGCCGCCATTTTCCTTGGCACCACCGCCTTCCTCGGCAGCGTCGTCCTCTGTGGCATTCAGAAGACCACCTTTGCGCAGGCGCTCTTCGATGACCGGGACGTCCCACTCCTCGATGGAGGCCTGGTAAGAAGACACCGGGAAACCGATGTCACGCAAGACCCCCACGAAGTCGGATGATTTGTATCCGAATCGTTTGGCCAGGGTGAAGACTTTGACTTTGCTCAATGCAGCAGCTCCGCGGGCACTCAGGCTTCCGGGCCCTCCGGATTTGGTTCGGTTTCCAGTCCGTCCGCGCCGTCAATCGGCGGGATCTCGACCGGGGTCCCTTCGCCGGAGTTTCCTTCGGCGAGGAGTTCGGCTTCGTATTCGGCGGGAGTCTTGATTTCGATCTCCCAGCCAACGATCTGCGAAGCCAGGCGCACGTTGCGCCCGCCCATGCCGATCGCCAGCGGCTTTTGTTCCTCGCTGACGAGCACGAACACTGACATCGCGTCTTCGTCAGGGAAGATGTGTTCCAAGGCGATGTCGCGGGCCGGTTTCAACGCGTTCTGGACCAATTCCTCGAGCGAGTCGCTCCACGCGATGATGTCGATTTTTTCCTGGCCGAGTTCGTCGTTGATGTTGCGAATGCGGGTGCCGCGCACGCCGAGGCACGAACCGATCGCGTCGACGCGCGGGTCCATCGAGTAGACCGCGACCTTGGAGCGGTAGCCGGCGTCGCGCGCCACGCGCATCACCCGCACCAGTTCTTCGCCGATCTCGGGGATCTCGACCTCGAACAGCTTGCGCACGAATTCTTCGTCGCGGCGCGAAGCGATGATGACCACGCGCGAGCCCTCTTTGCGCACCTCTTTGATCAGCACGCGTAGGCGGTCGCCGATGTGCAGGCGCTCGGACATGACCCGCTCGGAACGCGGCAGCAACGCCTCGTTCTTGCCGTTCAGCAGCAGGATGATGTTGGGGCCCTCGATTTTGTGCACCACCGCGGCGACGACGGTGCCGGTCAGGTCTTCGTACTGATCGAAGACCTTGTCGCGCTCGGCCTCGCGGATCTTCTGCATGAAGACCTGCTTGGTGGTCTGGGCGGCGATGCGGCCCAGTTCCTCGGCGCTGGGGAAGGCGACCTCGCCATTGGGCAACTCAAGCGAGATCGTGCCGTTGCGGCGGTCGATGTGCACGTCGAAACCCTCTTCCACCCCCATGCGTTTGCGCGTAGCCATGCTCAAAGCCTCTTCCAAGGCCGCGAACAAGATCTCGCGGTCCACCTGCCTTTCGCGGTGGATGGCGTCGATCATTCGAAGGACTTCTTCTTTGCGCATGATTTCTCGGGGAGGGTTGACGGGCGTTTTCAGCCTCCTGTGGTCGCTCCGGCCAACAAAAAAGGGTGCGCAGCACGCTGCACACCCGATTGACCGTGTGTGCCACGGCGGACCGGAGCTCCCGAACCGGGGGCGCTGAAACCGCCGGCGAACCGTCCGAAGGCGATTCAGGAGCCGCATATCATAACAAGCGCCCAATCGCCGGCAAGGTCGGGCTTTGCGTCTTTGGTCCGCTTTTGCCACTGTGCCAAAAGTCCTAGAATGATGCCATGGAAGCGCCTTCCGACCAAGGAAAGGCTGCGGTCCTGGTTAACGGAGCGGCGCAGCCGTGGCAGGCTGGTCAGACCCTGGCGCAGATGCTGTGCAAAATGGGAGCCGACGGGCCGGGAGTCGCGGTCGAACACAACCAGCGCGTCGTTCCCCGGACCGAGCATGCGGTCACCGAACTGCAGCCCGGCGACCGCATCGAAGTGGTGCGGCTGGTCGGCGGCGGCTGACCCCGACTTCCAAGCCGACATCCTCGTCAACGCCTGAGCCGACATCCCCTTGAGCGCCAACCCCACCGATCCTCCTGCCCTGCAATTGGGTGCGTTTGCCCTGCAGTCCCGCCTGATTCTGGGCACCGGCAAGTACCCGACCTACGCGCTGATGCGCGACGCTCTCGAGGCCGCGGCGGTCGACTGCGTGACGGTGGCGGTGCGGCGGATACCCGAGGACGAGGTCCCCGGCGAACGCTTCCTCGATTTCATCGACCGTGACCGCTACACACTGCTGCCCAACACCGCCGGCTGCTTCGACGCCGAAACCGCGCTGCGCACCTGCCGCCTGGCGCGCGAGATGCTCGAAACCGATCTGGTCAAGCTCGAGGTCCTCGGTGACACGCGCACCCTGCTGCCCGATCCGGTCGACACCCTGCGCGCGTGCGAGCAATTGGTGGCAGAAGACTTCACCGTGCTGGTCTACACCAGCGACGACGTGCGTCAGGCCAAGCGCCTGGAAGAAGCCGGTGCTACGGCGGTGATGCCGCTAGGTTCGCCGATCGGTACCGGACAGGGCATCCTCAACCCGCTCAACATCCGCCTGATCGTCGAGGAGTTATCGGTCCCGGTGCTGGTCGACGCCGGCGTCGGCCAGGCCAGCGACGTCGCCATCGCGATGGAACTGGGTGCCGACGGGGTCCTGCTCAACACCGCGGTGGCGCAGGCCCAGGATCCGGTGCGCATGGCGCGTGCGGTCGATCTGGCCTGCCGCGCCGGCCGGGACAGTTTCCTTGCCGGACGCATCGACCGCCGTTACCTGGCCGCGGCCAGTTCCCCGGTCGGCGGCCTGATTGCACCGGCGCGGCAGCCTACTGTCTAGAGTCGTTCTCAGCATGGAATGGCTGTCCACCACGATGCGCCTGGGTTTTGCCCTGGTCGCGGTTCTCGCCACGGGCTGGCTCGCGGCGGTGGTGCTGGCGCGCCTGGCGGGCAAGGCCGCGCCGCTGCCGCGCCCCAATCGCCTGGGCGGCTGGGACCTGCTGGTGGCGCTGGGCCTGTTCGCCGGGGTCGGCTGGTGGCTGCACCGCGGCGAGCTGGGCGGAACCGAAGCGAATGGCATCAGCGTGGCCGAGTTCGGCGTGCTGGCGGCCGCAGAGGGCGCCGCGCTGCTGTGGTTCCTGCTGCGCTCTGGCGTGCGCGGCATGAGCGGCATGAGCCAAGAGGTTCCGGCGCCGGCGGACCGCAGCCCGGCGTGGGCGGCGCGCTCCTACCTGGCGGTGGTGCCGCTGCTTCTGGCCCTGACCTATCTCCTCGGCCTGGTCTATCCGTGGGTGGGTCTCGGCGAGGCGCCCGACCGCCTGGTACGCGGTCTTTCTACGCTCGATCGCCAAGACCAGTGGCTGGCGCTGACCTTCGCCGTGCTCCTGCTGCCTTTGCTCGAAGAAGTCGTCTTCCGCGGCTACCTGTGGCACGCGATGGCCGGGCGCAAGGATTTCGGCCCGCGCCGCGCGCTGCTCTACACCACCCTGCTGTTCACCGTCATGCACGCACCGTCGGCGTGGCCGGTGCTGTTCGTGCTCGGCGCGATCCTCGGCTGGATCCGCTGGCGCGGCGGGCGCCTGCGCCTGGCGGTGGGGGTGCACGTGGCCCACAATGGGCTCGCTGCACTGCTGACCTTGCCGCAATGAGTGATTCCTACGATACCTTTCCTGCACCCCGCCAAGGCCTGATGCGACGCGTGGCGGGGGGGGCCTTCGTCGCCCACAACGCGGTGGTCACTGGCGACGTTGAAATCGGTGCCGACAGCAGCATCTGGTTCGGCGTGACCATCCGCGGAGACGACGCCTCGATCCGCGTGGGCGCCCGCACCAACATTCAGGACCACTGCCTGGTGCACTGCGATAGCGAGGCGCCGCAGGTGATCGGCGATGATTGCACCATCGGTCACGGCGCGATCCTGCACGGCGTGCGCATCGGCGACCGCGTCCTGGTGGGCATGGGAGCGGTGGTCCTGGGTGGCGCGGTGATCGGCGACGACGCGGTCATTGCCGCTGGAGCAGTGGTCAAGGAAAACGCCGAGATCCCCGCCGGCATGCTGGTCGCCGGAGTGCCGGCACGCGAGGTCCGCCTGATCTCGGACAAGGAACGCGCCTTCATGGCGCACGCCATTCCGCACTACATCGAAACCGCGCGCAGCTACCTCTAGCCGCGGCTAGCCGCCGGTCCTATTGCACCACCAGCGCCAGGGGGTTGGTTACCTCGCAGCTGGAAAGATCGGCCGCGTGCAGCCACACCTGGACGCCACTGGCCGAAGTAGGAACCGTCTGGGAATGCTGGAAGCCACCAGTGGCGTCGGCGTTGCCGATGGCCAGAACGAGCGGATTGGTCAGCGCCACCGAGATCAGGCCGCAGGCGCCGATGCTGGCACTGGTCGGTCCTGCGCCGAGCAGCGAATAGCCGATGACCACTATGCCGCTGGGGGTGGCGCCATCGACCTGGGCGGTGGCCACAGCACCCGCCACCAGATTGCTGACGCCCAGCCGCGGACCGTCCGGAGTGAAGCGCAGATCGTCGATGAAAGTAGAGTTGGTGAAGGAACCACCAGAGGAATAGTGCACGCGGACAATGCCGCCGCCGCCCACGCTGAGGCTGGCGAAGGGCGGATTCTGATTCCAGTTGGCGCTGTCAGAATCGACCAGGTTGCCGGCTCCGTCATAGGCGGAAATCACCATCGGGCTGTCGTCGTCGCCGCCGAAATCACCACAGATCACGCTGAAATCGCCAACCGGACTGGAGAAGAGAATGTCGGTCCCGGCGAAGTTCTGGAAGGTATTCCAGTCCATATCAATGAACGCCTGCGGCCCGGGTTCAAGGTAGCCACCGAATTGGACCAGATCGTAGATCCGGCTGTCGCTGCCTCCGACCAGGGTCACGTCGATGCCGCTGCCGCCGACGTCGGTCAGGACCAGGTTCTCGCTGACGTCGAGGAAGAGTGCACCTTGCAATTGGAAGTCTTCGAAATCCACCAGATAAGACTGGGCAATGTTCGGAGATGCAAAAAGCACAAAGGGACAAATGGCAAGGAGGGTGCGCATTGCACCCAAGGATATCATTGGAATAATCAGTCGTGGTTCATTTCGCCACTCAGAAGAGAGTTGCCGAAATGATTGACTGAAACCACTTCCTCCAGGTCGAGAAAACCCATGCGCGGGCGGGCCGGCTGCAGCGCCCTGCCGATGGCCAGGGCCAGCAGGGGCGGATGGTCGGCGGGCAGGCCGACGATTTCGGCCACCTGGCCGGCGTCAAAGCCGATCATCGGACAACTGTCGTAGCCCATGTCCTTGGCCACCAGCATCAGCGCCATGGCGGCGAGCCCGACCGACCGCGCTGCTTCGTCGCGCTGCAGTGCCGGGTTGTCCTGATAGAAACCCTGGGCCAGGCCGCCGAGATTCTCCTGGACCTCGGCCGGCGCGTGGCGCAGTGTGCGCACCGCCTGGTTCCAGCACGGCAGGCGGCCGGCCAGCACCAGCGTCACCGAAGCGTCGCGCAGCTGCGCCTGGTGCCAGGCGGCGGCGCACAAGCGCTGCTGGACCGCGCGGTCGGTGACCGCGATGAAGTGCCAGTTCTGCATGTTGAAGCTGGTCGGCGCCAGCAGCCCGTGGCTCATCAAGTGATGAAGTTCTTCCTCGGTGAGGCGGTGGTCCGGGTCAAAGTTTTTGACCGAGCGGCGTGAACGGAGGGCGTCGAGCAGTTCCATGGCGGCGTTGCGCGGAACTGTAGCGCCGCGCTCAAGGCCGCAGATCGTGCTCCAAAGCGTTGGACACCGCGCGGAACACTCCGCTCTCCAGGCGGCCTTCGAATTCCACCGCCTGGCTGAACCAGCGGCCGGCGGCCTGGTGTGGAATCGACAGGGTGACCTCGCCAGATGGCATCAGTACCGGCCGCGCCACCAGCGCCGAGCGGTCCAACAGCAGCATGCCGCCGCCGGTGGACTCCAGCCCCGCCGCGGCCGAGATCAACAGCGCGTAGCTGCGTTGCGCGTGCGGCTGTTCCAGGCGCCAGGTCGCCAGATCGCCGGCGACCACCTGGTCCGAACTCAAGGCCAGGCTGGGCATGGCTTGGCCGGCTTGCGGATAGAGCGCACGCGTGCCCGCTGGCAGGGCGTGCAATTCCAGGGCGAGAGCGGCGCCTTCGATGCCGATGGGTGCGCGCGCCAGCCGCGTGCCGCTGCTGAGGTCGTGCCAGTCGAGCGCGTTGTCGGCGCCCGGCCCACCCATTGCCAGCAGCAGTCCGGTGGCAGCGTCCGCGGTGGCCACGCTCCAGCGGAAGACTTCCCCGGCGGGCAGGTCGATTTCATGCCCCCCGCGCAGATCGACCACCACGGTCCACGCGCGAGCACTGCCATCGGTCCCTCCCAACGGCAGACCGGCGAGCCGCCACTCCTTCCAGACGCCGCTGCGCGGGTCCTCAAGGGCGAGTTGCAGTTCGCCCCCCGCGCCGCTTTCATCCGCCCGGCTCGAGGCATAGTGCAGGGTCACGGCGTTCACCTGCACGCTGCCCCGGCCGTCGTGCATACGTCCCTCTTCAACCAACAGGTGCTGCTCCCCAGGCAGCACCTGCCACGCCATCAGGTCCCCGGCGGAATAGGCTTCCGCAGCGGAAGTCCGCCAGCCCTGTTGATAGGGCTGGAAGCCGTGGCCGGGACGGAAGACCCCGGCAAAACGCGGCGCCAGAGCGGGCTGCAACGCGTCTTGCGGAAGGCTTAGGAGCTGGGCTGCGGCCAGGACAGAGGTGACGATCAGCATGGAAGAAGGGTGGCCGCAGGCGGTTCGTTCCTGAGGCTTCTCCTTAGCGGAGTCAACGGGCGGCCAGGTGACCCATTTTTTTTGGCCCGACCGGGGCAGGGGCAATCTGCTGCATCCAGCGCAGGGGGAACCCCCTAACCTGGGGGCATGCGTCCTTTGATCCTCCTGCTACTCATGTGGTTGGCCGCTCCGGTTGTGGCTCAGGAATCGGTGCGGGACCTGGACCAACCGGGTGAGCACCACAAGCATCTGACCACCGACACCGTCGATCGCTGGCTCTTCGACGCCCGCGCCGAAGAGATCATCCGCGTCGACGTCTCCTCTTCTGATTTCGATCCGGTGATCTCGCTGGTGCGCCGCGGCGCCGATCGAGCGGTGGTCGAGGTCATCGTGGCCGAGGTCGACGACCCGGGCAGCCGCAGCCACATGCTGGCGCGCCTGCAGGTGGACGGCTCCTACTCGATCCTGGTTCACGGCCCCGGCCATCGTGGCGGTGGCAACTACCGCTTGTACGTGGAACGGCTGAGCAGTATTCCTCTTCCTGACGCGCGCAGCTGGGCCGAAGGCACCCTCGACGAGGAGGGCTACGGGCACGTCCGCTTCGCCGCCGCCAAGGGTGATTCCGTGGCCGTCTCCGGGCGCGGCTTCGCCGAATTGATCGGGCCATCGGGGCGCGTGCTGGATGGCTGGGCTGGTTGTTTCGACGTGGCCAGGGATGGCGATCACTACGCGCGCGTGCGCGGAAGCAAGGGGTCACGTTTCCGGGTTGAGATCCGCTCGGCGCGGCGCCGTCCGCTGGCCGATGCGGCCAATCACCAGGAGGCCCTGCCGTCGCAAGGGCTCGATGAATGGGTTTTCCGCGGCCACGCCGGGGACTTCCGCACCCTGGTCGTCGAGGGCGACGGTTTGCTGGTGCGGGTGGTTCCGCGCAGCGATGAACCCGCCGCCGGGCTGGAACGGCGACCGCCGTTGCGCTGGCTGCCGTCGCACTCGAAGGGATTGAGCCGTCGCTTTGCCTTTGTCCTCGGGCGCGAGGCGGGCTATCGCGTCCAGGTCCGTTCGACCTCGTCGCGGGACAACTCCTACCGCATGGTCTTTGGGGACAGCGGCATTGCCATACAGCCGGGGCCGGCCCGGAACAGCGCTCTGCCGGTCGGCGGGGATGCCTTCTATACCTTTGCCAGCAAGCCGGGGCAGGTTCTGCGTCTGGATCTTCAATCCGCTGATTTCGATCCGCTGTTGCGGCTGAGCGACGCCCAGGGTGCGCCGCTGGGCGAGAACGACGACGGCGGGGGCGGCCTTGCCAGCCAGTATGGGTGGCTTGTGACCCAGGGAGGCTTGGTGCGAGCCCAGGTGGCGGCCTTCGGCAACGGCGGTGGCGGGGATTACCGCCTGGTCCTGAGCGACGTTCCGGTGCCGCTGCTTGAGGTGGGGCAACCGCGCACCAGTGCGCTCGGCAGCGGGGCGGTCGAGTACTGGCACGTCGAGGCAAAACGCGGCCAGGTTCTGTGGTTGGCGGCGCGCTCCAGCGCCGCCGACCTGGGCCTGGCCTTATTCGACCCGACCGGTGTGCAGGTCGGCAGCGACCGTGGCACCGGTGCCGACCGGGGCGCGTTGCTGGCTCTGCGCATGCCGCGCGATGGGCGTTACACCCTGAGCGTTGGCTGCGTTTCAGGCCAAGGCGCTTACCAGGTGCAGGTCTTGGACCCTGATGGAGGGCGCTAGGCCTGGTGCAAGGACCCGGTTGAGGTCGCTACAGGTCGGCGACGATGAGGCGCACCCAGATCCGGCGCGGCGCACCGGCCACGACCGCGCTCGGATCGAACGCGGAGATCGCGACAACGTCTTTGCCCCCGGGCCAGACACCCTCAAGCATGTCCATCGCAGGGATATTCCCGCTGCCTAGGTCCACGATGCCATCGCTCAGCCCGGCCGAGTCCCCATGAGCGTATTGGAGTTTGGTGCCGTTCTGGAATACCAGGAGATGGGAGTTGGAAAAGGCGGCGACGGTGGGGGCCTTTTGCTGCCTGAAACCAGGGACCCATGGATCCATGACGATGGTCTGATTCGCAATATGAATGGAATAGGAATGGGCCTTGCGCAAGGTGCCGCTCGCGTCATTGACCACGTGGATCGCCAGCTGCGCGGTATCGGAATTGGAAGGAACCCGGTTCCAGGACAGCATCGGGCGACGTAACAGGTTCTCCTGAATCGCTGGATCAGGGTCCAAGGCGGTTTCGAAGCGCAAGGAAGGCTGGATGCCAGGAATCACTTTGTAGACCTGCACCCGAATCATGGCACCCCCACCTGGGGTTCCGTTGATGGCAGCGCTTTCCTCAAAACCAAGGATCAGATTCAAACTGGAGGAATTGGCCGGCATGAGGACTGCATCAGGTTTGACCGCGCCACCGGAAAAACCGTAGAGGGCTCCCTCCACTTTTACCCCAGTGGTGAGTTGGTCAAATGCCAGGATTTGTGCCTGACCTGTGATTGGTAATACCGCTTCGCGCCAGCGCACGGTGATCTCGGCGTGGCCGTTGAAGTCATCCGATTGGCGGTGGCTGTAGACCACCCCGAAGCGCCCCAATCCCATTTTTGGGTGCCAGGCAATGTCGGGAGTCCCGTTGGTCAGGTTGGTGTCGACCTGGTCATCAAGGGGGAAACCGGAAACACCATCACTATGTAAAACGACCGGCGGTTGGCCCGGATTGGTTGGTGCCTGAACGAGGGCGGATTCGATCTTGCCATTTGCGGTCCCGTTTTCGGCCCGTGCCCAGACCACCACGAAGGCGTCAAGGTCTGGGAAACTAGGGTCATAGGTCAGCTCCACATCGGGGCGAAGACATCGTCGCCCCTGGGCGTCCAAGCCGCCAAGGACGACGGATTCACTTGGCTCCCAACGCGGTACCGGGGTGGCTACGAAGGTGAAATAGGCCGCCTGGATCTCAGTGGACTTGCCGAGCGAGTCTTTGACCGACCAGACCACCAGCATGTCACCATTGCGGCCGAAGGCCAGGGCGGTGTGGTCGGCGTCAAATTGGAGGCCCTGAGGGGCCACTTCGATCTCGACCGGAACCCGGTCAGGATAGACCGGACCTGCCTGGGCGCACAGGAGGGGAGCCGAAAACAGGCTGAACAGGAGGGGAGACAGATGATGGATCATGACCCTAAAAGCACTCAAAAAGATACCATGTATCTGAATTGTATGCTATTTGAAATTTCCTAAAACCTGGAAATTGGAGCAGCCTACAGCGGCCTTCTCATGAAAGGCCGTGGACAAAGTCATTCCGCTGTACGGTCTTCTGCTAGAGATTCTCGAGAATCAGACGCACCCAGATGCGGCCGCTGGAGGTCCCGCCGTTGCCGCTCGGATCATGGGAGACGATGGCCACGAGATCCCTGCCACCGGGGCCGACGCCCTCAAGCAGGTCGATCGCGGGAAGGGCCCCGATGCCGAGATCCACCGGGCCATCATGCAGACCACCCGAGTTCCCGAACGCAAAATTGATCATGCCCTCGTCATGGAAGACCAGGATGTGGGAGGAGGAAAGTGCGGCGACTGCAGGGGCCCTCTGTTTAGAGAATCCGGACACCCACGGATCCAGAACCAGATTCTGGCTACCCATGAGGAGGGTGTAGGAGCGTGACCTGTGCACCGCGCCGATTTCGCCGTCGACCACGTGGACGGCCAGTTGCACCGTATTGCGGTTAGACGGGACCCGGTTCCATGACAGCATCGGCCGGCGCACCAGGTTTTCCTGCGCACCCGGATTCGGTGGTACCAGTCCCTCGGACAACAAGGTTGGTGTGCCGCCCGGAATCACGTGGAAACCCTTGATCCGGGTATGCGAGCCAGCACCTGGGACCCCTCGGATCTGGGTGCTTTCCTCGAAACCAAGGACCAGATTAAGGCTGGTTCCTGTGCTCGGCAGCAGCACTGCATCGGGGGCGACGGCGCCGCCGGCAAAGTCGTAGAGAGCCCCCTCCAGTTTGACTCCGGTCGCCAGCGGGGTTCCGATAAACACGTTGGCACTGCCGGAGGAGGGTAGTCGCACCTCGCGCCAGCGCACCGTGACTTCGGCGTGGCCGTTCTGGTCATCGCTTTGCAGATGGCTGTAGACCACTCCGAAACGGCCATTTCCCATCAACGGGTGCCAGGCGATGTCGGGAGTGGCATTGGCCAGGTTGGTGTCGACATCGTTGTCCAGTGGGAAGCCCGCGCGGCCATCGCTGAAAGTGACCTTCGGGCTCTTTCCCTTTCCGGAAGGGGCCTGGATTCGCGCAGCTTCAATCTTGCCGTTGGCGGTGCCGTTCTGTGCCCGCGCCCAGACCACGACAAAAGCATCCTTTTCAAAATCCTGCGAGGAGGAATCGTAGGTGAGGACGATGTCTGGGCGCAGACAACGGCGGCCCTGTGCGTCCAGGCCGGCGAGGACGATGGTGTCACTCGGTTCCCAGCGCGGTCCATTCTTGTGGTCCTCGAAGGTGAAATAGGCGGCCTGGATCTCGGTGGCCTGTCCGGCGGCATTTTTGGCGTGCCAGACCACCAGCATGTCGCCGTTGCGACCCAGGGCGACCGCAGAGTGATCGGAGTCGAACGCCAGCCCGTTGGATGCAGGCTCGATCTTGACTGGAATGCGGTCGGCGTAAACCCGATCCCCTTGGGCGTGCAGGAGGGGAGTCAGGACTAAGAAGAGGAACAGTGGGGGCAGGTGGCGCAGCATGGTTTTGTGATGGAACCTCAAGATAACACACGTTTTTTTTTGCAGGATGCCCCTAATCCGTCTGGTTTCCGCACCGGTCGCTTCATGCACTTCCTGCGGCCCGCGGGGCGATTCTCGGTCAGGCGGACACCTGCTCCTACAGGTCCTGGACCACCAGACGCACCCAGATCCGCCGCGGAGAGCCGGCCACGAAAGCGCTTGGATCCCACCAAGTGATCGCGATGACGCCTTTGCCCAAGGGGGCTTACGCCCTCGAGCAGATCGACCCCGTGATCATCCCGGATCACCGAGCCGCCGGCGAAATTGTTGAGGATGCCTTCAGGTTTTACGTCAATGGCCAGTGGCCGTTGTGGTCGTCGGGATCGCGGTGATAGGCCGGACCCGCCTGAGCGCACAGGAGCCCCTGCTCAGCCGTCCACACGCTGCTGACGGCCGTGAAACTGCTGTAATAGCTTGCGATAGCGCAGCGGGAGGTCTTCGGCGTGGGCGTTTTCCAGGGTTTCCTGCAGGCGTGGCGGAAGATGCCCCCAGGAGCCGCTGGCCCCAGGCAGGATGAAAACCGGCAGGGCCAGCTGGTCGGGCGGCACGTCGTTGGCGTCGTGGTTGCGCCCCTGATTGCGATCCTGGGCCAGATCGGGCTCCTGACGGGGTTCCGGGCGGTCGCGTGGATCGCGCTGCTGGTGCCCCTCGGAGGCCGACTGAGATGAGCTGTTGGCTTGCGATTGGGATTCCTGCGAATCGTCCTCGGGCAGGAGGGAAAGCAGAAGTTCCATATCGGCGATCAGGTCTTCGGCGTGCTGGGCGGCGGCCAACAGTCCTTCATGCACCGGGGCGCCCGCCTCTTCCGCGGCGCTTTCCGCCTGATCGCGGGCTTCGGTGAGGACGCGGTCGACGTCGGTGAATCCGAGGCGCACATCCTCAATGGCAGCGGCGATCTCGGCCATCGCCTGTTGCCGGTTCAAGCGCTCCGGCGGGTCCTGGGTTTGGTCTTCCCGTTCGGGCTCCTGTTCCGCAGGAGGTACCGGGTCCTCGCTGGGGGGGGGCTCCTGGGCCAGCGGCGGCTGAGCCAGCAACAGCATTAAGGAAAGAAGGTGCAGCATCAGATTTCTTCTCCGGCATTGCGACTTTCCTGCAGCCGCTCCAGGATCGATTCGAACAGCGCGCGCAAGCGCTTCTGGCGGTCGACCAGGCTGTCGATCTCTTCCAGATCGTCTAGGTCGAGGCCGAGTTCGGTTTGCGCCAGCTTCTGGTGACGTACGGCCATTTTCTGCAGGCGGTGCAACAGGTCACCTTCCATCATCTTGAGCAATTGCACCTCTGCAGCCAGGCCGACCAAGGGCTGGTCCTTCTGCTCCGGATCCTGCTCATCCTCGCCGCCACCCTGTTGGTTTGGATCCTGCTGCTGCTCGCGTTCCAGTTTACGCCGCACCCGTTCGGCCTCGGTGCGCAAGGCCTCGATCAGCCTTTCCCAGTGATAGGCGATGCGTCCGGAAAGGTCGATCTGTTCCTCACTGAGCTGGTACTTCGGCGGACCCAGCCGGCGCGCCAGGAAGCCGTGGTCTTCTTGCAAGGAACGCAATAGGAACGGAAAGCTGTCGGCGCCGGCCTCGCGCACCTCGAAGTTGAGATCCCCCGTTGCTTCGGCGATCGCCTTTTCCTCGCCGGCCCACTGGCGCAACTGAACGCGCGCACCGCGCGAAACCCGCGCTCCGGCGAGTTCGGTGGCCATGGCATTCATTTCAGCGTCGACCAGTTGGTGCTGGGCGGCCAGTTTCTCAGCCTCTTCGAGCACGTTGAGCAGTGTTTCCAGTTCTTCCGAATCGGCCAGTTGCTCGGCCTCGCGCGCGGCTTCGTCGGCAGCGTCTTCGAGTTTCTCCTTGGCTTCCTCCTGGTGCTCCATCGCCTCGTCCAAGGGTTGAGGCTGGTTTTCCTGCGGCTGCCCGTTTTGTGGACTGCCCTGTTGAGGCGCAGCCTGACTGTCCTGGGGCGGCGGTCGATCGTTGCCGGCGGTGGGCGGCTCGCGGTCCCCTGGAGGAGGGGATTCTTGTGGGTCGGATTGCCCGCCTTCCTGGGGCTCGCCGCGCTGAGCTTCGTTCTGTTCTGGTGGTTCGGCTTGTTCGCCGGGCTCGGCTTGTTCGCCGGGTTCGGCTTGTTCGCCGGGTTCGCGTTCGTTGAGCTCGCGTTCGGCTTGGGCACCTGCGGCGGCGGCCTCTTCGGTGCGCTCGGAGTCCCGGCCTTTGGCGGCCAGTTCCTGCGCCATTTCTTCGATGCGCGCGTTCAACTCGGCTTGCGCTTGGGCCAAAGCATCCCGTGCGGCCTGGTTGCGCTCGCCGCTCTCCATTTCACTTTGATTCAGGGCTTCGGTTTCGCGCAGAAGGCGCTCCTGATCAGCCGCCAACTCGCGCAGCGCGCCTTCGCGGGCGCGCGCCTCCGCCAGCAGGCTGGCGACCTGTTCACGGCGCTGGCTCTCGAGCAGATAGTCGAGCAGCTCTTCAAAGGTGCGCACCAGCCCGGCCTGCTGCTCGAGCGCGTTGCCAGCCTGCAATTCGGCCAGATCCGCGGCCACCGCTTCCAGGAGCGAGGCCAGGCTGCCCTCTTCGCCGGCCTGGGCGAGGCGCACGCGGGCGCCGGCGAGCAAATCGGCCTGGGAAGCGTCGCCGTCCTTGCGCTGCTTCTCTTCCAGGATTTCGAGGATTTTATCAAGCCTTCTGACTTGTTGTGCGAGTTGCCTCTGGTCGCTGGAAAGGCGGCTGAACTCCACCGGATCCTGCCTGGCGCTCGAGACTGAGGTCGGGACGGGCGCAACGGCGGCGGCGGCCAACTCGGCGGCCGCGGCCGCGGTCGGGACCGGAGCCAGGAGCATCAGGATCAAGGTGGTGGTCAGAAAGGGCATTCCTCTGTTCTTATCGTGCAGAAGCCTCTTGGGTTCGAAGATAAAGGGTACGCTGCCGATCAAGCAAGCCCCTTAACAGGTCCACGGCGGATTGAAAGTCCTCCCAGGCGAGCAAAATATCCAGCATCGAGCGTAATTGGAGTGCCAATTCCGCTGCAGGGGGTCCCAGAGCACCCTCCTCGAGCGCCGAATTGCGCAGTTCCTGGGCCGGGCCGGTACGCGCCTGGTTGGCGGCACGGGCAAGGTCCAGCAGCAGTCCGGAGCGGTCAAGAAGGGTGGATACCCCTTCGCCGCCGAGAGCAGAGGTGATTTCTCCGGCCGAAGGCGCACCCAGGGCAAGCAGGGCGTTGAGGGTGGGTTGCACGGCGAGCGAACCTCGGTCCAGCCCCGCATAGACCCGTTCCAGCAGCAGGCGCTCGAGGTCCTGGAGCATTCCGGACAAGTCCCGGTCGAGGCGTCGGGCGATGGGGATCGGATTTAGCGAGGTGGCATCGTCCTGCAGAGGTTGCAGGCGGCGCAATTGATCCTCGATCCGTTCGCGGATGCGGACCATGTGATCGGCCAGATTCTCGTCGAAGACTTCGGCCGGCACCACTTGGATCCAGGGCGCCTGGGCGGCGCTGCTCTGCGCTGCAGGTTGTGCGCCGTCGACCACCTTGGCTTCAATGCGCACGCGGAATTCCATGCTGAAATCTTCGGCCGAGGGCGCGGGAACCTTCCAGGTCTCGAAGTGCTGCCACGATCGGGCTCCGGCGGGGAATTGTGGGGACCAGGCAGAGTCGGCGTCACCGGAATTCAGCTCGACCTGGGCCAGTCCGTAGTCGTCGCCGGCATCCAATGTGATCGGGACCACCGCTCCGGCGACCGTATTCCAGCGCTGATCTGGAAACACGAAGTCGACGCGCGGCGCGCGGTCCGGTTCGGCGTGCCAGCGCAGCACCGCAGCCTGGCCGTTGCGGAAGCCGTCGTGGCCGGTCAGTTCGATGGTGCGTTCCCCGGACAGGTCGGCATCCAGGGCGAAGTTCCAGCTGCCGTCGGCTGAGGCGCTGAGCACCTCCCGGCGACCATCCAGGGTGGTGAGTGCAGCTTCGGCGACCGCCAGGTCGCTGGCGAATCGGACCTCGAAGTGGGTGCCGCTGGGCACGCGGAATTCGGTGGCGGAGGAATCTGCCGGCGGCCGGCCGGTGGAAGCGGGGGGGGTGGTGTGAACCAGCCAATCGGTCACCGCCGGGGCGATGCCAGGCTCCATTACGAGGAGCGGCAGGTCGTCGTCGTCATCGCCGCCGCGGAAGGTCCAGCGGGCGGCTTCTTCCAGGGGCGGCAAGCGCAGGATGAACTCGCCGCCGCCGAGCGGCTGCATCGCGCGTTCGCCCAGCGGCCCCGCTGCGGTGATGCGGTCGGGAACCTCGCCATGGGCGCGTACGCGCAGGGTCAACGAGGTGCCCTGCGCGACCAGCAGGCGGTAGCGTTCCGGCGCGGTCTGATCGAGTTCCAGCGGGTCGGCGCTGTGCGCGGCAAAGGGCGGCAGCAGGACCAGGGTGGTATCGCGAGGCCAGGCCGAGGCGCCCCCGAACAAACGGTCGAAGAAGGTGCGGGCCTCGGCAGGCTGCATCCATGCAGCCCCGAGCAGGACTGCAGCTGCGGCCAGACCCTGCAAGGCGCTGCGCCGCGCGCTCCCGGCTGGAGCGGCCTGGTGCAGGTCGATGCCTTCGATCCAGATTTCAGCTTCGATCGCGGCGGCATGTTTGAGCTCGGACGATTCGCCCGGATGGCTGTGACCGATCTCGATCGCAGTGGCCAGGCGGTCTTCGAGTCCAGGATGGGTGCGTTCGAGCAGGGCGGCGAGATCGGCCTTGCGCGGCCGCTCGCGCAGCGGCCGCATCAGGTTCTGCAATGCGCCTCTGCCGAGGAAGAACACGCCGAGCGCGGCTAGGCCCAGTCGGAACCAAGGCGGTGGTTCGAACAAGCGGTCCATCGCATAGAGAGCGGCGAGCAGCGCGGCCAGCACGCGCAACAGGCGCCCGCTGCCGAACAGCAGCAGCAAGGCGAGGATGCGGCGCTCGAAGGTGCGCAGGGTGCTGCGTACACCGTCAGGCAGAAGGCTGCTGGTCATCGTTGGAAAATCGGCAGGTACTCCTTGGGTATCTGCAGGATCAGGCAGGCGGTGGCGGTGCCGTAGGCTGGGCCCGGTCCGATGCGGTTCGGCCACGACCCGTCTTCCTTCTGCATCTGCAGCAGCACGCGCTCAATGAAGCGGAAGTACTTCTCATAGCGCTTGCCGCCGGCAATGTGGTAGGCCTGGACTGCGTAGTAGTGGCCGTAGTAGAAGTAGTAGTGGCCGTTGTAGCGCGGACCGTATTCCATCGAAAAGGGTTCGAGACGGCGGTCGAGCACGCGGAAGCCGTTTTCGATGTCAGCGTCGGCGTAAACTCCGGCTCCGTGCAAGATGGTGATACCTGCGGCGGTCAGCGGCTCGGAGGCGCGCGAGCGCACCTGCGGCTGGTAGCGGAACATCCCTGGCACGGTGTAGGGGGACAGAAACAGGCTGTCCTCTTCCCGCACGGCGCTGTCGCGCACGTATTTGACCGCCTTGTCAATGGTCTGGCGCGGCACCCGGATGCCGATGTTGCGCGCCGCACGCAAAGCCATCACCTGGCACGCCGCCACCGACATGTCGGCGTCGGCGACGTGCGGCTGGTAGCGCCAGCCACCCTGGGTGTTCTGGCTGGCAACGATCAGGTCGACCGCCTTCTGCAGGGTGGGACGCACGTCGTCGCGCTGGTTCATGCCGTAGACCTCGGCCAGGAACAGCGTGGCGAAGGCGTGCGAGTACATGCGCGTTTCGTTGTCGGTGATATAGCCGTCGCTGCGGATGTGCTTCAATAGATAGTTGGTGGCCCGCTCGACCACTTTGCCATAGGGCCCGCGGCCGGGCACGTGGCCACCGGCGAGGAAAGCCATGCCGGCCAGGGCGGTGACCCCGACGTGGGCGGAATCGTAATTCCACACGCGGTAGCTGTCTTCCAGTTTGTAACCGACGTCGGCCGACCACGCGCCGTTTTCGCGCTGGTTGCTGGCGAGGTAGGCGAGTCCGCGGTTGGCAGCGGCGAGGCCTTCGGGGGACAGGACCGACGGTTGCGGCGGGGCAACCGCCACCTGGGCGAGAAGCAGCAGTGCGGTGGTCAGCATCAGTCTTTGCTCAGCAGGTAGATGAGGTGATCGTGGCGCAACAAAACGTGTCCGTCGCCGACATCGAGGCGCATCTGCAGGCTGCTGGTGGTGTCGGTGTCAAAACTGATCGTGTCGCGCAGACGTCCGTCGGTGTCGACCAGAAGGGTGATCATGCGCCGCCCACGACCGCCATCGGGTAGCAATTTCAGTGCCAGCACCCAGCCGTCTTCGGTGGCCACCGGATCGGCGATGGTCGAGGACAGGCGGTCGTAGCGCAGCTCTTTCAGTGGCAGGGACCATCCACGCCGTGGGGGACCGTCGGCAGGAAGATCGATCTGCACCAGAATCACGGTGCCGTCGACGGCCTTTTCAAAAGCCAGCATGCGGTCCACGCCGAGGTCTTCGGCGCCTTGGCTGTAGTCTTCAAAGTTGGCGAAACGCACTTCGAGGTCGCGGAAGGTCAGACTTTCGGCGCGGTCCATCGCTGCGCCCTGCCACCAGATGCGGCTGGCGGAATCGCGCAATCCAGCGCCGGTCGGCTGGGTCAGCCAGCCGCGGCCGCCGGGACTGTGGAAGGTGCGCAGCAGCGCCTTGTCGGCCAGCTCGACCTCGCGTGTTTTGCCCAGTTCCTGAAAGTGCAGGAACTGCGACTGGCGCCGCGAGAAGGGGATCATCAGGCCACCGGGGAAGGCCAGCGCCCGTTGCATTTCGTTCGAAGTCGGCGAGGTACGCAGGGCCAGGTTGTCCGGGTCCTGGTGGCGGAACATCGGCACCCGCACCACCTTGGGCACCTGCGACTGGAACAGGTAGAGGTCGCCCCCGGCCTCGATCATGCGGTGGCGGCTTTCCGGCCGCACCGAGACCGTTTCCTCGAGCAGCAGCGTGCCACTTGCCAGCTCGCGCACCTGCAGCAGCATCTCGCCGCTCCCGCCGGCGAACAATAGTGCCACGAAACCGCCGATGCGCTGCACCTCTACCGGGCGCGCGGGCAGACGCAGCGTCTGGTACCGGTCATCGGGGTAGAGCTGCCACCAGGTGGTGCCGGCAATGATGGTGGCGCCGTTGCGGTGCACGAAGGCGCGCCTGCTGATCGGTTCGAGCAAGGAGCTCGCCGGAGCCAGACGCACCGGGCTTCCGGCCTTCGAACCATGGGCGTCGAGGTCGACCAAAAAGGCTTCGATCTTGTCCAGCACCAGTAGGCGCCCACCGTTCTCGGTGACGCGCATGTCGAGCAAGTGAGCCCCTTCAAGATCGTAGCGCCACTGCACCTCGAGGCCTTTGGGCAGGCGCGCAACCATCTTGTCGTCGAGCAGCTTGGCGGGATCGATCAGGCTTTCGGCCGCAGCGGGGTCGGGCCAATCGAAGTTGCGCAACCAGCCGGCGATGAGCACCAGATCGGTCGGATCGGCGCCTGCGGAAGCCGCCTGCCGGATCCATTCCCACGCCGTGTCGGTGCCGGCAAAACGACGCATCAGACTGTCGCTGGGAGCTTCACGATCAAAGGCACGGCGCGCCTTGCGCTCCAGACGGCTGGCGGCCTGCGGGTCTTTCAGCGTGGCGTGCAATTGCAGACGGGCCCAGTGCTCCAGGTCAAGGCTGCCTTGATTGAAGCGGTCCAGGTTTTCCATGGCGAGCAGATGCAGGAGCGCGTCGAGGTGACCGTTGCTGCCGAATTGGCGCGACCCGCTGCGCAGCACGTGGGCGCGGGCCAGGGTGACCGTGCGCGGTTCGATGCGCCCGTCATGCCGGTGCAGCAGGCTGCGCTCGCTGTTCTCGAGGATGCGCAGCACCGGCTCGAACATAGAATGAGCAGGATCGCTGCGTTCGAGCACGTCCAGGGCCAGAATGGCTGCGTCGAGGCGCCGGCTGCTGTCGTGCGAGCGCAGCAAGGGCTGTAACAAGTCGAGAGCGCGCACCCCCTCGGCCAGTGCAAACCGCCCGCGCGCGGCGAGCAGGCGCAGGCGCTCGGCCAATGCGTCGTTCGGCGCTGCGTCGATCAGTTCTTCGGTGCGTTCGGCGACGCGCTCTGCAGTGACCTGGTCGGAAAGGTCGACCCCTTCGAGGAAGGGCAGAATGCGTTCCAGGCTGTCCTCGTCGGCGCCGGTGCGGGCCAGGGTTTTGAGGATCGCGCGCGGCGAGGAGTAGGCGGTAACGCCACCCGGACGCAGGATGAAGGCGAGGCCCGGAGCGACCTGCAGCGGACCCATTTCGTGGCCGCTGCCAGGGAAGCCAACGATGGTGGAAGTGGACTCACAACTCTGCGGATCGAGCACGCGGATGACGTTGCCTGCCGGTGCCAGCGCCTCGCCCCAGGCGAGCGCTGCGGAAAACCGGCTCGAGGCGCGTCCGTTGCTTCCGTAGAGCGGTTTGGAAACGCGTGTGGGTGCGCCTGATCCGGGGAACGGCAGGAAGGCAAGATGGGTGCCGTGGAACCAGACTCCGCGCTTGGTGACTCCGACCAGGCTGCGCAACTGCCCGTAATCGCCGTCGGCGTAGGGCCAGGAGGTCAGCAGGCTGCCGTCTTCGGCGTTGAGGGCGAGCGCGGTGGACGAGTCGCGCGGCGCACACACCACCAGGTCGTCCTGATAGGCCAGCGGTCCGTTGGCGAAGGTTTCCGGGCGCGAAGACTCGAGGCCGTTCTGGAAGGTGTGCACGCGCGTCCGCGGGTAGACCCGCGTCCATAAGCTGCGGCCGTTGTCGGGATCAAGCGCGCTGATGGTGCCCAGGTTGGTACACACGATCACGCGCTCGGAGTCGGCGGCCGGCGGTTGGCAGGCCATCTCGCGCAGGATATTGCCGAACAGATTGGTCTCTTGCTGGCCAGAAACCAGGAAGGTCTTCCACTGCTGTTCTCCGGTGTACAGGTCGAGCGCCACCATCGACACGTCGATGGTGCCGACCGCGTCGTACACCATCAGGAAGACTTTGCCGTGGCTCGCCGCGGGCGGCGCGGCGACCATGCCACGTGGCTCGCCGGCCTGGCTCTCCAGCCACGGTACCTTTTGCCGCCACAGCAGTTCGCCGCTGTCCGCGGCGAAGGCGTAGAGCCGCCGCGCCGGCAGTTTGCGCCGCACCGCGATCGAACTGTAGCCCGGTGCCCGCGCGAACTCGTCGAAACGGCCGACCGCCATCGGTTCCTGCAACACCACCAGCAGGATGCCGTCTTCGATCACCGGAACGGTGAGCATGTCCGGGTTGTAGCCGGCGAAGATCTCTTGGATGTCGCGTTCGCCGAGGTCGTCCCAGCCGGGAGCATAAGGAAACTGCCATACCTCGTTGCCGCTGCCGAGGTCGAGGGCGGCGACTTCCACGCCATTGGTCAGATACACCAGACCCTCACCGAAGGCCAGACGGTGGCTGCGCGTGTTGTGCTGGATCCTTGGATCGCGGAAGTGGTAGCGCCACAAAGGGCGCAGGCCGGACGCGTCGACCAGCGGCAGGCGCGCGTCTTTTTCGTCGCTGTAAACCGGCAAGAAGAAGGGCGCGGCAATCCGCTGGCTGCCGTGGAAGCCGCGGTCCAGTTCCAGTTCGGCCAGCGCCATTGCCGCGCGTTCGCCGACCGGCGTGGCGAGAAAGCGCGCAGCGATCTGGCGCAGGGCCGCCGGATCGGGCGGATCGAGAGCCTCGGCGAGGGCGGCTGCGGCGCGTCGGTGGACCAGCTCATTGCGCTGCGCAATGCCGGCCGCGGAAAGACCGGCGAGCAAACTCTCGGCGCGCACCGAAGCACCGAGGTAGAGACCGGGTTCCGCTCCGGGAACCAGGACCTGGGGCCCGGCCTCGAGCACCTCCTGCAGGAGAGCCACCGCTGCACCGGCCTGTTCTTCCTCCTGCAAGAAGCGCTCGGCGTCTTCGAGCACCGATTCCAAGGCCCGGTCCACCGGCACCGTCACGCCCGGTTCCTGTTCCGGCTCCGTTCGCTGGAAGGCGATTCCAGGCAGCAGCAGGAGCAGGTGGTGGAAGAGCATCAGGACAGGTTGGAGCGCTTGCGCAGGAACCACTCGGTGGCTGCCAGCAGCAGGAACAGAGCCAGCAGCAGGCGGCCGTCGAGGGCCGCGTCGTGGCTGGCCACGAGCCGGGTGAGGCGTTCGCTGCCGTCGAGCTGGCCGAGCAATTTCTTAGCAGCGGGGGCTTGTACCAGCATACCCCCGGTACGTTCGGTCAGCAGACGGAGGGCATCGGTGTCCTGGGCGGTCACGCGCATCTCGCGCGACGGCAGCACGGTGTGGAAACGCGCGCTGGCGAGGACGTCGCCGTCGGCGCGGTCATCGCTGGTCAGGTAGATCTGGCCCGGGCCGACCTGAGCGGCGCGGAAGCGGCCGCGGTAGGTGCCGGGCTGGCCCGGAACCGGCGCCAACGGCACCACCGGCCCGTCCTCGAGGAAGGCCTCGAGGCCCTCGTCGCGCTGCAACGGCTGGTAGGAGTCGTCGCGCAGGCGCGCTTCGACCATCAGGGTCTGGCCGAGTTCGACCTGGCTGCGGTCCAGATCAAGACGCGCGCGGCCCTCGGCGCCGCGCAGCCGCGTCGAGGCCAGGTGGCGCAGGGCCGAACGCCAGAAGCGCTGCAGGGTGCGTTCACCGCCTGGAAAGCGCCAGCGCCAGGTTTCGTCGGTGCCGATCCAGCCGACCCACCCATCCGGTGCATAGACACTGGCGGCGAGCACCAGCGGACCGTGTTGATTGGAGCGCTGCGGATGAACCAGCCAGGCCTGGGCTCCCGGACGCAGGCGCTCGACCGGTTGGAACCACCACAGCGGCACCGCGTTCTCCCATTCGGCACGGTTGCGCTGCGGGTCGCGGTCGAGCATGACCACCGGATGGGGCGCGTCGAGCACCGACGGCATGGCGCGAAAGCCGTCTTCGACAAGGGGGGCGGAGCGGCCCAATTGCACCGGTAGCAATGGCTCCAGAGGTGTACCGCGATAGGCGGTCGGATTATGCCGCGGTCCGGCCAGCATCAGCAGTCCGCCCCCGCGGCGCACAAAGGTGGCCACCGCGTCGAGGAAACGCGGCCCGTCGAGGGGGTCGGGGTGGATGTGCGTCGGATCGACGTCGCCGAGGATCACCAGATCGAAATTTTCCAGCAGCTCGTCGGCGTCGACCGGGCAGCGGCGCAGACGCGTCAGGCCGGGGCTGGCCTCTTGGGGGAAATCGCGCGAGGCACTTGCCAGCCAGCAGCGCAATTCAATCTCGCGATCGTTGACGTTCTCGCTGCGGAGCAGCCGGTTTTTCAGGTAGCGGTACTCCCAGCGCGGATCCCCGTCGACATAGAGCACGCGAATGCGCGCCGGCCGCGCTTCCAGGTCGAGTTCGACGCGGTTGTTGTCGAGAGCGATCTCGCCGGGAAGGGCTTCTACTTGTGCGTAGAAAGTGCGCACGCCGACTTCGCTGATCTCGGTCGACAGCGTCAGCTGCACCCCGTCGGGGCTCCAGGTTTCGATCAGCACGCGATCGATCTCGCGCTGGTTCTCGTCGTGCAACCGCACCAGGATCGGCCCGGGAAGCTGTTCGACGTTGCCGCGCAGACGCAGGGTGAAGACCGCGGTGTCGCCAACCAGGACCAGATCGGGCACCTTGAGCCGCTCCAGGCTCAGGTCGGGAGCCGGCCGCGGATCGCCAAGGGCGATGGCGTGCACCCGCACCCCTTCCTGGGCGAAGCGCTCGGCGGCGGCTTCCAGGTCGCGGCCGCCGGTCACGCGTCCGTCACTGACCAGGATCACCTCGGGAATGCGGCGCCCGCGGTGCTCGGCCAGAAAGGAGAAAAGTGCGTCGCCGAGGGCGCTGACGGTGCCGCGCCCGCGGATCGCTTCGGCGTCGGCGGTGGTCGGCGTGAGCTTTTCGGCAACGCGGTAGGCGCTCAGCCGGTAGCGCTCGTCCAGCGCCTTGCGTTCGGCGGATCGGGCGATCTCGCGCAACACTTCCAGGCGCTGTGCCTGCGGGGCATCGACGCGCTGCAACGAAGCCGAGTCGTCGTAGAGGATCGCCAGGGGCGCCGGTTCGACCCGCGTTTCATCCCGGCGCAGGAAGGGGCCGAAGGCCAGGAAAAGCGCCAGCGATAGCACCAGCAGACGCAGCACGGCGAGGACCCGGCGGCGCGGGCGTGGGCGCGCCGGTTTGCGGTAGGCGAGGAAGGCCAGCGCTACCAAGGCCGGGAACAGCACCAAGGCGATCACCCAGCTCGGCGGCAGTTGGCGAAACTGCAAGGGCACTTCCAGCAGGAGTGCAGACATGAGGGTGGATGGGTGCAGCATCAGCCCCTCCTGCGGTCGAGCCACGCGGCCAGCAAGGTCTCCAGGAACAGCAGGATTGCCATCAGGGTGAAGAAATGGGTATCGAGCCGGCTTTCCAACCCGGATTCGTCGGGAGCCGCGGCTCCGTCTTGGTCAGCGCCGCGCAGGGTGCTTTGCGGTGGCAGTGCGGCTTGCAGCAGCGCCAGGTCGACGATCGCGGGGTCGCCTTCGCTGGCCGGCGGGTTGACCGCCAGGCGCTCAACCAGATCGTTCTCGAGACCGTCCGCGGCCAGCATCGTGACCTGCGCGGTCCACACCCCGGGAAGCGCGGCGCTTTCCAACAAGGGTTGTTGGGCGCGGCCACCCTCTTGGGTGGTGGCCGGATCGCTCGGTGTCCGCCGGCGGCCATCAGGACCGGTCAGGGTGAGCGAGGTGGGGGGGGCGGGCAGGTCCAGACCCAGCGGGCTGCCGACTTCGACCACGCTGGGATGGCGCGGGCGCGGTGCCAGATGGTTGACCAGGTCGAGCAGAAAGGGCAGGGTGCCGGCGGCGACCTCGCCCATGAAATTCCAGCCGGTCAGCGGCGCGGCCGCAAGGACAGTGACGCGTCCGGAGCCGAGCGGCCACTCGACCATGGCCGCGCCCTGGCTGGCATTTTCGCTGTCGGCTCCGCGCACGAATTCGAGCACCGCGGGCAACTTGGCCTGGTCATCGCCGGGCAGCAGCGGGCGGAAGCGCCGGAACGGCACCTCGGTGAGCAGAGGCTGCCAGCGCGGATCGGTGAACAGCCGCAGCGCAGGGTGGTCGGCATCGAGGATGCGCAGCCGGCTGAGCGGTTCCTCGGTGGTGGCGGTCTCGCCGATCACCATCGGCGGCGCACCGAGCGGTTCGAGAATGCGCGCCGCGGCGCGCGGATCGGTGTCTGGACCAAGCCCCAATAACAGGCCGCCGCCGGCGAGGACGAACTGGCGCAGCGCGGCGAGGCCCTCGGCGGTGATCGAACCCGGATCGGCCAACACCACCACCCCGGCCTCGGCGAGGCGTTCTTCGCGCACCCGGCTCGGATCCAGGCGGTCGAGTTCGAACGGCCCCTCGCTGCCCAGATCAAGGAAACCGCCGAGGCTCTCGTAGACTCCGTCGGCGGCGTTGCTCGGAGCGGATTGCCCGACCAGCAGGACCTGCAGCGGATCGCGCACGCGCAGGATGGCCTGGCGGCGGTCGTCGGTGGCGAGCTCGTCGGTGTCCAGCTGCAGGGCCAGACTGCGCGAACCGGTTTCGACCGGTTGCAGCCAGGTGCGGAATTCGCGTTCCTCGTCGGTGCCGAGGTCCAGCGTTTCGGTGGCCACCGGCACCTCGTCCAACAACACCGTCAGGCGCACGCGGCGCGGACCGCCATAACGGCGGATGGTGGCCGAGAGCTGGGTGTCTTCGCCCGGACTTATCCAGGCCGGTTCCAAGGCCAGGGCGGTCACGGTGGTATTGCCACCTGGGAGACCGACGTCGACCAGGCGCAGGGCGCGTCCATCGACCGCCAGGCGCTGCAGGGCTTCGCCGACGGCCCCGTCGAGGCTCCAGGAATGGGCCTGCAGATCGCTGAACACGGTGATCTCGGGCTTGAGGCGGTTGTCCTGCTCCATTGCCTCGGCGGTGCGCCGGGCCGATTCGAGCGCGGCGGCGAGCGCGGCATGGCCGGCTTCAACATCGCCGCTTTCCTCGAGTGCCAGGCGGACCTCGGCCGGATCACCGAAGGCCGGGCGGCTGGTCACCTGGCCGGCCAGGATCAGCGCCGCGCGGTCGCCGTTTTCCTGACGCAGGTCGCGCAGCAGGCGGCGCGCAGCGCTGCGCGCGCGGTCGTAAGCGCTGCCGCCGCCGGCGCGCCGTTCCATCGACATCGAAGTGTCGAGGACCAGGACCTCGCCGCGCGGCTGGTTGCCGGAGAGCAAATTGCCCGGGCCGAGGGTGGGGCCGGCCAGACCAAGGATCAGCAGCAACACCGCAAGGGTGCGCAGCATGAGCAGGATCAAATCTTCGAGCAGCACCCGGCGCCGGGTACGGCGGATGGCGCGGCGCAAGAACTCCATGGCGCCGAAATCGACCCGTTGGTAGCGCTGGCGGTTGAGCAGATGCAGGATCACCGGAACCGCCACCAGCGGCAGCGCCCACAACATGCCTGGGAACAGGAAACTCATCGACCGGACCTCCGCAGGCGCGCGCTGCGCTGGGCCAGGTAGCCGGTCAGGCCTACGTCGAGGGGCTCATCGGTGGGCATGCGGCGAAAGTCGCCACGCAGGGCGCGCAGGCCGCGGCGCAACTCGGCGCCGTGCGCTTCGAACTCGGCCAGATAGGCGTCGCGCACCGCACGCGGTTCGAGTTTGAGGTGGTCGCTGCCTTCGAGCGCGTCGAAGCGTGTGTTGCGCCCATAAGGAAAGTCGATCTCGGCGGGATCAAGGACCCGCAGAGTGAGAAGGTCGTGGCCTTCGTGGCGCAGTTGCGAGGCCGCCTGCACCGCCGCAGCCGGTTCGCCAAGGCAATCGCTGATCCAGATCACCAGACCGCGGCGGTCGGCTTCGGCCAGGGCCAGGCGTAGGCCTTCGGCCGGATCGCCCTCGCCTTCGACCGCGGCGCCTTCGAGCGCCTGCAGGACCAGTTGAACATGGGCTTCGCCGCGCCGCGCGGGAATCCATTCGCTCAGGCGATCGCCGTGGGTCAGGGCGAGGCCGACCTTGTCGCCTTGCAGCTGCAGCAGATGGGACAGAGCTGCGGCCAGCCAGGTGGCGTAATCGGCCTTGCTCCAGTCCAGCGAAGCGAAGCGCATCGAGGCCGACAGGTCGAGCACCAGAAAGCCGGCGAGATCGGTTTCCTCTTCGTATTGGCGCACGATGTCGCGCTCGCTGCGCGCCATCAGCTTCCAGTCGAGGTAGCGCAGATCGTCGCCCGGCACGTACTCGCGGTGCTGGGCGAAGTTGTTGCTGGCGCCGAAAGCCGCCGACTGGTGGCGCCCGCCGGCGAGTCCTTCGACCGCGGTGCGCGCGCGTAGCTCCAGCCGCGACAGCTTGGCCAGGAGCTCAGGATCCGATGCCCTTGGCACGTTCTCCATCGAGGCCGCTCGGGTGGGCCTCGGTCTCTTCGATCAGCCGGGCGATGACGGCGTCTGCCGTGATGCCTTCGGCCTGGGCGGCGAAGTTGGTGAGGATGCGGTGGCGCAGCACCGCGGGAGCGACGGCTTCGATGTCGTCGCTGGAGACGTGGAAACGGCCGTGCAGCAGCGCCCGCGCCTTGCCCGCCAGAACCATGTTCTGGGAAGCGCGCGGGCCGGCACCCCAGGTCACCCACTGGCCGATGAAGGCAGGGGCGTCGACGCTGCCTGGGCGTGACTTACGCGCCAGCGCCACTGCGTACTGCAGCACCGGATCGGCCACCGGGACCGAGCGCACCAGTTTCTGCATGCGCACCAGTTCTTCGACGCCGATGACTGCTTCGAGCACCTGTTCCTCGGCGCCGGTGGTACGGCGCAGGATCTCGGCCTCTTCTTCGGCGCTGGGGTAGTCGACCGAAATCAGGAAGAGGAAGCGGTCGAGCGCGGCTTCGGGGAGAGGATAGGTGCCCTCTTGCTCGATCGGGTTCTGGGTGGCGAGGACGAAGAAGGGATCGGGCAGCGGCATGCCCTTGCCCGCCGCGGTGACCTGGCGCTCCTGCATCGCCTCGAGCAGCGCGGCCTGGGTTTTCGGCGGGGTGCGGTTGATCTCGTCGGCCAGCAGCATGTTGGTGAACACCGGACCGCGCACGAAACGGAAGCTGCGCTCGCCGCTTTCGGGGTCGGTGTGCATGACCTCGGCGCCGGTGATGTCGCCCGGCATCAGGTCGGGGGTGAACTGGATGCGGCGGAAGTCCAGGTCGAGGCTGCGCGCCAGGGTGCTGACCAGCAGGGTCTTGGCCAGGCCGGGGACCCCGACCAGGATGGCGTGGCCGCGCGCGGCGAGCGCCAGGATCAGCTCCTCGACGACCTGGTCCTGGCCGACGATGACGCGGCCGACCTGCTCGCGCAGCCGCTGGAAGACTTCCGTGAACTGCTCGGCCGCAGCGACGTCGTTGTGGGGGTCAGTCATGGGTTTTCCTCGGTGGCGGAGCCGGAGGGCTCCGGCTCGCTGTCTCTACGCTTACCTAATCGGTAACGTTCGGTGAGTTTCTGATCCTCTATAGGATCATTCAAAAGCCTGTTCAGGCGCTCGCGCTCGGCTTGCATGGCGCCGGTGGACTGGTTGCGCAGGTCGGCGGCTTCGACCTCTTTGCTGCGCGCTTCGAAAAGCTCGGCCACTGCTGGCACCAGAACAAAGGCCGCGACCACTGCGGCCAGCCCCCACAACACCGGTTCCACCAGGCGGTTTCGGCGCGGGGGCCGGTGGCTCATTTAGCCCGGCCGTAGCGGGCGGAACCGCCCAGCCACTCCTCGATCCTTAACAATTGGTTGTACTTGGCTACCCGGTCGCTGCGGCAGGGGGCTCCGGTCTTGATCTGGCCGGCGCCGACGGCCACCGCCAGGTCGGCGATGGTGGTGTCTTCGGTTTCGCCGGAGCGGTGCGAAATCACCGCCGCGTACTGCGCCTCGCGGGCGATGTCGATGGTGCGCAGGGTTTCGCTCAGGGTGCCGATCTGGTTGACCTTGATCAGGATCGAGTTGGCCTGGTTGCCGAGGATGCCGCGGCGCAGGCGTTCGGGGTTGGTGACAAAAATGTCGTCGCCGACCAGCTGCACGCGCTCGTCGAGGGCATCGGTGAGGTTGGCCCAGCCATCCCAGTCGTCTTCGTCGAGGCCGTCCTCGATCGAAGCGATCGGGTATTGAGCGCACCAGTTGGCATAAAAGGCGATCAGCTCGTCGGAGCTGTGTTGCCCACCTTCGAAGTGGTAGGCGCCATCGCGATGAAGTTCGGAGGCGGCGACGTCGAGGGCGATGGCCATCTCCTTGACTCCGGCCTTGAGTCCGGCCTGCTCGATCGCCTCGATCAGCAGTTCGACCGCCTCGGCGTTGGAAGCGAGGTCGGGCGCGAACCCGCCTTCGTCGCCGATGCCGGTGGACTTGCCCTTCTGGCGCAGCAGGGCCTTGAGCGAGTGGTAGGTCTCGACGCACCAGCGCAGACCCTCGGAGAAACTCTCGGCGCCCCACGGCTGCACCATGAACTCCTGGAAGTCGACGTTGTTGTCGGCGTGCTCGCCACCGTTGAGCACGTTCATCATCGGCACCGGCAGGCGATTGGCGCCGGCGCCGCCGAGATAACGGAACAGCGGCAGACCGGCGTCGTCGGCGGCGGCGTGGGCCACCGCCAGCGAGATGCCGAGCAGCGCGTTAGCGCCGAGGCCGTCTTTGTTGGGCGAGCCGTCGAGTTCGATCAGCGCGCGGTCGACTTCTTCCTGGGTGTCGGCGTCCATGCCGACGATGTGCGGACCGAGGACCTCGTTGACGTTGCGCACCGCCTGACTGACGCCCTTGCCCATCCAGGCGTTGGCGTCTTCGTCGCGCAGTTCGATGGCCTCGTACTGGCCGGTGGAGGCGCCGGAGGGCACCGCGGCGCGGCCGCTGGCGCCGGTGGACAGGGCGGCTTCGACTTCGACGGTGGGGTTGCCGCGCGAATCGATGATCTGGCGGCCTTGGATGGAGATGATTTCAGACATGGTGAGGAAGCACGGTCGCGGCAATCTTAGCCGTGCCGAGGGGGCCGAAACCAGGGCCAGGCCCAGCTTGCTGCGCCTTCGGCGCCAGATCGTTACCCGGGTGTTACCAAGAGTCGGCGCCTGGGGCAGTAGTTTCAGAAATGGGCTGGCCCATGCCGGGCGCCCCGACGCCGACGAGGAAACCGCTGATGAATCGAGCCACGATGCCGAGCTTGCTACTGGGTCTGGGCGTGCTGCTGAGCCCCGCCCCGCCCGCCCAGGAGATCCAGGCCACTCCCGAGGTGGTGGCTGCCCACGTGGTGGTGCCCCAGGTCGGGGCTCTGAACCGCCACGGGCAGCCCGCGGTCAGCCTTGAGGCGGTGGATGCCAAGGTCGAGATCGTCGAAGCGACCGCGTCGACGCGCCTGGAGCTGCTGCTGCGCAACCGCGGGACGCGCCGCGCCCAGGTCCAGGTGCTGGTGCCGGTTCCCGACGGCGCGGTGGTCGACTCCTTCTCCTTTGAAGGGCCGGCGCTCGAGGCCAGGCTGCAGGTGCTGCCGCGCGATGAAGCCAGCCGCCTGTACCGCAGCATCGTCTCGCGCCTGCAGGATCCGGCGCTGCTCGAATTCGCCGGTTACCGCAGCCTGCGCAGCAGCGTTTTTCCGGTCGAGCCGAACTCGACCCTGCGCGTGCGCATCGGCTACCACCACCTGGTCGAGATCGACGGCGCCCGCCACGACTATCTGCTGCCGCGCAGTGAGTCGTTGCTGGGCAACGTGCCGTGGCGCATCCAAGTGGAACTGCGCGCCCAGTCGCCGGTGTCGATGGTGTACTCGCCTTCGCACGAGCTGGACATCCGCCGCCACAGTCCGCGCCGGGTGAGCGCGGAGGCGCGCGGGGGTTCGGTGACCGATCCAGGCCCGTTCCGTCTCGGCTTCGTGCTTGACCGCGAGGGCGTGCACGCTTCGCTCTACGCCTATCCGGATCCGGCCTCTGGGGGGGGGTACTTCTTGATGGTTACCGGAGCGCCGCCGCCCTTGCACAACGTGGCGCCGCGCCGGCGCGAACTGACCCTGGTGCTGGACCGTTCCGGCAGCATGGCCGGCGGCAAGCTCGACCAGGTCAAGGCGGCCGCGCTGCAGGTGATCGAAGGGCTGCGCGATGGCGAGAGCTTCAACATTCTCGACTACTCAACCACCGTCGAGAGCATGTCGCCGCATCCGGTGATCCGCGATCAGAAGAGCGTCGAGGTGGCGCGCCAATACCTCGCTGCGATGCGACCGGGAGGAGGCACCAACATCCACGACGCGCTGGTCGAGGCCTTGCGCCAGCAGGCGCCGGACGAGCGCTTGCCGATCGTGCTGTTCCTGACCGACGGGCTGCCGACGGTCGGCCGCACCGGCGAACGCGCGATCACCGAAGCGGTGGAGAAGGGCAATCCGCACGGACGGCGCATTTTCACCTTTGGCGTCGGCGAAGACGTCAACGTGCCCTTGCTCGACCGTGTATCCGACCGCGCCAAAGGACTGACCACCTACGTCATGCCGGGCGAAGACGTTGAATTGCGCGTGGCCCAGGTGTTCCGCCGCCTCAATGGTCCGGTGTTGTCGGATCTGATCCTGGAGTCGTTCGACGACCAGGGCCGGCGCATCACCAGCCGCGTCCACGACCTCGAACCGGTGGCGCTGCCCGATCTCTACCAGGGTGAGCCGCTGGTGCTGCTCGGTCGCTACCGCGGCGAACAGCCGCTGCACTTCCGTTTGCGCGGGCACGAGGGCTCCGGGCGCGACCGCAGTTTCGAATTCGATTTCCAACTGGACCAGGCGACCACGCGCAACGCCTTCGTGCCGCGCCTGTGGGCCGGGCGGCGCATCGCCTTTCTGGTCGACCAGATCCGCCAGATGGGTGCGCAGCAGCCTGGCAGCGTGTTTCCCAGTCTCGACGGCCTGCGCCAGGACCCGCGTTTCCGCGAGTTGAGCGACGAGATCCTGCGCCTGTCGGCCGAGTTCGGCGTGCTCAGTGAGTACACCAGTTTCCTCGCCACCGAAGGCGTGCAGCTGGATCAGTGGGAACGGCTGGCTTCGGCGGTCAGCGACAACCTGCACGAACGTGCGCAGCTGCAGCGCACCGGCAAGGCCGCGGTCAGCCAGGGGCGCAACTTCAACAACCGCAAGCTGGCGCAGCGGGCGGATTACGGCAACCGCTACTGGAACGCTGACATGGAGGAGGTCGGCGTGGACAACGTGCAGCAGATCAACGACCGCGCCTTCTTCAAGCGCGGCAACCAGTGGCTGGACTCGCGCCTGGTGGTCGAAGGCAAAGGCCTCGACTTCGACCGCGTGGTCAACTTCGGCAGCGACGCCCATTGGGTGCTGCTCGAGGAACTGGTGCTGGAGCGCCGCCAGGGTCTGCTCTCGCTGCCGGGGAGCATCCTGCTGGAGCACAAGGGCAGCAAGGTGCTGGTGCTGGCACCTGGTGAGGAAGCCCCGGCACAAGCCGCCGAACAGGCGCGATCGGGAGCAGGAGCAGGACAGGAAGGTACTTCAGGAAATCAGAACCGAGATCAAACCAATCAAGAACAACAGGAGGACGACCAGTGAAAACCCAATTTCCCACCACCTTGATTCTGGCCGCCGCGGCGTTGGGTGCTCTGGCGCCCGCCACGCGCGCCCAGACCGTCGAAACCCAGCCATTAAGCGAAGTCCCGCGTCAGGCGCCGATCGAGCGGCCCGCCGACCAGGTGCCGGTGGTCGAGCTGGCCATCTGCCTCGACACCAGCGGCAGCATGGACGGTTTGATCGAAGCCGCCAAACAGCGCTTATGGTCGGTGGTCAACGACCTCGCCCTGGCCAAGCCGACGCCGCGTCTGCGCGTTGCCTTGCTGACCTTTGGCAATGATGGACACGTCGCCGAGAACGGCTGGGTGCACATCAACACGCCCTTCACCGAAGACCTCGACAAGGTCTCGCAGCAATTGTTCGCGCTGACTACCAATGGAGGCACTGAACTGGTCGCGCGGGTGATGAAAGTCTCGCTGGAACAGCTCCGGTGGACGCCCGGGGACCACAACCTGAAGCTGATGATCGTCGCCGGCAACGAATCGGCGGATCAGGATCAGCTGTTCCAGGCCCCCGAGATCGCCGCGCGCGTCATCAACAAGGGAATCCTGGTCAACACCATCTACTGCGGCGGCGAAGGCGACGCCGAAGCACCGGGCTGGGCCGCGGTCGCGCGTCGCGCCGACGGCCACTTCGCCACCATCGACCACGGACAGGTGCTGCAGGACCCGCCGACTCCTTTTGACGACGAACTGACCTCGCTCAGTACCGCTCTCAACGGCACCTACGTTTTTTACGGTCGGGAAGGCAAGCGTGCTCAGTCCAATCAACAGCGACAGGATCAGAACGCCCAGCAATCGGGAAAGCCGGTCGCCGCGCAACGCGCCATGACCAAGGGGGGCAAGCTCTATTTCAACGGCGCCTGGGATCTGGTCGACGCCTCCAAGGAAGAGGGCTTTGACCTGGCCAAGATGAGCGATGAAGATCTGCCGGAAGAAATGCACGCCTTGGATCTGGAGCAGAAAAAGAGCTTCCTCAAGGCCAAGACCGAGGAGCGCGATACGCTGCAGAAAAAGGTCGGGGAATTGGGCGGGCAGCGCACCCTGTGGCTGGAAGACGAGCGCAAGAAGCAGGCGGTGGACGACTCGCGCACCTTCGATCGCGTGGTGCGGGATGCGATCCGCACCCAGGCCGAAGGCAAGGGTTTGAAGTTCGAAGCCGACCAGAAGGAAGAAGCACCCGTCAAGCAGACTCCGAGCGTGATCCGCTGGATGGCTTCCCTGCTGCGCGCCGATCTGTGGCTGGTCAGCATTCAGGATTGCTGAGCCGGATTGCTACCATGAGAACGGAGCCCAGTGCCTCGTGAGTGCGCCTGCCATTCTGGTGGTTGAAGACGACCCCGCGGTCCGCCGCGGATTGGTGGACGCGCTCAGTTACCAGGGTTTCCGCGTGTTCGAACGGGAAGAGGGGGAGGGCGGTCTCGAAGCCGCGCTCACCCTCGAGGTCGAGTTGGTGCTGCTCGACGTGCTGCTGCCGGGGCTCGATGGCTTCGAGATCCTGCAGCGTCTGCGCGCGGTGCGGCCGACGCTGCCGGTGATCATGGTGACCGCACGCGGCGCCGAGAGCGATCGCGTCAATGGCCTCGCCGGCGGCGCCGACGACTACGTGGTCAAGCCGTTCAGTGCGCGCGAGCTGTTGGCCCGCGTCGAAGCGGTGCTGCGGCGCTCGGGTGAGCGCTCGGCGCCGGTCGAGACCTTCGCCATCTGCGGCCGCGAGGTCGACCTGGCGCGCCGCGAGGTGCGTCTTCCGGGCGGCGAGGTGCGCGCGCTGACCGAGCGCGAGGCCGGCATCCTGCGCTTCCTGGTCGGGCACCGCGGACGCGCGGTCGACCGCAGTGAACTGCTGCGCCACGTCTGGGGACTCGATCCCAAACGCATGCACACGCGCACCATCGACATGCACATCGCGCGCCTGCGCGAAAAACTCGAGGCTGGCGAAGACGATCCGATCATCCTTACGGTGCGCTCCAAGGGTTACATGCTGGCGGAGAGCACCTGAGCCGTGGCGGCGCGCGCCCGGCATCCGTGGTGGCACATCTACGCGCTGAGCGTGGCGGCGACGGTGGTCGCGATGATGTGGCTAGGGTCGACCCTGCTGCGTTCCCAAGAGCGCGAGAGCCAGGCCCTGGCGCGCACGCGTCACGCCGAAACTCTGCGCCTGGCGCTGTGGCAGATGGACTCGTGGCTGGCGCCGTTGCTGGCGCGTGAAGCGGCGCGTCCGTGGTACGAATACCACTCCTTCTACGAAGCGCCCGAGGGCAGCTACACCAAGCTGCTCAACGAGATTCCCGCGGGCAGTTTCCTCAACCGCTCACCGCTGCTGGATTTCGAATCCGATCTGGTGCTGCTGCACTGCGAATTCGGCGCGGACGGGGTGGTGACCTCGCCGCAGGTCCCGGACGGCAACCAGCTCGACCTGGCCGAGGCCAATGGCGTCGCGCCAGGCTGGGTGGAGCAACGCCAGGGCACGCTGCGCCGGCTGGTGCCTTCGCTGGGCCGCGCGCTGGAGGCCGGCAGGCGCCGCGATCGCGAGAATCTGGAGCAATTGGAATCCGCGCAGGATGCTGCTGTTTATGGTCGCAACGATGCCCGACAGCAAGGCTCCAGCGAAGAAGCCAAAGGCGCGCGCGACCTGCAGCAGCGCGCTTCCAGCACCTTGCCCGCCCAGCAGCAGCTGGACCTGGGCAAGAGATGGTCGGGGCCCTTGTCGCAGACGCGCGGGCGGGTCGAGGTCGGGCCGCTGATTCCCTCCTGGCCTGAGGACCAGCCCGCTTCCGAACAGGAGCTGCTGTGGTTCCTGCGCGAGGTGCGCGGCGACGGAGAGCCCTACCAGCAGGGATTCGCCATGGACTGGCCGAGCCTGCAGGCGGCGCTGCTGCAACGGATTGCCGAATTGCTGCCCAAGGCGCGTCTGGTGCCGGCCGGCAGCCTGCACGCCGAAGCCACCGCCGCCGACCTGGACGGTCGCCTGGCCTCGGTGCCGGCGCGGCTGGACGCCCCGCTGAGCGCATCTCTGGTCAGTGGTTATCTGCTGCAGGACCGGCCCGGCGGTGCGCTGGCCACGTTGCTCGCCACTTCGCTGGCGGTGGCGCTGGCAATTGTGGTGGTCGGGCTGGCACTGCGCTCCAGCATCCGCTACGGCGAGACCCGCCATCGTTTCGCTTCGGCGGTGACCCACGAATTGCGCACCCCACTGACCACCTTCCGTATGTATTCCGAGATGCTCGCCGAAGGCATGGTGCGCGGCGAGGAACAGCGGCGGGAATATTCACGCACCCTGCACCGCGAGGCCACGCGGCTGTCGCACCTGGTCGAGAACGTGCTCGGCTTCGCGCGTCTGGAAGAGGGGCGCGGCCTGGCGCATCCGCTGCGGCTGCCGTTGGGCGGGCTCCTGGAAAAACTGGAGCCTGGGCTGCAGGAACGCTGCAGCGAGGCCGGATTGGAGTGGTCGCTGGACAATCGCGCCGGCGACGAACTGCAGCTCGAGGTCGACGTCGAGGCGTTGCGCCAGGTGTTGTTCAATCTGGTCGACAACGCGTGCAAGTACGCCGCGGACGGCCGGCCACCGAGGCTGCAGCTCAGCCTGGAACGCAACGCCGAGAGGCTGCACCTGCGGCTGCGCGATCACGGCCCTGGGATCGCCGCGGCGGTGCGCACGCGCATCTTCGAGCACTTCCACCGCGGCGAGCGTGCGGCCAGCGATCCGACCCCGGGCATCGGCCTGGGCCTGGCCCTGGCTCGCGGCCTGGCGCAGGAACTCGGCGGCACACTCGAGTTGGAGAGCAGCGACGAGCGCGGCACCTGTTTCCTGCTGTCGCTGCCGCTGGCGGTGTGAGCGGCGCGGGGCGACAATGCACGGTCCATGATCGACATCGTCGGGCTTGATTACCGCTATGGATCGCAGATCCTGTTCCAGGAGGCCTCCTTGCGCGTGGAGGACGGCTGGAAGGTTGGGCTGATCGGTCCCAACGGCAGCGGCAAGACCACGCTGTTTCGCCTGATCACCGCGCAGGAGCACGCCGAGGTCGGCGACATCGCGCTGCCCAACGGCGCGCAGCTGGGATATTTCGACCAGCAGGTCGGCGAGATGGGGGGCTGCGACGCGGTCGAGCAGGCGATCCGCTGCGCCGGGCGGGTGGCTGAATTGCGCGGCGTTCTCACCGATCTGGAGCACCAGATGGCCGAACTCGGCGACGCCGACGCGCTTGACCGCAGCATGGCGCGCTACGCCGCGCGGCAGAACGAGTTCCAGTCCCTGGGTGGCTACGACCTCGAACCGCGCGCCAGGGAAATCCTTGGCGGACTGGGATTCACCCCCGAGCGCATGGCCGGCGACACCGCGGAGCTGTCCGGCGGCTGGAAGATGCGCGTGGCGCTGGCCGGCATCCTGTTGCAGCAGCCCGACATCCTGTTGCTCGACGAGCCGACCAACCACCTCGATCTGGAGTCGATCGTGTGGCTGGAGGAGTTCATCCGCACCTATCGCGGCACCGTCATCATGACCTGCCACGACCACGAGTTCATGAACCGCGTGGTCGACCGCATCGTCGAGATCGACGAAGGGCGCCTGCGCAGTTTTCCCGGCGACTACGACTTCTATCTGGCGCAGCGCGCGCTCGAGGACGAGCAGCGCCAGGCCGCCTTTGTGCGTCAGCAGGGGCACATCGAGCGCGAGATGAAGTGGATCAACTCCTTTCGCGCCAAGGCACGTTCCGCCAGCCAGGCGCGCAGCCGCCTGAGCCGGCTGGAGAAATTGGAGAAGCTCGATCCACCGCGCAGCCGCCGCCAGCGCCTGGTGTTCCGCATCCCGCCGACGCCGCGCTCGGGCAACGACATCTTCGTCGGCGAAAGCCTGGGCAAGGCCTATGGCGAGAACGTGGTGTTCCTCGATCTGGATTTCCACCTGCGCCGGCAGGAGCGCTGGGCGGTGCTCGGCATCAACGGGGCCGGCAAGACCACCTTATTGAAGATGGTGCTGGGTGAGCTCGAAGCCGATGACGGTTCACTCAAACGCGGAGCATCGCTGCGCACCGGCTATTTCGCCCAGCACAGCGCCGAGCTGCTCAATCCGCGCGCCACCACCTACGAGACCATGACCGCCGAGTTCCCGGGCGAATCGGTCGGTTCGCTGCGCAAGTGCCTGGCCTGTTTCGGCTTCGATGAGATCGACATGGACAAACCGACCAGCTATCTGTCGGGGGGTGAAAAGGCGCGTCTGGTGCTGGCGCGCATGCTCTACAACCCGCCCAACTTCCTGATTCTCGACGAGCCGACCAACCACCTCGACGTCGAGTCCAAGCAGGCCCTGGTCGACGCGCTGAAGAGCTACGACGGCACCATGCTGTTCGTCAGCCACGACCGCCACTTCCTCGACGCGGTGGCCACCCACGTACTCGAGATCGACGGCGGCACGGCGGATGCCTTCTACGGTGGCTATCACGCCTACGTCGAGCGCACCGGCCACGCCGGCCCGGGTGCTCCGGCCTGACCATCGATTCCGCGGCTTGGAGAGGTGGGTGCCGGTGCACTCGGTGGACGTGCCCAACGATGTGCAGGGCCGGCCGTACTAGCAGACCGAGGACAAAGTCATTCCGCCCCACGGCAGCGTCTTTTTCCCCTGGACGGCGTCAGCAGAACCGGCCCCTATCCACGGATAGGGGCCGATCCAGCTTCCTTGCCAGGGAACAAATCCACTCGCCATGGAACGAAAGCACTTTACCCACGGCCTTCCATGAGAAGGCCGATCTTGTCAAGGAGTAGATTTTACACCTCCTCTTCCCAGCCCCCTCCCCGTCGTCCGCCAGGCTTCCATTCGCAGTCTTGGTCGGCTCCTTGGAGCCGGCTGCATGTTGGGGTCCGTCCAGTTCGAGCGCTGCATTCTGCTAGACGGTTTCTCGAGGACCTCTTGGTCACACTGAGCCTGTCCGTGGTCGCAGTCACTCGGACTGGGCGGTTAACAGAGAGGCGACCTCGTAAAGAGGAAGCCTGGCCGGCATTGATGTGCCGGCGCCTACTTTCAGACCATCGCGACCTCCTCTGCTCTTTGGTCCGGATAGCGGATCGGTTCGTAGCTTTCTCCGCTTCTCCATAGACTGTGCAGCAGGACGGCGAGCTTGCGAGCGACTGCCGTTATCGAGCGCTTCTTGGCGCTCTTCTTGCCAGTCTCCGCGATCCTTTGGCCATAGCGTCTCAGGTCACTGTCAGGACCGAATGGCCCGAGGATGTAATGGGCGCATTGCGTCAGCAGTCGACGAAGCTCACGGTCACCGGCTTTGGTGATGCGTAGCTCGGGGCTGCGCTTGCCAGATTCTGCCTGCCTCGGCACCAGACCGAGGAAAGCACCCACCATGCGACTTTTCGTGAAGCGCTGAGGATCCTCGAGAGTCAGTACAAAGGTAAGCGCCGTCAGGGGCCCGACACCGACCACCTGGAGAAGACGTGCGGTTTCCGGATAGCGTTCCTGGGTCAGCGTCTTGACCTGGCGATCATACTCTTTGATCGAATCATTCAGGCAGCCGATCTGGACCAGCAATGGCTTCAGTCCAGGATGTTGATCCTCTGGAAGCGACTCCAGAGCCTTGGCCGGAAAGGTGGAAGACGAGCTCGCGGGAAGCCGGCCCCCTAGGGATTTGGCCACTCCACGGGCATGATTGATCAATGCTGTGCGGCTCCGTATGAGACCCGCACGTGCTCTCAGGACAGCCAGGTCTCGCTGGGCCTTTTCGCCACGGTGACGAATCGGGTGAAGGAGCGCCGGGTCAGCGCGGGCCAATCGGGACAGGAGCTCTGCGTCGTTGCGATCATTCTTGCGTTGATTGCGTGTAATCAAGGACAGCTTGCGTGGATTCGCGATGATGACCTCGTGGCCACAGCCTTCAAGGAGCCGGCTGATCCAAGGTGAATGGGTGCCGGTTTCCAAGCTGATCAGGCAAGGCTCCAGGCGCTCAAAGTGTTTTAATAAAGCGGTGCGCGTGGTTGGTAGACGACCTTCGCCGAGGACAGCCCCTGCCTCGTCGAGAGCAAAGTAGTGGGAGAATCGGTCACCGAGATCCAGTCCGTAGGTGACGCGGGAAAGGGATGCGGTAATCTTGGTCATGGTCGATCTTGGGTTTGGGCCTTGAGCCCGGTTTTTGTTTGCAGACCATCAAGGTACTGCGTCGCCCAAGATCGGCCTTCTCATCCCATCTGCGAGCCTATCTCCGCCAGACATGAGCGCATCCCGTCCACCTGAGCCTGAGCAGCACCAGTCCCGGCAAGGGATCCAGAAGACCGCCAAGCTGTGGATCGGCGGCGCCTTCGTGCGATCCGAGTCCGGGCGCAGCGTGGCGCAGTCCCAAGCTTCGCAAGAGGACGGCGTGCGCGCCTGCCAATCTTCGCCAGGGGACGGCGTGCGCGCCTGCCTGGCCTCGCGCAAGGATCTGCGCAACGCGGTGACCGCGGCGCGCCGGGCACAAGGCGGCTGGGAGAGGTTCGACGCCTATCTGCGCGGCCAGATCCTCTACCGTGCCGCCGAGATGCTCGAAGCGCGCAGCGACGCACTGCGCGGTGCACTGATCGACATCGCCGCCGCGGGCGAACCCGCCTCCACGCCCGATCCAGCAGCGGCGGGCCGCGAGGTCGAGGCGAGCATCGACCGTCTGGTTGCCTTTGCCGGCTGGTGTGACAAATACGTCCAGCTATGCGGCCACGCCAACCCGGTGTGCGGCCCCTATCACAACACCACCCTGCCGCAGCCGTGCGGAGTGGTGGGGGTGGTGGCCCCTGCGGCACCTCCCTTGCTCGGCATGCTTTCCTTGCTTGCACCGGTGGTCTGCGGTGGCAACACCACGGTGGTGCTGAGCGACGTCGCGCACGCTTCCCTGTGCACGCTGATGGCCGAAGCGTGGGCGACTGCGGATCTGCCCGCCGGGGTGATCAACCTTCTGACCGGGGACCGCGCAGAATTGCTGCCCCAGATCGCTACCCACCGCGACGTCGACGCGGTGCACGCAGCCGGTTGTGATGACGTCCAGCGAACCTGCCTGGAAGAAGGCGTGGCCGACAACATGAAAAGAGTGCAGGTGCGGCAACTCGACGTCGCCGACTGGTTCGCCACCTACCCGTGCCAGGCACCCGACTGGATCGAGTCCTTCCAGGAAATGAAAACCGTCTGGCATCCCTGCGCACCATGATGCGTCTCTACGGCAACCATCTTTCCGCCAACTGCTACAAGCCGCGCCTGCTGCTTCACCAGCTTGAGGTGGTGTACGACTACGTCGAGATCGACATCCTCAAGGGCGAAGCGCGCAGCGAGGCTTTCCGTCGCCGCAACGTCGAGGGTCGCGTGCCGGTACTGGAACTCGCGGACGGCCGCTGCTTGCCCGAGTCGAATGCCATCCTGATGTATCTGGCTGCGGGCACGGCTATGCTTCCGGCGGGGCGCTGGGAGCAGGCTGAAGTCCTGCGCTGGCTGTTCTTCGAGCAGAACGCCCACGAGCCCAACATCGCCACGTCGCGCTTCCTGCTGAAGTTGTCTGGGCGCGCCGCGGAGATGCAGGACCAGGTGGCGATGCGACGGCCGCGCGGGCTCGAGGCCTTGCTGGCCATGGAGACCCACCTGAAGGCGCATGCGTGGTTCGCCGCCGACCGCTACACCATCGCCGACATCGCCCTTTACGGATACACCCGCCTGGCTCCCGAGGGTGGATTCGAACTCGAGCCTTACCCCTGCTTGTGTCAGTGGCTCGAGCAGGTCGAAGAACAGCCCCGCTTCGTGGGCATGTCTGCACCGCAGTCGCCCTGAGACAAAAAGGGGCGGAACCAGGAGACTCTGGATAGGTTGGAGGGACATGAGTCCATTCCTCCTGCTTCTCTCCCTGCCCCTGCTTCAGGAGCCCGCCCCACAGCCTGTGCAGACCGCAGTCGAAGCCGTGGACGCCCTGCGCTCGGCGGTGGCCGACCTGGGCAAGGCCGGTTCCTACCAATTCTCAGTCCTCACGACCAGCAGCGGCGGCGGCTTCAGCGGCCGCGGCGGCACCGAAGGCGCCGAGCCTCCTGCTCCCCAACCTTGGAAGGGCATCTGGCAGAAAGGCCAGCCGGTCGTTCTCAAGCAGGGTGAAGTCGAGGCCGCCCGTCTTGACAACGTGGTGATCTACCGCTCCGGCGGCAAGGACGCCGAGTGGCAGCGTATGGAAATGCGCCGGGGTGGCTTCGGCCGCGGCCAAGGACGCGGGCAAGGCGGCCAGGGTGGTCAGGGCCGCGGCGATGGTGCCGAACGGCCGCCCCGCGGCCAAGGAACCCCAGGCGGCTTCCGTGGCGGCGACACCGGCATGGGTCAGGCATTTGCTGCGCGCGGCGTGGCTCTGCCCCACGAGCAGCTCGCCAACCTGCACGAGCAGATCGAAGAAGGCAGCCTGGTGCGCCTGACGCGCAAGGACGGCAGCGTCGTCTTCGAGGGCAAGTTCACCCAAGAAGCGGCGTTGGCCATGGCCCGCGGCGGTCGCGGACGTGGCTTCGGCGGGCGCGGCGCTTCCGAAGGTCCGCAAATCGATGCCAGTGGTGGTTTCCGCCTGGTGGTCGACGCCAAGGGTCGCCTGCAGGACTTCCGCGTCAAGGCGAAGATGTCCGGCAGCTTCCGCGACCGCGAGTTCGAGCGCGAAAACCTGACCGAAGGCAGCATCAAGAAGCACGGCGAGTGCAAGGTCGAGCTCGGCCCGAAGCCGCGCGAGTTGCTCAAGCCCGCCGAACAGCAGGAAGAGGAGTTCTAATCCTGATGCGCACGCGCCGAAGTACGGCGCGTTGACCCTCGACCGGCGTCCCCGCATGATGGGGGCGCCGGTTCTTTCTCGCTGGCGCCCCCCTTTTTCCCATGAACCCCGAAGCGAACGCCTCCGCCGGCGCGGACACTCTGGCCTCATCTCCTGCTCAGGCCCGCTTCGCCGCCGAGGTGCGGCGTCAGGTGGGCAAGACCGTGGTCGGCCAGGAAGAGGTCGTCGAGCGCATCCTGATCGCGCTGCTTACTGGCGGGCACCTGTTGCTGGAGGGCGTCCCGGGCATCGCCAAGACGCTGCTGGTTCAGGCCGTCGCCAGCGCCATCGATCTCGCCTACGGACGCGTGCAGTTCACCATCGACCTGCTGCCCTCCGACATCCTCGGTTCCGAGATCCTCGACTCGAGCAACAACGAGTTCCGCATCCACAAGGGTCCGGTTTTCACCAACCTGCTGCTCGCCGACGAGATCAACCGCGCCTCGCCCAAGGTGCAGTCGGCGCTGCTCGAAGCGATGCAGGAACGCAGGGTCACCATCGGTGACGACCACTTCGCGCTGCCCACGCCCTTCCTGGTGATCGCGACGCAGAACCCGGTCGAACAGTCCGGCACCTTCGAGCTGCCCGAAGCCCAGCTCGACCGCTTCATGTTGCGCCACCGGCTCCACTATCCAACTTCAGAAGAAGAGGTCGAAGTCCTACACCGAGTGCTACGGCTGGGGTTGAAGAAAGACGGCGATGGGGCGGTGCCGATGACCTCCTTCGACTCGATCGAGAAAGATGCGCCGCTGCATCTGAGTGATCTGACCGCGGCGATGGCCGCTGTGCAGGAGATCCACGTCAGCGAGGTGTTCCAGCGCCACTGCGTCGAACTGGTCGGCCTCAGTCGCGATCACGAGGACATCGAATTGGGCGGATCCCCGCGTGCCTCGATCGCCCTGGTGCAGGCCGCGCGCGCGCGCGCCTACCTCAATCTGCGCGACTACGTGGTGCCGGAGGATCTGTTCGTACTCGCCGAAGACGTGCTGCTGCACCGTATGCGACTGACCTACGAAGCCCTGGCGCGCGGCCGCCGGTCCGAAGAAGTCCTGCAGGAGCTGATCGGACGCCTGGCCTGAATCCAGTGCCATGACCTCAACCGGTTCGCCGCGCCAGGATCTCATTCCCCCGGACGAACTCGCCAATCGCGAATTCGAACTGGTGGTGCGGCGCCTCGCCGACGACCTCGCCTATGGCACCGATGCGTCGCGCTACGTCGGCCCCGGCATCGAGTACGCGCAGTCGCGCCTCTATGTTCCCGGCGATCCGGTGCGGCAGCTGGACTGGCGCGTCAGCGCGCGCACCGGCAAACCGCACATCAAGGAATACGAGGCGCTGAAGCGCGTTTCCACCTATCTGGTGGTCGACACCTCCGAGTCGATGTTCGTGCACTCGGTGCCGCTGTCCAAGCACGCCCTGGCGGTGTGGCTGGCGTCGGCGCTGGGCCTGTTGTGCCTGCGCCGGCTGTCGCCGGTGGCGGTGGTCAGCGGCGGCGACCGGCCCGGTGGCCGCACCACGCCGAGCCTGCTGCGCAGCGACCTGTGGCAGGGTCTCGATCCGATGCGCCACCGCCGTCGCGGCGAGCAGACCCGCCTCGGCGAGACCGTGCGCGACCTCGGCCAGCGTGCCGGTCGCAACAGTATCTTCATGGTGTTCAGCGATCTGCACGACCCCGAGGCGCTGCACGCGTTGCGCCTGACCGCGCAGCGCCACGACGTCATCGTGCTGCATCTGCAGGACCCGGTCGAAGGCGGAGATCTAGGTCCGGGCTTCTTGCGTGGCGCCGAAGCCGAATCCGGAGTCACCTTCCTCGCGCGGCGCAACAGCGCCTGGTTCGAGGGCGAAGGACCCGGCCCGACCCTCGCCGGTGCCGGCGTCGACCACCTGCTGCTGCGCACCGATCAGGCCGTGGTGGTGCCCCTGAAGCACTTCCTGTCCTCGCGTGGCCAGACCGGGAGGTCGCTGTGATCGCCCTGCTGTTGCTGGCCTGCGCGGCAGCGCCCATCGCGCAAGAACCCCTGGCCGAGCAGACCGTGGGTCTGGAAGGCCGGGTCGAGATCCGCTTCCAGGGCGACGAACTGCTGGTGCGTCCGAACGAAAGCGGTGCGCGCATCCTGGTGCGCATCGCCGACCAAGGTGTGCTGGTCGACGGCGGGCGCTACGCCACTCTGCTGTTCCTGGCGCGCGCGGCCGGCGACTACGACCTGCGTGAGCAGCTGCTTTTCGCGCCCGGACGACCGCTCGGCCCCGAAATCGAGGCGATTCCGGTGCGCGTTCTGTCGGTGCTGCCGGCGGATCACCAAGGGGATCTGGACCCGCTCGACACCCTGGAGCAGCGCATCTTCGGCGGCTTCCGCAACATTTTGGTGGTGGTGCTGCTGTTGTGGTTGGTGCCCCCGGCGTTGTGGCTGGTGTGGCGCTGGCGCCACCGCCCGCGCCCCGAGCCCGTGGTGGTCGAGGTGGTGCCCACCCTCGCCGACCAGTTGCGGCCGCTGGTCGAGGCGGCGCTGGCCGGGCAGCTCGAGGTCGAAGCGCAGGCGCGCCTTGAGCGGCTGCTGCTGGCGCACTGGCGTGAACAGCTTGGTCTGGACGGATTGCCCGCGGCACAAGCGCTGCAGCGCATGCGCCGCCACGCCGAGGCCGGCCGCCTGCTGACCGCGGTCGAACGGTGGCTGCATGCTCCATCGGGAACCACCCACGACGACGCCGAGGTGAGCGCGGTGCTGCAGCCCTACGCCAGCACTCCGGCGCTGCCTGCGGAGCAGATCGCCGCGTCAGGCACGACTTCAAGCCCTGGAGCGGGGTAATGCTCTTCCTCCATCCCTGGGTGCTGCTGTTCCTGCTGCTGCCGATCCTGCTGCTGTTGTGGGAGGGGGCGTGGCGCCAGGACACCACTGCCCTGCCCTTCGACCACGCCGCGCACCGCCGGCGCCGCGTGCTGGGCGGTTTGCTGCGCGGCGCCAGCGTGCTTCCGGCGTTGCTGCTCGCGGTCGCGGTGGTGCTGCTCGCCGGGCCGCAGCGCATGGGTGGGCCGCGCCAGATCCGCGAGCTGACCAACATCGAGATCTGCCTTGACGTGTCTGGTTCGATGGGCTGGCCGCTGGCGCGCGGGGCCAACCTGGTGCGTTACGAAGCGGCGATGGAAGCGATCGCCGCCTTCACCGACCAGCGCCGCGGCGATGCCTGCGGGCTGACCATCTTCGGCGGCGAGACGATCCGTTGGACACCGCTGACCAAGGACCTCGACGCGATCCGCCAGGCCACCCCCTTTCTCGACCCGACGCGCCAGCCGCCGCACATGCGCAGCACGCGTATCGGTGGCGCCCTGCGCGCGTGCCTGGCGACGCTGTCACAAGAGGAAGACGGCGACCGCATGATCGTGCTGGTCTCCGATGGCGAAAGCCAGGACCTCGGCGGCGGCGAGGCCGGCAAGGTGGGGCGCGAACTGAGCGACGCCGACATCAGCCTGTTCGCCATCCACATCGGTGACGGCGACGCTCCGGCGCAGCTCTACGAGGTCGTCGGGCCCACCGGCGGCCACGTCTATGCCGCCCACGACAGTAGCGGTCTCGAGCAGATCTTCGCCCACATCGACGAAATGCAGCCGGCGAAACTGAAACCCGCCAGTCCGCAGCCCTTGGAGTGGTACTTCCCCTTCGCGGTGACCGGGCTGATCCTTCTTTCTCTGCATGGCTGCGCCCTCTTGGGCCTGCGCTGGACGCCGTGGTAGAGCTCCGCGATCTGCTCCCGGCGGCGCTGGCCGCCCTCGCTGCACTGGCCCTGGTGGGAGGTGCCGAATGGCTCCAGGCGCGTCGCGTCCACGCGCTGCGCTTTCTGCTCTTCGGCGCGCGCGGGCGGGCGCGTGCCTGGGTGCGTCTGGTGCCGTGGTTGCGTGCGCTGGCGGCGGCGGCGGTCGCGGCCGGGCTGGTGGTGTTGTTGCGTTATCAATCGGTTCCGGAAGACGAGATCGACCCCGACCGTGAGCCGGCCAAGCATCTGATGATCGCGCTCGACGCCTCGCCGAGCATGTATCTGGAAGACGCCGGCCCTGACGGCAAGCTGAGCCGTTGGAAGCGCGCCAAGGTGCTGCTCGATGGGGTCATGCAACGTCTCGACATGCAGCAGACGCGAGTCAGCATTGTCGCCTTCTACACCGATGCCAAACCGGTGGTGCTGCGCTCCTTCGACATGCAGGTGGTGGCCAACGTGCTCGATGGGCTGCCGCTGGAACACGCCTTCCGCACCGGCCGCACCAAAATGCAGGAGGGGGTGCAGGCGGCGATCGACCAGACGCGTGGCTGGCCGCCCGGCAGCACCGTACTGCTGGTGGTCAGCGACGGCGACACCGTGCCCGGCCGGGTTCTGCCGATGCGTACCCCGGCGATCGCCGACGTGCTGGTGCTCGGCGTCGGCGACCCGCACCGCGGCAGCCGCGTCGCCGGGCGCACCTCGCGCCAGGACCACGCCTCGCTGCAGCAGCTCGCGGTGCGCCTCGGTGGCCGCTACCACGACGGCAACCGCCTGCACCTGCCCTCCGACGTGGTGCGCAACCTGACCGCCGCGTTGCCCCAGCTGACCACCCAGTCCGACCTGCGTGACCTGGCTTTGGCCGCGGTGGGGGGCGGAGGGGCCATGCTGGCCCTCCTGCCGCTGCTGATGGTCTGGTTTGGCCGTTCGCGTTCCGGCACTTTGTCGGGTACTCTTGAGGCAGCTGGATGGGAGAGTTCCAAGGCTCCACCCGCCGGCAGCGTCACACCCTCGTCGATTCCCTAATACGGCATGCTTCAATCCCGCATCGCTCTGACCGCCTGGCTGATGATCCCGGTGGTCTTCGCCGCCTGGTACTTCGGTCCTGGCCAGGATCTCCACGCCCGCGACCAGGCCGCCTCCCACTATGGCGACGCCCAAGACGCCCTCGAGGGTCAGGACTGGAAATCCGCTGCCGCGCATTTCCAGGAAGCCATCGACGCGCTGCCGGCGAGCGACGCCGATGCCCAGGCCAGTCTGGAACTGGCCAAGGCGCGGGCGGTCATCCAAGAGGGCGACATGTGGGGCGGTATCGACCAGCTCGAAGAGCTGCTGGTCAAGACCGAAGACGCCGGCTCCGAACTGGCACCGGCCGTGCGTGCCGAACTCGCTTCCTCGCGATACTTCGCCGCCTGGCTGATGCGTCTTGAGGGCGGCAGCGCAGAGGAATGGAAGCCGGAAGCCGAACAGGCGCGGCAGCACTTCCGCCGCCTGGCCGAAAACCACAGCGCCGAAGGCGACCAGGCCGATGCGCTGCGCCGCAACGTCGAAGCGGTGGTGCGTCTTGAAGAGATGGACTTGTCAGAGCTGATGGCTCTGCCGCTGCCGAAGAACTGCTCGGGCAACTGCGAGAACTTGTGCAAGTCGAAGAGCAAGTGCAAGGGTGGCAACTGCAAGAATCCGGGTGACGCCCGTAGCGAGAACATCAAACAGGGCATGGGGCGCCTGCGCGCCGGCGACGGCGGTTCCTGATCCAAGCGGACAGGTTTCCCCCTGATGTTCCTGAGCTGCATCGGCCTGCTGGTAGGCGCGTCCGCGCTGCCGCTAGGTGCCCAAGTCTCTGCGTCCCCTCTGCAGCCGGCCAAGGCGTCCAGCAGGGTCGTCCAAGAGCCTGTCCTAAACCTCCAGGAACCGGGTTCCGCCGAAGGGGCTATCCAGGCCCAGGAAGAACCACAAGGTCCCTCGCAACTGCTGCAACAAATGCAGCAACAGCAGTTCCGGCGCACCCCCGATGCGGTGCTGCAGGCACGCATCGAATTCCTTCTCGGGGACTCCGAGGAATCCGCTGAAGAAGGCGCCGCGGGTGCAGAGGAAGCTGGCGTTGAGGAAGGCACAGAAAGCGACCCTGCCGCCGCCGAAGCCGCCGAGGCCACCGAGGCGGCGCGCCAGGTGGCTGAATTCCGGTTGCTGGTGATGGCCGGTGAATGGCAGGAGGTCGGGCGCTTCTTGCGCGAGGAAACCGGCGAGGACGCCGCCGCCATCTTCCAGCACCTGCTGCAGGCGCTGGTCAGCCAGGACCAGGCCATCCTGCCCGGCGAGGTGCTCGAATTCGCGGCGATCTGCCCGGGAGAGCTCGATGACTCACAACTGGGGCAGCTCGGCAGCCTGCTGCAGTCGGCCGCACGGCGCGGATCGGTCGGGCCGATTCCGGATCTGATCGCCGCCGGCCACCCGCAATTCGGCATGGCCGATGACAACAGCCGCCGGCGGGCGGCGATGCTGCTCTTCGACGCCGGGCTGGTCGCGGCAGCCGAACCCTATCTGCCCGAAATCGCGCCCGACGAAAGCGATCACGTGGTGCTTGTCCAGTACGCGCGCTTCCATCAGCACGTCGGCCTCGCCGCGGCGCAGCGCGCCGATCGCGAGTCGCATCTGCAGCAGGCATTCGATCTGTATCGCCGCGCCTTGCAGTCGCCGGGCGCCGATCGTGCCTTCCGTACCCAGGCGCTCGGCTACGTCCTGGCGCTGTTGCCGGAGCTCCCCGAAGGCGAGACCGCGACCTGGCGCGCGGCCTTATTCACCAATGGCGGTCACTTCGGCCTGTCCGCGTTGGCGCGTGCCTGTCAGGAAGCGCGCAACCAGAAGCGCATGTCGAGCCGCGGCGGCGAGCGCGTGCACGTGATCGGCGAAATTGCCGCCATGGGCCGCATCCTGGTCAGCCTGGCCACCGAGGAAAGCCGCGAATCCAACCGCCGTTCGCTCAACTTGGTTACCGCGGTGCTGATGGAAGAGGCCGAGTTCACCCTCAGCGCCGATCCCGACAGCTATCAGTTCCGCCGTTACGACCAGACCACGCGCACCTATTACCCGACTTACGTGGCGGCCGAGGATCTGGGCCTGCACATGCCCGACGGCGGATGGCTCGATCTGCTCGATCCGGGCCTATCGGAAAAGGTCTACCAGACGCGCATCCGCCTCGCCGCGCAGGGGCTGGCGCCGGATCTGGCGCTGGACCTGATCCGTCAGGCGCGCGACCGCCGGCTGCCGCTGGCGCAGAGTCTGGCCGAAGACTTCATGAGTGAATGGACCCGCGCGCTCGAGGCGCAGCGCGTCGACGGCCTGGATGAGAACCGGGTCAGCTTCAACCCGGGAATGAACCAGGGCTTCGGCGACGCAGCGCCGCTGACGCGTGCCCACCAGATGCGTTCGCTGGCCAAGCTCGCCGACCTGTTGCGCGCTTTTGCCGACCTCGGCATCGAGTCGCTCGAGGCAGAAAAACTGGTCGACGGATTCGCCGCCTGCCACAGCGCCGCCGAGGTCTACCGGCTGGAAGACATCGAAAGCCTGCTCGGTCCGGTCGCGCAGATGTCGGCGCGCATGGCCACCGCGCTGGCCGACAATATGCGCCGCAACCTGGGCAGCCGCTGGCAGTCCCAGCGCGTCCAGGAAGCCTCAGGAACGCGACGCAACAAGAGCCAGGTCGAGGAAGAGGTCGCGCGCGGTTACGCCCTCGCTGAAGCGGTACTGCAACGCGCTCTCGATCTCGATGCGGATGCGTGGCTGGCGGTGCTGACGCGCGCGGCGTTGATGTTCGATTTCGCCGAGTTCACCCACGCGCGCGATCCCAATCTGCTGGATTACACGCCGCTGCGCGACGCTTCCTTTGCCTCCTTCGCCGAGGCCGCCGACGCCTATGAAGGCGAACTGGTGGCCCGCCGCGCGGTGCCCACGCCGCTGCCCTACACGCTGTGGTTCGCGGCTTCGCTTGGCGCCAGTGAGCTCGGTTTCCTGACCCGCGGAACCCAGCCCGACAACGACCAGGTCGACCTGCTGCGGCGCGCCATGGCCGACCTCGGGGGCGAGGAAGAAGAACGCCATCTTGCTCTCTTCGCCAACTGGGCCAACCGCGTCAACGTTCCGGCCCAGGTCAAGCCGCGTTTCCTGCGCCACGTCGCCCGCGTCCTCGGTGACCATCCGGAGGGCGAAGGGGTGCGCAACCGCCTGCGCCTTTACGAAGAGCTGATCGACGAAGTGCGCCTGGTCACCGAGGTCGACGGCAGTGACCAGGTCGGTTCCGGGCGCCCCTTCGGCGTGCGCTTGTCCCTGCGCTACACCACCGCTCTGGAACGCGAGGCAGGTGGCTTCAGCAAGTACCTGCAAAACGGGGTCTACACCCCAGGCGTGCCGGCACCGGTGGATTACCTCGACAACTTCGAGGAGAAGATCCGTTCGACCCTGTTCGAGTCCTTCGAGGTCGAGAACCTGATCTTCCATCAAGCCGAAGTGGTGGCTCGCCCCTTCGGGCTGCATGGCTGGATGGAGAAACCCCTGGCCTATCTGGTGCTGAGCGCGCGCGACCAGGCCGTCGACCGCATCCCGCCATTGCAGATCGACATGGATTTCAGCGATGGCAAGGGTCTGGTTGTCCTGCCACTGATCACTCCGGTGGTACTGCTCGACTCCGATTCCGCCATCGCCGAAGATCGTCCCTACGAAAAGCTCGAGGCGGAGATGGTGCTGGACGCGCGCGAACTCGCCGACGGCAAGGTGCGTCTGGAAGTGCGCACGCGCGGACGCGGGGTCCTGCCCGAACTCGAGCGGCTGCTGCCCGAACACGACGCGGTGCCCGGTTTCGTCACTACTGAGATCCAACCGCATGGCCTCAACCTGGTCGAATTGGACGCCGAATCCGATCCGGTGATGCCGCTGACCGAACGCAGCTGGAGCCTGACGCTGGAGCCGGGCGCAGACGCGCGCGGCATGGACTCCTTCCACTTCCCGGCGCTGGCTCTCGATCACGAGAAGCTCGACTACCGCCGTTATGCCGACCTCGACGTGGTCGATGCCGAAGCCCAGACTCCGCTGGATAGCGCACTCTTGGGGGGGGGTGGTCCGCCGGCCTGGCTGGTGGTCCTGGCGCTGGCGGTGCTCGGCGGCGGTGCGGTGCTCATTTACCTGCGCCGCGAACCGGCCGCCGCCGCAGCGCCGCCGCGCGTGCCGCGCCCGCGCCGCGCCACCCCGCTGGCCACCCTCGCCTATCTGCAGCGAGTCGAAGAGGACAGTGGCGCCTATTGGAACGAATCCACGCTCGCTGCCCACCGCCTGGAAAGTGCCGAACTCGAGCGGCGTTGTTTCTCCGCTGCCGCGGAAACCCCGCCGCTGACCGAACTGCAGCAGGTCATCGACCGCTGGGCGGAACGGGTCCAGGTGTGAAACGGCTGTTGATCCTATTGCTGTGCCTTGGCCTGGCCGGTGCCTGTTTCCTGTTGCCATGGGCACAGGTGCAGGTCACCGGGATTCCGGTTTTCCGGTTCACCGGTCTGGACAACATGGACAAGTACTGGCACAGCGATTGGAACCTGCAGGGCCCGACGGGCCCAGGCAACGAGCGCCTTCCGGTGCCACAGGGAATGCCCGGGCGGATGTGGTCGATGGCGGCGCTGGGCTGTCTGGGAGCGGCTGCGCTGGCTGGGCTGCTGGGGGCGGTGGTCGGCAGGCGTATCGACCGCGCCCGGCGGGTGGCCGCACTGGCCGCAGTGGCCGCCTTGTGGCTGCTCTACCGTGACTGGGTTAAAACCCTGGATTTCACCGCTGCGCTGGAGGACTTCGGAGTTTCGGCGACTGAAGTGCGGATGGACTGGCCCGGTCTGGTGGACATCGTTTTCACCCCCTGGTTCTGGGCCGGGACCGGCCTGGCAGGACTGGCTGCGCTGCTGCCAGGGCGGCGCCCCAAGGGGCACTGAGCCACCGCCGCAAACCCGATGCGGCCTGTTAAGGTTCTGGACATGCTCAAGGCCCTTTGCATCGTCCTCCCCCTGGCTTGCCTGGCCCCTGCATCCGCCATCGCCCAGGACCTGTCGCTGCCCGCGATCTTCTCTGATCACATGGTCATGCAGCGTTCCTCGACGGTCCCCTTCTGGGGCAAGGCCGCAGCGGGCGAAAGGGTGCAACTTAGCGGGGGTTGGTGGGCGGGTACGCTGGAAGCGGTCGCTGACGGCGACGGCGTCTGGCGCGTGGACTGCGCCACTCCGGTCCAGGGTGGTCCCTACACCATTTCGGTGAACAGCGGTGGCGAGCAGATCCGTTACAGCGACGTGGTTCTGGGCGAGGTCTGGTTGTGTGGCGGTCAGTCCAACATGGAATGGACCCTGGGTCCGGGGGTCGGACCCGGCATCCAGGCGTGGCAGGAAGAAGCGGCGGCGGCCGACCTGCCGATGATCCGTGGCTTCGACGTGGAACACGCGCTGGGCATGGAACCGCAGGATGATTGCAGCGGACAGTGGCAGCTCTGTGACCCGCAGACGGTGCGCCGCTTTTCGGCCGTGGGCTTCCTCTTCGGCCGCGAACTGCACCGCGAGCTGGGGGTGCCGATCGGCCTGATCGGCTGCAATTGGGGCGGCACCCTGGCCGAAGCCTGGACCAGCGAAGAAACGCTGCTGGCGCACGGTGGCTTCGAGGCCCCGCTGCGTGAGTTGCAGCAGCGACGCGGCGCACCCGACCAGGACTCGCTGTCGGCGCGCCAGGCGACTTGGTGGACGCGTCTGTCCAAGCGCGACCCGGGCAGCGCTCGCGACGGTTGGATGCAGGCTTCGTTCAACGACCAGGGCTGGGCTATGGCGCGGGTTCCGGGCGCCTGGAGCGGCGATCTGGGCGCTTTTGATGGCGTGGTCTGGTACCGCCGCGAGGTGGAAATCCCGGTGGCGTGGAAGGGGCGCGAACTGGTGCTCGAACTCGGCCCGATCGACGACAACGACACCACCTGGTTCAACGGCCGCCGGGTGGGGGCGAGCCACGCCGACGGCCTATGGAATCAACCGCGCTCCTACCGCGTACCGGCGTCCGCAGTCACCGGCGGCAGCGCGGTGCTTGCGGTGCGCGCGGTCGACACCGGTGGTGGTGGCGGCTTCACCGGCAACGCCGAACAGATGCGCATCCATCCGCAGGGCGAGCCCGGCAGCAGTCTGCCGCTGGCCGGCGACTGGCGCCATCAGCGCGGCGCGGCGATGAGCGAATTGGGCGCCTTCCCGACAGGTTCCTGGTTCCATGCCAATTACCCGACGGCCTTGCACAACGGCATGCTGCGGCCGGTGATTCCCTACGCGATCCGGGGGGCGATCTGGTACCAGGGCGAATCCAACCGCACGCGTCCGCGCCAATACCAGACACTGTTCCCGGCGATGATCGAGAATTGGCGCGCCTTGTGGGGGCGCGGCGACTTCCCCTTCTATTTCGTCCAGATCGCGCCGTTCAACTACGGCGGCGACAGAGGCCAGGCGGCGGCGTTGCGCGAAGCCCAGACGATGACCCTGGCGGTGGCCAACACCGGCATGGTGGTGACCATGGACATCGGCAACCCGGGCAACATCCACCCGGCCAACAAGCAGGACGTCGGTTTCCGCCTGGCGCAGTGGGCGCTGGCGAAGAGCTACGGCCGCGAGCTGGTCTACAGCGGGCCGCTGCTGCGCGGACACCGGCGTGAGGCCGGCGCCATCCGTCTTGAATTTGATCACGCCGCCGGGGGTCTGACTACGCGCGACGGCGAAGCACCCAGCCACTTCCAGATCGCCGGCGCCGACCGCCTCTGGCACGCGGCGCAGGCACGCATCGAACATCGCGCCGACGAGGGCTGGACGGTGGTGGTTGCCAGTCCCGCGGTGAGTGAACCGGTCGCGGTGCGCTACGCCTGGGGCGCCGCCGACCAGCCCAATCTGCGCAACGCCGCCGGGCTGCCGGCGCCCAGCTTCCGCACCGACGACTGGGAAGCCTACCCCGGGCAGGCGCCTGCGAGCGGCCATTGAGACTTCAGTCCGTGCCGCGCAGCAGGTTCTCGACCTGCTCACGGTATGGCAGCGAGGCCTGGGCCCCGGGGCGCGTGCAGGCCAGCGCGCCGGTCGCGTTGGCGTAGGCCAGGGCGGATTCCGGGTCGGCGCCCGCCGCCCAACTGCAGGCCAACGCGGCGGCGAAGGCGTCTCCGGCGGCGGTGGTGTCGACGCAGCTCACCGGGTATCCCGCTCGGGTCCATTGCGCACCGTCGGCCTCGGTCCAACGCGAACCCTGCGCACCCAGGGTGGTGACCACGCGCTGCGCTTCGATCTTGCCCAAGGCCATGGCTTCGACCTGATTGACCAGCAGCAGATCGACGCAGGCGAGCAGCTCCGCCGGCAGCGCAACCGTCGGCGCGGGTGCGGCGTTCAGCAGCACGCGGACCCCTGCCTGGTGCGCGATGTGGGCAGCGGCCTGCACCGCGGCCAGCGGGCTTTCCAATTGCAGTAGCAGCACGTCGGCCGCGGTGATCGCCGCGCCGCGTTGCTGCACCCACTCTGCGCAGGGATGGGCGTTGGCGCCGGCGACGACGACGATGTGGTTGTCGCCGCGATCGTCGACGGTGATCAGGGCGGTGCCGCTGGGGCAATCAGGAACGATTTCCAGATCGCTGCAATCCACCCCTTCGTTCTGCAGGGCCTGGTGCAGCCAGGAGCCGGCCTCGTCGTCGCCCACGCAGCCGAGCACCGCGACAGGTGCACCGAGGCGCGCCGCGGCCACCGCCTGGTTGGCTCCCTTGCCACCCGCGTAACGTTGCAGCGAGTGAGCGTGCACGGTCTCGCCTGGACTTGGGAAGGTCTCGGTGCGGACCACCAGATCCAGGTTGATCGAGGCCAGCAGGCAAATCCGTGGCGCCGGATCGGGCAGGCGCGGGGTGGGTTTCGAGGTCATGTCGGGCCCGGGCGATGGATGGTGGCCCATACCTCGCGCTTGTGATCGAGGTCGCGCGGCTGCGCGGCGGATGCCGGGACGTCGACCATCAGGGTCAGGATCTGGTGGGCATCCAGTGTCAGCCTGATTTCGCCGTCGTGGCAGGCCATCTCCTGGATGGCTTCCCCCAGGGCGTTGCAGCGCCAGGCCCGACGAATCGGCGGCGGCAGCCGCAGCATCGCTTCCCCGCCTCGCCCTGCGGTTTCGACCAGGCGCAGCACCCAGGGGTGCTTCATTGAGTGGCCAGCCCAGGCGAGCAGCTCCTGGCCTTCGCGTGCGTCTGCGCGACGTAGGCTGGTGATCCGACCCGAACCGCTGTGGCGCAAGCCAGGCAGCATCGCGGGCAGCTCTTCTCTATGGTCAAGGCTGCCGCCTCCGACACAGGCGTTTGTGGCCAACGCGGGTGGGGGAAGCGGCGACCACAACGGCTCCTGCAGCAGTTCATCGACCAGGCGTTCGCGTTGTTCGGGGGATGCAGGCGGCTCAAGTACCTGCCACAAGCGCGCCTCGCAGCGGGGGTGCCAGAACTCTTCGTCCCATGGATCCTTCAGATTGAGCAGCACCGCGATTCCTTGCTCAAGGCGGCACCAGGATTGGGCGCCGTCGTGAATCCATAACATGGGTGCTACTGGGTGGTCCCACTGCACCCAGCGCAGGGAAGTGAAGGGCCGGTGGACCGTTTCAAACCATTGCTCGCTGGTCATCCAGTCGCCGCTCGGATACTTGCGCCGACGGTCGGCAAGCGCCTGGATTTCGCTCCAACCATAGGGGAAATCGGCCTGCACCGCCGTCGGCATTGAGGGCATTTGCAACTCCAAACGCACGCCGTAATTCATGCCCGGATCCGGCGGCGAGGCATGACTCAGCTCGAGCATCCATTCCACCACCGGCAGCCGTGGATGCAGCTTCCAGTTCATGCGTAGCACGTCTCCGGAGGGGTGGTCGGCGCGCAGTTGCAAAGCCGCTGCCTGGTCCTGGGTTGGTTGCCGGACACTGGATCGGACCTGTTGCAGCAGATCCACCTGCTGTCGGTCCCGGACCAGCGACAATTCCACTCCCAGTGAGTCCGGCTTGGAGGAGGCCGGGTGCGGCGTGCCCCAGGACAGGCGGCGCTTGCTGCCAGACCATTCCAGGCGCAGGCCTTCGCGCTGCAGGCGCCCAACTCCGGCGTCAATCTCGGCCGCAACCGGTTGGGCCTGGAGCCAGTCGTTGGGCCCCATGCAGCGATATCCGAAGGCCGGCACCGCGGCGGCGGTGCCGGAGCCAGGTACGTCGACGTCACGGTCCCAGCCCAGGGCATTGACCACCACCGCCTCGGCCTGCGGCTGAGCGCGGTGCAGGCGACGGGCGAGCAGGCGCAGGCTGCGCTCGCGGATCCGGCACGCCATGGTGCTGGCCTTGTCCAGGGAATCCTTGCCGATGAAACCGCACAATCCCTCGCACTCGTGGTTGTCATGGTGCTGGGCGGCGAGCAGTTCGCGCCAGGCTTCGTCGAGTTCCCACACCGGGTACACGCCCCATGAGGGGTAGGGGCGGCCGAGCAGGGAGGTCAAGGTCGCCAGGGCTTCGGCTTGCAGGAGTTCGCGCTCCACCCGTAGGCACGCGCGGGGCAGCAGATCGCCGTTCTTGCCCAGTGACATGCCGTGCCAGAGGTCGTCCTGGGAATAGGTCCGTGCCGGCGCCGAACTGGAATCGAGGATTGGCAATAGGCCGCGCAGCGTGTCCGAGCGCAGTTGGAAGCGCGGATCCTGGCGCCACTCCTGCAGCTTGGGCAAGATCAGTTCGCTGCGGCACATCCAGTCCGGCGACGGCATCAGCTCGAGCCACTGCACGACGATGCGCGGCGCCTCATTCCCCTCTGCTCCCGCATCATCAGCCGGTTGCTTCATGCCCAGCAGGTCGACCACCGAGAAGTCTTCGGGCCACTGGTGCAGGTTGAGGTCGTTGCGGGTGAATGCCGGCAGTTCGCTTCCGTCCACCCCGCGCCAACGCACCAACGGCAGCTCTTCCTGCGGCACCTCGGGCGTATGCCAGGTCCATTGGAAGAACAGGCAGGCGCCTTCGAATCCGCACTGGTCGAGCATCTGCGGCATCTGCGGATGCATCCAGAACTCCTCCTCCCAGAAAATTCGCGGTCGCACGCCGAGATGGCGGAGGTTCGCGCGTAGACCGAATTCGAATTGGCGCAGGTTGGATTCGCCACCGTGGAACTGGCCGTAGGGCTGGCCCCAGGAACCACCTACCGGATCGATCCAGCCGTCGCTCACCGCCTGGCGCAGTTCGGCCAAGGCCCCCGGGTGTTCGGCCGCCAGTCGATCCAGCGCGCAGGCGTCCCAATTCAGGTTGCCGCGGACCTCAGCGGCGCGGCACAGCTCGATCATGTCGCGCAGGCTGCCAGGCAGGACCTCCCAGCCCCACAGCCACTGCATGTCGGCCCAGTGCATGTGGTTGCCGAAGGTGTAATGGAGGACGGGAAGGGGTGGGTCCATGGCGTCGAACCCTGGCTATGATGGCGACAGCCTCGCCCAGAATGAAATTCCGCTCCACCCTCCACCTGCTGGGCCTGGTCCTCGCGCTCGTGACCCTCCCCGCAGCGACGGCAGCGGCGCAGGACACCCGCGACAAACTACGCCAGGTGCTTGAACTTGAGGACCAGGCGCCGCTGGGGCTGATCCGCAGTCTCGGCAATACGGCCGACGCCGAGGCGCTCGCCGCGGTGGAAAAAGCGGTCACGGTGTTGCGCAAGGGCGACCGTTTGGCGGCCGCCTACCAGTCGTTGGCCCCCTTCGCGAAAGTCGGCAAGTTGAGCGGCGCAGCGGTGGAGATCCTGGTCGGCGAGGCGTCCTCACGACCCCCGGGGATCGCGCGCCACGCGGTCAAGGCGCTGGCACCCTTTGCCGCAGTTGCGGAAAAGGAACTGCTGGCCTTGGCGCGCGGTCATCAGGACCAGATCGCGCGCGCCCAGGCCTTGCGCCCCTTGTTGCCGGCGCTGCAG
>JAJFFB010000099.1 GCA_021776925.1 Planctomycetota bacterium | reverse complement strand
TGTGCCAATGCTCCGTTTCCTGCTGGGTTCCTTCCTGCTCGCCTGCACACTTGCAAGCTGCACCTCATCCTATCCGCCGGCCAAGATCCGCGTGCTGATCCTGGACGGACAGAACAACCACGATTGGAAGGCCACAACCCAGGCGACCAAGGCGACCCTGCTCGCCAGCGGCCGCTTCGAGGTCGAGGTCTCGACTTCGCCCGAGGACAAGAGCGCCAGCGCCGATTGGGAAGCCTGGAGTCCGGATTTCAGCCAGTACGACGTCGTACTCAGCAACTACAACGACGGCGGCACCTGCGTGTGGTCACAGGCGATGAAGGATGCACTGGTGACTTACGTCGAAGGGGGGGGTGGTTTCGTGGTGGTGCACGCCGCCAACAACTCGAGCGGCGACTGGCCCGAATACAACCGCCTGATCGGGGTTGGCGGCTGGGGCGGGCGCACGCCTGCCAGTGGTTCGCACATGCGTCTGAGCGACAGCCAGTGGCGGCCCGATCCAGCTGCCGACGAAGGCAGCGGCAGCCACGGGCCGCAACACGAGTTCGTGGTCGAAACGCAGGAGACCGGGCACCCGATCGTCGAGGGTCTGCCTGCGCTATGGAAGCACGGCAAGGACGAGTTGTATGACTCTCTGCGTGGGCCGTGCGAGAACTTGATCGTGGTGGCTTCTGCCTATTCCTCCAAGACCGATCGCCATGAACCGATGGCGATGGTGTTGCACTTCGGCGAGGGTCGTGTCTTCCACACGCCGATGGGGCACGTCGGTGGTACCGAGGCGGTGCACTGCGTCGGCTTCCAGACGATTCTCGCGCGCGGCACCGAATGGGCGGCCACCGGCAAGGTCACGATCGCGCCCCCGGCCGACTTCCCCAGCGAGGACGCGGTCAGCCTGGTTGCCCCTGCAGAGGTGATCTGGACTCCATGAGGGAGATTGGGCGGCGGCAACGCTGAAAGGGCATGGCCACCCTTCCCATTCTTGCCACCCTGTTGCTCGCCCAGGGCGGCGGCGTGCAGACCACGGTCCTGCTGCACCCCGACGACCCGATGCCGGGGCGCCCGGGCGAGACCATCAAGAGCACCACGGTGCACGCGATCCACGAAGGCACGGTGGCCTACACCGTCGCCAGCGGCATCACCAATCTGTGGTACCGCCAGCAGCAGACCCAGGCCAGCCACGGTGGTACCGCCACCGTCATCTACACCCAAGATGACTTTCTGCCCGGCACCTCGCTGACCTTCCACACCTTCGATCCGATGAGTCTGTGGCAGGGCACCTGTTTCGTGCGCGAGAAGGACGAGCACTCCAACGTCATCGGCATCTACTCCGGCAACGGCGGCGCGGTGCAGACCGAGATCGATCTCAACGCCGGCATCGGTGGCTTCGAGCCCTACGTCAGCGCCGATGGCGCTCACCTGACTTTCGTCACCGGGCGCAGCAGCACCGAGGAGTTGTGGGTAAAGGATTTGAACAGCGGCACCGTCACCCGCGTGGTCGGCGCCGGCGATCCAATGCCCGGGATTCCGGGGTCGCTCATCGTTTCGGTGGCGGAACGTGGCAAGCCGCGGGTGCGCGGCAATCTGCTCGTCAGCGACATGAAGTACACCACCGGTTCGCCGGACTGGGACTACTACACAGGAGTGGTGCGTTATGACCTCGCGTCGGGCAGTCTGCAGAGGTTGGCCGACCACAACACCGACGTGCCCGGGCACGGCACCGGCTTCGATTTCTACGCGCCTGTGACCGATGGCTCGCGGGTGATGTTCGAAGGAATCCAGGGCATGATCGGTTTCGGGGGTTGGGCCGGCCTGTACCTGTGGGAGGACGGGGCCTGGAGCACCATCGTCGACATGGACACTCCCAAGCCGGACAACACCGGCAACTTCTACACCTTCAATGGCGTGTGGACCTCCTACGCGATGGAGGGCGACATCTTCATCATCCCTGACAGCGGGCCCGTCGGCCTCGACGGGGTCTACGCCAAAATCGGCGAGACCCTGGTCAAGATCGTGCGCTGGGGCGAGAACGTGCCTCGCGGCGTGGTCTACCGCATCAAGATGGCGCCGGAGTGTTACTCCCAAGGCCAGATCGCGCTCGGCATCAGCCATGAGTTCGGCGGCGCGGACGGCATCTACATCTTTGACATCCCGGTGCCGGAGTTGCAGCTCAACCTGGTCGGCGCCTTGCAGCGCGGCACCTCACCGCTGCTGGTCGCCGACTCCGCGCAAAGCGGGGAACGGGTCTACTTCACCTATGGCATCGCCGGCGTGCTGTTCGAGGGCGGCCCCTGTCCTCCGGGTCTCGGCGGCATGTGTCTGGACCTGCTTGACCCGGTGACTTTGATCGGCAGTGCCAACGCCGCGGCCACCGGCCGTGCCTCGCTGCCGGTGACCGTGCCGAACCAGGCGCCGTTGATTCCGGTGTGGTTCCAGGCCGTGGCCCCGCGCGGCAACGCCTCGGTGAAGTCCTCGGTGATCACCGCCCAGGTCGAAGCCTGATTCCGGTCGCGCCACTGGCCGAAGCCTGAACACTCCTTCTGCTAAGGTCGAAGGAATGTCCGCATGCGCGCTCGCCCTTCTATTGTCCTTCGCCTCGGCGGCGGCCTCTGCTCAGACCGGAGTGCAGGTCAACGTGCATCCGATCACCGGCCAGGACATCATCGGCGACGCCGGCAACGAACCTTCTCTCGCCGTAAGCCCGGTCAACCCGGGCTCGATCGTGATCGGCTGGCGCTCCTTCCCTTCCTCCGGGTCGGATTCGCGCTACGCGGGCTACGCCTGGTCGCTGGACGGCGGCGCCACCTTCACCAGTGGCGGCGTGCTGCCGGCGCCTCCGGGATACCCGGCCACCGCGGAACAAACCGATCCGGTGCTGGCGGTGGACTCGCTCGGTGTCTACTACTACTGGTCCGAAGTGTTTCGCCCAGGTTTCGGCAACGTGCTTTATCAGTCGGCGGATTTCGGCCAGACCTGGCCGGCGGTGAGCGACGTTGAAACGGTGGTCACCAGCGGTGACAAGGGCTGGCTGACGGTCGACCGCAGCGGCGGCCCTGGCGACGGACACCTCTATGGCGGCTGGAACAACTTCAGTCTCGGCGGCCAGTGTTTCGTTCGCTCCACCGACGGTGGCCAGTCTTTTTCGCCGCCGTTGCGCATCGCCGACCGCGGCGGCACCCAATGGATGCTGCAGTATGCGGTCGGACCCTCCGGCGAGTTGTACGCGGCCTGGCGTCATTACGGCGACAATGCGATCTACGTCACCAAGTCGGACAACGCCTGGGACGCCAACGTCGCCACCACCTTCAACGCCTTCGGAAATGGTGGCAACGCAGGCCTCGACCTTGAGGTCGACTCCAGCAACGACCCCGGCTTCCTCGACATCAACCCGGTCGGCTTTCACCAGCTCTACCTCGACGTCGACCGCTCCAACGGGCCGCGCAGCGGTTGGGTCTACTGCTTGTGGGCCGACGATCGCTACGACGGCAGCGACGTCATCCTGGCGCGCAGCAGCGATGGCGGATTCAGCTGGGACAGCGGCATCCGCGTCAATGACGACGTGCTCGGCAGCGGCGACCTGCAATGGATGCCGGCGATGTCGGTGGCGCCCGACGGCCGCATCGACGCAGTGTGGTACGACACCCGCAACGACCCTGGTGATCCGTTGCCGGATTCCGAGCTGTACTACTCCTTCTCGCTCGACGGAGGCAGCACCTGGTCGGTGGACCGCCGCGCTTCGGATGCCTTCAACACAACTGCGGGCTGGCCCCAGCAGCAAAAGATCGGCGACTACATCCAGTGCGCCTCGCAGACCGGTTCGGTCCATGTGGCCTACGCCGCGACCTTCAATGGCGGTCAAGATATCTGGTATCTGAACGTGAAACCGACCCTGTTGTCGGTGCGTAATCTGGTTGCCGGCCAGACGGCAACGGCGGCGTTGAAGGGGGCAAGACCGAATGCTCCTGCGTGGCTCGCGGTCAGTCTGACCGGCCTCGGCAGCACCTACGTTGCCGCTCTCAACGCAACCCTTGGCCTGGCCAATCCCTTCCAGATCGGCGGGCAGAAACAGAGCAACGCCCTCGGCGAAAGCACATGGCAGCTCGGCGTTCCGCCAGGAGCCTCCGGTCTCAATCTCTGGATCCAGGCGATTCAGATGGAGAACGGCAGCAATCTGCTGGCGCTCCAGGTGCAGTAGTCTGCCTCTTTTTTGCAGAAGTCCGCGCTCGAAGCGGCCTCCTTGAAGGCCGCAAAAGTCACCTTGCTGCAAAATTGTTTCACCATTCTCCCCAACCAAAATATTTTCAAACGAGAATGTTCATCCGACCGTCCTCCATTATTCCGAGGAACACCTGTGAGAGCCGCCCCGCTCCCAGTTGGATTGCTCCTGCTCTTCGCCGCACCTTCGGGCGCAGCGATTCAACGGCAGGAAGCAACTCCATCACCCGAAAGTGCGGAGGCGCACGTGCCGCAGTTTCGTACTCACGCCTGTGCTGGTGACGGTGCAGAAACGAGCTTTAATGTGCCCACCGTCAACTGACCGTGGACAAAGTCATTCCGCCCCACGGCAGCGTCTTTTTCCCCTGGACGGCGTCAGCAGAACCCGCCCCTATCTAAAGAAAGGGGCGGAACCAGCTTCCTTGCCAGGGAACAAAACCACTTGCCATGGAACGAAAGCACTTTATCCACGGCCAGTCAAGGGCGAGAGGTTTATAAGAGGCCTCTGGGTCAGGCCTGGCTCGACCGCGAATTGTACAACGTGCGCTACTCCGAAGGCGTGCCGCTCGATGACATGGTGCGCTACGATCTGCAGCCCTTTGGCCATGAAGATTGCGTTGGGGCGCCCTGCGCGGTCCCAGGTTCCTGACCACTCTCCAGAAACCGATTCCGCGGCGCATCGCGTCATCGACCGAGATACTGCTGCAGGATTGAGCGGACGGCCTGAAGGGGTCAGCCGTCTTGGTGCTGATCAAATTCTTCCAGGCGGCGGCGATAGGTCTGGCGGGCGAAGTCGTAGGCGGTTTCACACGCGGCGAATTCCGCCAGGCGTTTGGCCGACCATGGCGATGCCTGCGCGGGATCGACCGCGAAGCGCTGCCGCCAAACGCCGCTTTTGGACCTCCAACACTGTTCCACGCTGTCCAGACACCACTGGATGCTTTCCTTGGAGGCGCGGATCGCCTGGCCGTCCACCAAGATGTAGATCGGATTGGTGTGCGCACTGAATGGTATGCGCACCGCGACCCATGAGCTGCGTTCGATGGTGATCGGAACACTCAAATGCTTGGTGGTGCCGTCGGCAAGGGTGGCAAAACTCTGCGCGACTTCGCCGTTGACGATGATCTCGACCGGCACCGTGCGGCTTGCGCCGATGCGTGACCTCTCTAGATGCCAGTAGGGCTTCTGATGGACCGCGAGACCGCGCAAGGAGGGGTCTGCTTTCTCGGCCAGCAGAGCGGTCACGTCGACCTCGATGGTGACCGATCCCGCCGACTCCAGTCTCAATTCACTTCCGTCTTCCCCGACCTTGCGCTCGCCGGCTCGAAAGCCGATCAGATGGGAGCGCCCGTCCGAGACGTAGGAGCGCCCCGCCTGGATTCCGTGCAGCCATGAATCCCAGTTCAGGGCTTCGTCGATCTTGACGTAGGAACGGCCGAGGCCGACGCGCTCTCCATAGATGCAGGGGAAATCGGTTTCGCCGCTGATCCGGGTGCGGAAGCCGGCATTGTTGGTGTGGTACCAGATGTTCAATTCCCACGGCCACGGCGTGTCCACGGTCGAGATGAAATCGACCACGTCGTGAGTGACGTCGACGATGTATTCATTGGCTCCGATTCCGGTGAAGGGCGGGATCTCGAGATTGGGCAGCTGGGTGCTGCGCGTTTCAAGCCCCCAACCCGAATGCGCAAAACCGGTCACCGCGCCCTGACTGCGGGCCCACTGCAGAATCGGCAGATCCCAGCTCGGCCATTCCTCGATGCGCTTGGTTCCAGGAAAATCATCCTCGCTCAGACCGAGCAGGCAGAGATGCCCGGCGTAGTCGGAGGGGAAACCAGACACCTCGACGTCGTAGCGCAGGATCTGCGCCTCGCTGCTCAACGGATGCACGCCGCCATCGAAGAAACCCTTTTGAAAATACCAGCATGGACCCCAGCTCAAGATGCAGCCGACGTCCAGGTTCTCGCCGAGAATATGACGGTTCATGTCCTCGGGGCCGACACCCTGGGTGGGATCCGAATAGTGCGCACAGCCGGCCGCGTGCACGTGGTGATCCCCTGAGTACCAGCCCAGCGCGGCGGGATGGACCCAGCGCACCAGGTCGAAGCGCAGACTGTGGTCACCGGCTTTCGGATCGACGCGCAGAGTCTGCGTCTGCGGCAGGTATTCGGGACCGCGGGTGCAGACCACCGTGTACTCACCCGGTGGCAGGGTGACGGTTTCGCCATCGGCGCGGTAGACCTGCGGGTGAAAGAAGAAATCCGGAGCAAGGCGTTTGGCCTGGGACGGATAGATCCGACCACGTGCATCACGGATGACCAGTCCAGCCATCACCGGGCTGCCGTCGTGGTCGCGGATGTGCAAGGTCACCGGAACGCTCGCTGCGGCGCGAAACAGGATCGAGACCTCGTTGCGGAAACCGATGTCCTGCGTGCCTTGGCCGACGTGAAAAGCGAGCTGCCCCTCGCGCGCACCCGGGTCGCGGCTGTAGACCTGAAGGATGCGGTACTCGAGCAGCAGGCCGGACAGGCGCGGGTTCAACGGCCGGCCGTTGATCATCTGCAGATCCATCCAGCGGTCCTCGATATCCTGCGGGCGGATCACGGTGGTGACCTCGGCGCCGGGCCGCACCGCGTAGACCGCGCCGGCGTTGCGGCTGCTCGCCTGCAAGGCGGCGCTGACGCCGGCCTGGTTGCGCACCTTGACCAGGAAGGTCGCCCAACCCTGTTCGACCAGGAGCGGAGCGGCGGAGCCCGCTTCGACCTTGACCCTGCTCTCGGGACTGATGTCGACGCCGGCAAGACAATGAGGGTCGAGGATCTGCTGGACCCGGCGCGTGCCGAGACGCGGGTCGGCTTCGCTGAGCGCACTCTGCAGTGCGGCGGACTGCTCGTCATTGAGCAGCGGCTGGCCCAGATATGCGAGGGCCTCCTGGAGGCGCAAGGCCTGCGCGCGCAGCGGTTGCATGGGCACCTCTTCGACTTCCAGCAACGGGATCGGAACTTCCTGCTGGCTGTAGACCGCACCGGCGAGAACGGGGCTGGCCGTGGCAAGGCAAAGGGAGAGAACCAGGTGCTGGCAAGTGGGGGCCATGCACTTGTTCTACCGCAAGCGGCGATTCGAGGTCGTCCCCAGGATCGCTATTTGAGAATATCGGCGCCTAGAATGGCGCTGCCCCAATGAAATCCTTGATCTCCCCACTGCCCCTCCTTGCTGCCATGTTGCGCCCTGCCCTCGTGTTGTCGGTCTTTTGGGCCGCCTCGCCCGCCCCGTCGCTGAACGCACAGGAATTCGATGCCGCGTCCTTCGAAGCGATGGAATACCGCAGCATCGGTCCCTTCCGTGGCGGTCGTTCCGCGGCGATCACCGGTGTGCCGGGAGATCCCTCGACCTATTACTTCGGTGCCGCAGGCGGCGGGGTATGGACCACCGACGACGCCGGGCAGACATGGAGCAATCTGTCCGACGGTTTCTTCGGCGGATCGATCGGCGCGGTGGCGGTCAGTGACTGGGATCCGAACGTGATCTACGTCGGCGGCGGCGAGATCACCGTGCGTGGCAACGTATCGCATGGCGACGGGGTGTGGAAATCCCAGGATCGTGGACGCACCTGGCAGCACATGGGCCTGGCGGACTCTCGACATATCCCGCGCATCCGCATTCACCCGAAGGACCCGGACCTGGTTTATGCCGCGGTGCTCGGCCATCTCTACGGACCCAATGAAGAGCGTGGGGTCTACCGCAGCCGCGACGGCGGCGCGACGTGGGAACGCGTCCTTTTTGCCAATGAGAACGCCGGCGCCGTCGATCTGGTGATGGACCCGTCCAATCCGCGCGTGCTCTATGCCAGCACCTGGCGCATCCTGCGCACTCCCTACAGTCTGGAAAGCGGCGGCGAAGGTTCGGGGTTGTGGAAGAGTAGCGACGGCGGCGACAGCTGGACCGACATCACCCACAACGAAGGCATGCCTGAGGGCATGGTTGGCATCATTGGAGTGGCCGTATCGCCGGCCACCCCAGATCGTGTTTTCGCGATCGTGGAAGCAGAAAAAGGTGGGGTGTTCCGTTCCGAAGACGGCGGCGAAACTTGGAGCATGGTGAATTCTGAACGCAAGCTGCGCCAGCGCGCCTGGTACTACTCGCGCATCTATGCCGACAGCCAGGACGAAGACACGGTCTACGTGCTTAACGTCGGCATGTGGCGTTCCAAGGATGGCGGGCGCAACTTCGACCGCATCTCAACGCCGCACGGCGACCACCACGACCTGTGGATCGCGCCGCAAGACCCCGAGCGGCTGGCGGTGGCCGATGATGGCGGCGGGCAGGTCAGTTTCAACGCCGGAGAGAGTTGGACCACCTACATGAACCAGCCGACCGCGCAGTTCTACCGTGTGACCACCGACGACCATTTCCCGTACCGCGTTTATGGCGCGCAGCAGGACAACTCGACGGTGCGCATTCTGCACCGCTCGGGCGGGCGCGGCATTGGCGAGCGCGATTGGGAATCCTCGGCCGGCGGTGAGAGTGGCTGGCTGGCGATCGATCCCACCGACCAGGACGTGGTCTTCGGCGGCTCCTACGGCGGCCTGCTCGCGCGCATGAATCACCGCACCGGCGAGAACCGAATGGTCAACGTATGGCCCGACAATCCGATGGGCCACGGCGCCGAAGGCATGGACCCGCGCTTCCAGTGGAACTTCCCGATCGTCTATTCGCGGCACCAGCCCAGCACCCTCTACGCCGCCGGAAACCGCCTGTTTCGGACCCGCAACGACGGCCAGAGCTGGGAAGCGATCAGTCCGGACCTGACCCGCAACGACCCTGCGCGCCTCGGCGCTTCCGGCGGTCCGATCACCAAGGACAACACCGGGGTCGAGTACTACTGCACCATTTTTTCCATGGCCGAAGGCACCACAGCTGGAGTGATCTGGGCCGGCTCCGACGACGGCTTGATCCACGTCAGCCGCGATTACGGCGAGACCTGGACCAACGTCACTCCCTCGGAGTCGTTCATGCCAGAGTGGATCCAGATCAACAGCATCGAAGCGCACCCCAGCCTGGCGGGGGGGGCCTATATCGCGGCGACGATGTACAAGTCGGATGACTTCCGGCCCTACCTCTATCGCACCCGGGACTACGGTGCCAGCTGGGAACGGATCAACCAAGGAATCCCCGACGATGCCTTCACCCGCGTGGTGCGCGCTGACCCGCAACGCGCCGGCCTGCTCTACTGCGGCACCGAAACCGGGATCTACGTTTCCTTCGACGACGGCGGCAGGTGGCGACCGCTGCAATTCAATTTGCCGCAAGTTCCGATCACCGATCTGGTGGTGAAGAACAACGACCTGGTGGTCGCCACGCAAGGGCGGTCCTTCTGGATACTCGACGACCTCACTCCGCTGCACCAGTGGAACGCAGAGATCGCCGCGAGTGATTCCTGGTTGTACACGCCGCGGCCGAGCTACCGCATGGGGGGGGGGCGGCAGGAGGAGTCGGCCACTCAGGGGCAGAACCCGCATTCCGGCGTGGTGGCTTGGTACTCCCTGAGTGAAGAGGCTGCCGAGAAGGAGTTGTCGATCGACGTTCTCAGCGCCGATGGTGAAGTGATCCGCAGCTTTCCCGACCCCGACGATGCGGCTGAGGAGGAGGGTGGCGACGACAACGGGCTGTCCGTTGATCCCGGGCTCAACCGCTTCACCTGGGGCATGCGCTATCCCGATGCCGCGGAATTCGACGGCATGATCCTGTGGGCCGGTGGCGTCGGCGGACCGCGCGCGGTGCCCGGCGACTACCAGATGCGCCTCAACGTCGGCGAGGAAAGCCACACCGTTGCCTTCCAGATCCTTCAGGACCCGCGCTCGGCCTCAAGCCTCGCCGACCTGCAGCAGCAATTCGACTTCCTGCTCACCGCGCGCGACAAGTTGAGCGAGGCCCACGACGCCATCGTGCGCATCCGTGAAATCCGGCAACAGATCGAGGCGCTCCAGGAGCGCTTGGAAGCAGCGCCCGAGGAAAGCGTCGGGGAAGCCGAGGCTGGCAGCGCCGCGGCCGACGCGCATGGCGCGGTGCGCGCAGCCGCCGAGGAACTTTCGACCGCTCTCACCGCGATCGAGGAGCGCCTTTACCAGACCAAGAACCAGAGCTCGCAGGATCCGCTCAACTTCCCGATCCGGCTCAACAACAAGCTCAGCGCGCTGATCTCCACGGTTGCACGTGGGGACTACCGTCCGACCGACCAGGCGCAGGCGGTCTACCAGAAACTCAGCAGCGCCATCGATCAGGCGCTGGGGGAAATGAGCGCGTTGCTGCAGAACGATCTGCCGTCGCTCAACGCGCTGGCCCGCGAGGCCGAGGTGCCCGCGATCGTGTCCGATTGATTGCCGACCATTCGGCGAGATCCAGCGTTACAATCCACTCCACTCGGAGGTCCTGCACAAATGAAACGCCTGCTTCGCTTCACCGTCAACGGCCACAGCCACGCGCTCGACACATCCGCTGACCGCCCCTTGCTCGCGGTGCTGCGCACCGATCTCGGCATGACCGGGACCAAATATGGTTGCGGCCAGGGCCTGTGCGGCTCGTGCACGGTGCTGGTAGACGGCAAGGCGCGGCGCTCTTGTTCCCTGACCCTGGCCACGGTCGAGGGCAAGGATGTCACCACCATCGAAGGGCTCGCCGCCGGCGGGGTGCTGCACCCCCTGCAACGCGCCTTCGCCCAAGAAGGCGGCCTGCAGTGCGGTTTCTGCACCCCGGGCATGATCATGAACGCGGCCGCGCTGCTGCTGGACAAACCGTCGCCAAGCCATGACGAGATCATCCAGCGCATGGAAGGCAATCTGTGCCGTTGCGGCACCCACGTGCGCATCGTGCGTGCGATCGAGAAAGCGGCCACCGCAGTGGAGGGCACCCGATGAGCCACGAACCCGATTACCTGGCCCTGACCTTCTCCGACATCGAGGTCCTGCCGATGCTGGACCGGCGCGAATTCCTGAAAAAGGTCGGCAGTGGCATCTTCGTCTTCGTCGCCCTCGGCGACCTGGTCCTGGCCCAGGATCCCGATGGCCGGCGCCAGCAGTTCCGCCCGCAGGCACCCGACGACTTCAACGCCTTTTTGCGCATCGCCGAAGACGGCGGCGTGACCTGCTTCCTCGGCAAGACCGAGATGGGGCAGGGGGTCTACACCTCGATGGCACAGCTGCTCGCCGAAGAACTCGACGTGCAGTTGGATGCGATCGAGATGGTCATGAGCGACACCGGCCGCTGCCCGTGGGACCTCGGCACCTTCGGTTCGATGAGCATCCGCTACGTCGGCCCGACCTTGCGCAAGGCCGGCGCCGAAGCGCGCGCGGTGCTGCTCGAACTCGGCGCCAAGGAGCTCGGCGCCGACGCCAGCAAGCTCGAGACCGTCGACGGCGAGGTGCGCGTGCGTGACCAGCCGTCGCGCAAGGTCAGTTATGGCGCCTTGGCCAAGGGCGAGCAGATCCAGCGCGTGGTCGCCGGAGAGGTCACGCTCAAGGAAGCGCGTGACCACAAGGTGATCGGACGCAGCGAAATCGCCCGCGACGCCGTTGCCAAGGTCACCGGTCAGGCGATCTACGCCGGAGACATCCGTCGTCCCGGCATGCTCTACGCGCGCATCCTGCGTCCTCCCGCCCACGGCGCTCGGCGCACCAGCCTGGACACCCGCGCGGCCGCGGAAATGGACGGCGTGCGTGTGATCGAGGACGGCGATCTGGTCGCTGTGCTGCACGCGACTCCCGATGGTGCCGCAGCCGCTCTCGGGCGGGTGCGCGCTGACTTCGAAGTCCCCGAGTCCGATCTCGACGATCAAAACATCTTTGAGGCCCTGCTCGCCGACAACGCGCGCGGGCGCGGTCTGGCCAAGGCGGGGGATCTGAAGGTCGGAGAAGAGGCCGCTGCACACTTCTTTGATTCCACCTTCCTCGACGGCTACGTCGCCCACGCCCCAATGGAGACCCACACCGCGGTGGCCGAGGTCGGCGCGGAATCGGCCACAATCTGGGCTTCCACCCAGACCCCATTCATGGTGCGCGATGCGGTTGCCCGCGTGCTCAAGATGGAGGCACCCAAGGTGCGCATCATCGCGCCCTTTGTCGGCGGCGGTTTCGGCGGCAAAGGACGCAGTCCGCAGGCCGACGAAGCTGCGCGTCTGGCTCAGCTCGCCGGCGTTCCGGTCCACGTCGAATGGACGCGCGAGGAAGAGTTCTTCTACGACACCTTCCGCCCGGCGGCGGTGGTCAAGCTGCGTTCCGGGGTTGACGCTCGGGGGCGCATGACAGCATGGGAATTCGACGTCTACCACGCGGGAACGCGCGGAGCCGGACAGTTCTACGACGTGCCGCATCACGCCACCACCTCCTACGGTTCCGGTTGGCGCGGCGGCGGCGGCCCGCATCCGTTTGGGGTCGGTGCCTGGCGGGCACCTGCCAACAACACCAATACCTTCGCACGGGAATCGCAGATCGAGATGATGGCGGCCGCAGTCAAGACCGACCCGCTTGAGTTCCGGCTGCGCAACCTCAAGGACAAGCGCATGATCGCGGTGCTCACGGCGGCCGCCGAACGCTACGGCTGGACTGCGCAATCGCCGGCCGGTTCCCGCGGGCGCGGCATTGCCTGCGGCATCGACGCCGGCACCTACGTGGCGATGATCGCCGAAGTCGACGTCGACAAGAACAGCGGCCAGGTGCAGGTGCGGCGCGTGGTGTGCGCGCAGGACATGGGTCTGGTGGTCAACCCGCGCGGCGCACGCATGCAGGCCGAGGGCTGCATCACCATGGGGCTGGGCTATGCGCTCAGCGAGGACGTGCGCTTCAACGGCGGACGCATTCACGAACGCAACTTCGACACCTACATCCTGCCACGTTTTTCGTCGGTGCCCGAAATCGAGATCGATCTGGTCGACACCGGGGTACCCGAAGCCAACGGGGGGGGTGAGCCGGCCATCGTCACCGTCGGGGGCGCGATCGGCAACGCGATCTACGACGCGGTCGGCGCGCGTCTGATGCAGATGCCGATGACACCCGCGCGCGTGCTCGACGCCTTGGCCTGAGTCAGTCCTCGACCAGTTCGAAAAAGCCTTTCAAGGACTCGCGCAAACGGCCCTGCAAGGCGAGTTCATCCCACACCTCTGCTGGGTATTGAGGCGGGGGCTGGATTGCCACCAGGGAGGACTTGTGCCCGCTGCTGAAGGGCCCGCCGCCGATGCCTGATTCCTCGTCAAGCTGCTGCAGCTTCATGCGTTTGCGGAAGGCCTTGAGCGCGCGCTTGAGGATCACCCGGTCGGGGGCCGGATAGGGTTGAGCGCCCGATTCCCATTCGGCCAGGCGTCGGCCCAGGACCTCGCGGTCGCGGGCCTGCAGCGCGTTGCGAATGCCTTCGTCCACCCAGTCGTGGGTGGCGAACACTTCGCTGGCATCCAGCCACAGCTGTTCCGAGGTGTCATCCGCCGTGCCCTGGACGGCACGGCGAAGACGCAGGATCAGCAGACGATTGTCGACCGCGTTCACTTCACCTCGGCGCGCGGGGTGGGCGAGGCGTTGATCTCGGGCTGTCCGCTCGGCCTAGGATCCAAAGCCGCTTGAATGCGCGCATTGAGGTCCTCAAGGTGAAGGCGCGTTTCTTCGTCACCAGTTCCCCCAGGGAAGCGCAGCAGGCTGTGCAAGGCGCCGTGCAGGGCAGACAATTCCCCGCGGGCGAGCGCTGGCAGGTCGCTGTCGGGGAAGTCGTCGCCGAGCTGGCCGGCGAGGATCTCGACGTGGGCGCGCTGCAGGTTGCGGCGGTACAGATCGATGCTGACCTCGTCCTGATCCAATTCGCTCCAGATCCCCATGCGCAGGTCACGTAGCATCGCCAGCGGAGCGTAATGCTCGTCCGGGGTGGTGCGGCTGGCGTGTTCCGACATGCGCTTGACCCGCGCTGAGCTGATCAGAGCACCCAACAGCCGCTTCTGGCTGGAAAGGATGCGGTCCGGTGCGCCGCCCGCTTCCAGCCGCTGCAACAGCTCCGGGTCGATCAGCGACTGCGGCGTGGTGAAGGCGCGCTCATGCAGGAAGGCGATCGCACTCGCCTGCCGCGCTCGATCGACCGGGAAGTAGACCTGATCGGCATCGCCGAAACGCAGGTTGGCGCGGTGCACCCCGCCGACCAGATTGGCAACGTGCATCAGCTCGCGGTTGCGCTGGCCGACGACCTGGTCGTACATGTTGCGCAGCAGGTCGTAGTCCTCGCCCTCCTTGCAGCACGCGTCGACCAGATAGGAAGCCACGCGGTCGAGGTTCTTGAGGCCCATGTCGGTGGCCCCGATCGGGTCGGCACCGAGGTCTTCGGTCTGCTGCGAGGGGTCTTCAGACGCGTTGGGATCGCCGAAACGCAGCATCGGGTTGTCGACCTGTTTGGCCAGCAGCGCGTCCAGGCCGTCGCGTTCGGCAGCGGCGTCGGAGTATTGGCGATAGCCCCATTCCACCGCGTAGAAATCGTAGGGTCCGATCAACGGAATCAGGCGCGCGCCGTCGCCGGGCTGGGCGACGTAGTTGAAACGCCCGTAGTCCATGATCGAGGCCTCGGTCCCGTACTCGGCGGTGAACTCGGGGTCGCGCAGCTGCGCCACTGTGTAGGTCGAGGAAGCCTTCATGTTGTGCGGGAAGCCGAGCGTATGGCCGACTTCATGCGCGATCACGTAGGCCAGCGCTCGCCCCATGGTGTCATCGGCCAGCGGCAGCGATTGCGCCGCCGGGTCGTTGGGCGAGGCCTGCACGAAGTACCAGTCGCGGATCAGCTTGAGCACGTTGTGGTAGACCAGGATGTCCGACTCGAGGATCTCGCCGGTGCGCGGGTCGGAAACGTGCGGGCCCATGGCGTTCTCGGTGGTCGACGGCAGCCAGCGGATGCTGGAATAACGTGCGTCTTCGGCGTCCCAGTCCGGGTTTTCCTGCGCCGAGGGCGCATCCTTGGCGATGATCGCGTTGCTGAAACCGGCGGCCTCGAAGGCCGGCTGCCACATTTCAATGCCTTTGTGCACCCACGGGCGCCACTTCTCGGGCACCCCGCGGCCGACGTGGAAGACGATCGGCTGGACCGGATCAGAGACCGCGGCGCTCGGGTCTTTCTTCTCCAGGCGCCAGCGGCTGATGTAGCGGACGGTCTCGACTTCGTGGTCGCTGCCACCGTACTCCTCGAAGGAAACACCGAAGAAGCCGACGCGGTCGTCGCGCTCGCGCGGGGTCATCGGCTGGTCGGGCAGTTTGACCATCGAGTGGTGCAGCTGCACGGTGACCGCGCTCTGACTCGGGTCGCGGCGCGTGCCGCCGCCGCGACGACCGAAGCCACCGGTCGGCTGGCTCGCCGACAGGCGGTAGGTCATCAGCACCTTGGCTTCGATGTTCTCGGGGAAGGACTTGACCTCCTCGACGAAGGTACGGCTCTTGTCGACTCCCGAGCCGTTGAGCCGCCGCGCGGCGCTGAACTCCTTGAGGTCGTCCATGAACAGGCCGGTGACATCGATCACCGCGCGCTTGTCCTTGCCCCAGGCCTTGACCGGGAAGGACTTGATGATCGGCGCCAGCGAAGTTGCCTCGACCGCGTTGCGCACCGTGTCGTCGTCCTGGTTGCGGATGGTGAACTTGATGTCACGCAGCAGGACCTTTTCGTCGTGCAGTTCCCAGCGCACCACGCGGTTGCCCACGCCGGTGCCGCCGTAGCCGAAACCGGCCTGGGTCTTGGCGATCTGGGTGACCCACAGCATGTCCTCGCCGAACCTCTCTTGCGGGATCTCGTAGTAGACCTTGTCGTCGCCGCGATGGACCAGGAACAAGCCGTTGTCGGACTTGAAGTCCTCCTTGATGACTTCGTCGTAGTCCTTGACCCCGCCTTTGCTGCTTTCGGAGGCCGCGCCCGCGTCCTCTTGACCACCGCGCGAGAAACCGCCGCCTTCGCCGCGGCGCGGGCGGTCGGGCCGCTGTGCGTCGAGCGGCGCTGCCAGCAGCAGTGTCAAGATGAGGAGGAGGGGCTTGGGTCTCATGGGTGCTTTCAGGGGCAGGGGTGGGAGAGGAAAGGGCAGAGGGCGTGCGCAAAACGGACGCCGACTCCAACTTGGCGAGGATAACAAGGAATCGGAATAATGGGGTGCCATGTTGCCCCGCCTCCTTGCCCAACGCTCGTGTTCCGCTCTGCTGCTCACGGCGACGATCCTCCTGACCACCATGGGGGCCGGCGCAAGCCTGGGCGCCCAGTCCGCTACGCTGGGTCCACGCTTCGAGATCGCGTATCCGCACCAGATAGCCGCGAGCCCCTTGGACGGACGGCTGTTCCTGATGGTGTCCAGCGACGCCAGCGCCGAACCGCGCTTTCAGATCCAGGACGGCCCGCAGACGCAGCAGATTTTTGGCCTCGACGTGGTCGACTGGCAGCCCGGCACCGTGCAGGTCATCGATGCGGCAGTGGCCGGATACCCGTTGGGCGATCTGAATCAGCTTCCGTCAGGTGAGTATCAGGTGCAGGTTCTTTTCCACCGCTACGAGACCTTCCGTCTGGCCAACCGCAAGAGCGTGAAACTGCCGATGGACCGGGGCGAAGGCCAGCACTGGAACCGCGCACCGGGCAATCCCTACAGCACCCCGCTCACCTGGAGTCACGACACCCAGGACCTGCGCAGCATCAGCCTGGTCATGGATCAGGTCATCGCGCCGATCGCCACTCCGGCGGACACGCGTTACATCAAACACCTCAAGATGCGCAGCCGCTTGCTGTCCGATTTCTGGGGCCGCGACATGGAATTGGGCGCCGTGGTGCTGCTGCCGCACGGCTTCGACGACCACCCCGAGGCGCGCTATCCGCTGATGGTCAACCACGGCCACTTTCCCTACACCTTTGGCGGCTTCCGCGAGACCCCGCCCGACTCTGATCTGCAGGACGACTACAGCGACCGCTTCAAGATGGCGGGCTACAACCGCGTTCAGCAGGAAGAAGCCTATGCGCTGTTCCAACAGTGGACCGCGCCGGACTTCCCACGTTTCGTCGTCATCCAGATCCAGCACGCCAATCCTTATTACGACGACTCCTACGCGGTCAATTCTGCCAACCTCGGTCCCTACGGCGACGCGATCATGTACGAGCTGATTCCCTATATCGAGGAACAGTTCCGCTGTCTCGGCGAGGGCTGGGCGCGCTTCACCTATGGCGGATCGACCGGCGGCTGGGAGGCCTTGGCCGCACAGGTGTTCTATCCCGACGAATTCAACGGCTGCTTCGCCGCCTGCCCGGATCCGATCGACTTCCGCGCCTACACGGTGGTCGACATCTACAAGGACCGCAACGCCTACTACCTCGACAGCCAGTGGAAACGCACCCCGCGCCCCGGACGCCGCGACTGGCTCGGCCACGTCAGTGCGACCTTGGAGGAGATGAACCAGCGCGAACTGGTGTTGGGCACGCACTCACGCTCGGGCCAGCAGTGGGACATCTGGGAAGCGGTCTACAGTCCGATGGGAGAGGACGGCTATCCGCAACGCATCTGGGACAAACGCAGCGGCGAGATCGACGCGCAGGTTGCCGCATACTGGCGCGAGAACTACGACCTGCGCCACATCATGCAGCGCGACTGGAAGACCTTGGGCCCGAAGCTGGCGGGCAAGATCCACCTCTACTGCGGCACGATGGACAACTACTACCTGAACAACGCGGTCTATCTGATGGAGGAGTTCCTCGAATCCACCTCCGAGCCCTACTACGCCGGCGTGGTCGAGTACGGTGACCGCGCCGAACACTGCTGGAATGGCGACCACAAGAACCCCAACGCGATCTCGCGCCTGCGCTACCACACCATGTACCTGCCGCGCATCCTCGAATTGATCGAAGCCAACGCCCCTGCCGGCGCCGACCTCCGCAGCTGGCGCTACTGAGAATCCTGGCGGATTTCGGGATTCCAGGACAAGGTCTCACCCGCAGACAGGCTGAGTACGGTTCGCTCAGCGCCTGCCGGCAAGGAGTCGGTGCGACTTTCCGGTTTATTGCTGCCCGGTGGCAGGGCCACCAAACCGTACTTGCCTGCTACCAGGTCAAGATCCAGGCGGCCATGTCCATCGCTACGCAAGGAGCGCGTGGTCAAGAACTCGTCATGATGAACCACCATGATCCAGATTCTTGAGGCCGCCTGTCCGTCGGATAGCCTGGCCTGAATGGTCAGCTTGCCCAGCTTGAAATCCAGGTCGCTGACATGGGTCTGGTCTTCCTCGAGCAGAATCCGTTCAAAGCCAAGGCCGAATTGTCCGGCGGCGACGCCTGGAAGATGAGGTTCCGCGTAGACCGCGCCCGCCGGAACCTGGGCATAGAATTCGCCGTTCTCGTTCACCGGGATACGGTAATCCGAATCATCCAAGCGTGGAATGGAGCCGAATTCCTGCCCGCGGAAGGCCTCCTTGTTCCAATCTCCCGGTTGCGGTATCGACAGATCCTTTTCACTACGGGCTCCAGGCGTGAATCGAAAGTGCATGAATCCAGGAACCGGGGCACCCTCGACAGTGATCCTCCCTTTCCAAACCGCCAAGGGGCGGTCCCAACCGTCTACTGCATTCAAGACCAGTTCGGACCCAGTCCCAGGATCCAGGCGAACCAACCAGCGGCTCAGCAGGATGTCAGGCTGATCGAGCGGATGCAGGTTGAGAACCGCATCGGTGATTCCTGAAATGGAAAACTCAGCACTTCCATCCGCGTCCAGGGGCAGCTGAGTGCGCCGAAGGAAATCCATTCCGAACTTGCCCGCCGGTTCAGGTCTGCGCAGCATGACCTCGAGCTCCAGGGAACCTGGGTCGGGATGAACCACCCGGATCTTCTGTACGGTCGGTTCCTCCAAGGAAAAAACAACCTCGGGGTCTATGCCATTCCATTCCATTTCAAAGCTCTGATGCCGTGCCTGGACCTCGATCACCGAATCGGGTTCAGCAGCCATTTGAACGGCGAGCTTTCCTTTGTGATCGGTCATTCCGAGGGCGTACTGGGGGCCGGCCTGGTGAACCAGGACGTGGATTCCCGCAATGGGTTGTCCGGTGGACACGCTTTGGACCCGAACCGTGAGCGGCACCCTCGGGGTCATAACGCAGTAGATGCTGGTTTCCCCAAGGAAGTCCTCGATTGCGTATTTCCATTTCGGTTCATAGCCCTCGCGAAGGGCCAAGATCATCGATTCCTCGTACCAGAGAGGAGCGGTTGTCCATTTGCCCGCCCCCTTTTTCTTGGCAGGAAGTGCAAAGATCTCATCCTCACCGGAGGCATTCCAATAGGGTCGAAGACCAAAACTCAGCTTGTCCAGCGGCCGCTGCTGCTGGTCGACAACCTCTATCAACATGCTGGTGTGGGAAGGGATTTCGAAGCGGGACGGATCATCTTCATCCTGAAGGAGGTAGACCCAAGGATGTCTGGCGGAAATTCGTGCAGCGAGAGTGAGTTGTTCCGGGTCTTCCACCATCAAGTCGAAACTCGCCGAGGAAGGAACCTGAGTGGCGCGAACAAGTGAGACCTTTGTGTCCCAGCAGCTTTCGCGCCGCCAGGCGATTTGAGCCTCGTGGAGATGGCGTTGGTACTCGCCAACAAGCTCGACCGCAGTCGGATGGAATCGGTGTTCTCGGATGACCAGATCCTCGCCGGAACGCACTCCTGTTGCGGCCAGGTGGGGGGTTCCATCAGGTTCCAGGTAAACCACCTGCAGCTGGACAAAGGAGCCCGCAAAGCGGAAGCGGCCCTCCGCATCGGTGACCACTCGCGAGGGATCTTCTCCGGGAGCCGGAGGAAAGTAGCCCAGAGATGAAAACAGGCGAGTCTCAGGAGGGGGTGAAAACCAGTGCGCTTGGTTGATGACCGGATCGTTGAAAGGTCCTGTCTCGCTGGTCTCGGCCTGCATCAGGATCGTTCGACCGCCCAGAGGACTGCCCGACGAGTCCAACAAGGTGCCCTGGATCGATCCTTGGGCTGGAAGAGCCAGGACCCGCTGCCAGGACTCACCCAGAAAATTCAGCCGTTCGTCGAGGCACACCTTGGGCGAATCTGGAGGGACCGTGAGCAAGCGCGACACGGCGGCGCCAGAAACAGTTGGCAAGCGGAAACTGCCGTCCGGGCTGGTGGAGGTCGTCTGAATGAGAACCCAGTCGAGACGGGACCATCCGTAGTATTGATTGGGAAGGCACCACAATTCCAGGGACAGACCGTCCACAGCGGCCCCTGCGGAATCCTCGACGCGGTTTTCCCAGTGGGAGGGAAAGCCGAGGCCCAGGGTGGCGGAGTCGGCATAAGCAACTTGGGTCGGCACCGAACCTTGGAATCCAGGGACCTCCGACATCGGGATCCGTATTAATTCCCTCCCTGAGGCCAGCCCGGAGGAATAGCCGTCGCCGCAAGAAACAAGGGCGATCGAAATCCAAGCTGCTGCGCAAAAGAAATGGTTCATAGGGCGGAATCTTAACAAGGACACTGTTCGAGCTTTCGGCAAGGAGCGGCGTGACCCCGGGCGTTGTGGCGGATAGGCTGGTTTCAGACCTTGATCATGCTGTCAGCCCTCACCACGATGATTTTGGCCGCTTGGGCGGCTCCCGACCTGCAGGATCCAGCCGAAGCCGGTTGGATCGCGATGACCCGATCCGGAGTGCGCATCGAGGTCGCCGAGAAACCCGCGTCTGGAGCGCGCGAGTTCCATACACCTTACGGTTTGTATTTCACTCCGTTGGATCCCGTTGCCGTGGTGCTCAAGGCGCCGCAGCAGGCGCGCTGGCGCCACGACCTGGAAGCGCGGCCGGACATGGACCTGATGGCGGTGGTCGAGGAACTCAACGCCGATGGGCGTCTGGCCGAACTGATCGAACTCACTGCACACCTGGAGCAGCTCCAGGCGGATGCCGAGGGCGAGCACCAAGTTCAACGCGCGCGCGAACTGGTCGCTGCCGGACAGGCACTGCAAGATTGGGGCGGCCGACTGAATCCGGTTTCCAATAAACTGTCGACCGACGAACGGGTCGAATGGCTGTGGAAGCAGGCCAGCAAGATCAAAGGCCCCGAGGCTTTGCTCTACACCGGGCGCCTGATGGAAGAGGTGATCCCCGGCCAGTCCGGAATAGGCGTTCGTCAGATCACTGGAGTTGATCTGCATCGTGCATTGGGCAGCCGCAATCCTTTTTTTGCCCGCGCGGGGGCGGTGGTTGCCGGTCGCCAATTGTCGATGGATGCCATGCTCGGCGCGGTGATCCTGGATCAGAGCATCCTGCATGATAATCCGCTGGTCCGCGATGGCTGCGCCGACGGCATCTCCCAATTGTGGCCCAACCACGCGCGCCAGTACTGGGCCGACATTCTCTTTCGCTGGAAAGATGAACTGCGTATCCGGGCGGCCTGGAACCTGGTCGATCATCTGCCCGACCAGGCCGAGGCACCGCTGGTGCTGGCGATGGCCGCCAAGGACAGCCGTGCAGGTCGCAAGATCTCCATCGGCGGCATGACGCTGTTGGTCGAAGACCGTCAGCGCGAACCGCGCAATCCGCTCGCCGGGTTGCCGATGGCGCAGCCAGGCGGATCGTGACCGGGCATGATTGCGCTGGCCGTGTCGCCAGCGGGTTCGGATGCTCCATCCCATGCCGTAACCAGGCGCTCCAGTGAAAAGGTCGCCAAGGTCAGCGACGAGGTCGCCCAGGCGGTCACCGAGGCCTTCCGCAAGTTGTCCGGCGACAGCCTCGAGCGCGACCGCCAGGCCCTGCTGCAGTGGTATCGCGACCGTCAGGCGCACAAGGGCGATTCCTGAGGATTTTCCCAGGAATGGAGTAACAGCCGCGGCAGGCCGACGAAGGCGTGAAGGCGCCCCATGCGCCCCCCGTCAACCGCCTTTCGCGATGCACGCTCGCCTGCTCCTTTCCTTCCTGTGCCTTCTCAGCGCTCCGCTCCACGCCCAGGTCGTCGTCGTCGACGATCAGGCGGGAGCCGGGGTTGATTTCACCAATCTGCAAGAGGCCATCGACGGGTCTGCGGATGGCAGCATCCTCCTGATCCGACCGGGGAGCTACCACACTTCGGTCACCTTCAAGGTCGAATACCGCTCGCTGACCCTGATCGGCGACGAGGCCGCCGGCCCGGTGGTGCTGCTGAACTCGATCGTCATCGGCAACATCGAGAGCGACCAACGCGTGGTTGTCCGCGGCATGCAGACCTTCCGCCTCGAAGTGCGCAACTGCAGCGGCAACGTCTGGATCGAAGACCTGCGCGGCAACAGCATGCTGGTCAAGGACTCCGAACAGGTTGCTTTGGTGGGCTGCCGTTTCGGCGATGAAAGCATCACTTCCGGCATGGCGGTGAACGCTTCCACCGCTGCGGTGCTGGAGTGCGACGGGCTCGGCAGCAAGGGCATCGACGGCGACATCGAACCCTATTCCGGCCTGCCGCTTCCCGGTGGGCCCGGCGGTCCGGCTTTCTTCTCTCTGGGTGGCGCCGCGACCTTCCTCGGTGGCAACCACTTCCACGGCGGTCCCGGGGGCAAGGGCCTCGAGGCCGACGCCTTCCACGACTGTTCCGATGGCGGCAATGGCGGAGTCGCGCTGCAGGTGGGGGGGTACCCCGACGCCAGTGCGGTGCTGAACGGCGGCCTGCTCGAGGGCGGCGCAGCCGGACTAGGTGGCGCGGGATGCGCCGATGGAGTCGCCGGAGCCGAATCTGGCGTCGAGGCCGGCAGCGTCCTCGCCGACCTCGGTGGACCGCACCGGTTCTTCCGCATGAGCGCTCCGGTGCGCGAGGGCGAGGATTTGGAAATGAAATTCACCGCCCAGCCCGGTGACCGCGCGCTGGTCCTGGCTTCCGCGACGCCAGGGATGTTGTTCCGCCCGGGCATGCAAGGGGTACTGTTGGTCGATCAGCCTGGCCGCCTGCTCGGTCCGGTCCGGGTACGCGCCGACGGCAGTCTCAGGGTGCGGCTGCTCATGCCGGATCTCGCCGCACAGGTCGAGGGCCGGGTTCTCTACGCCACCGCCGCCTTCGTCGACGCAAGCGGGCGCTTCCTGCTCGGCGGTTCCTCTACGACCGTTGTGCTGGATTCGGTTTTCTAGCGCGCTGAAGGGAACCAGAGGCATCAAACCCTGGCGTGCGCCGCCGAAGGGATTAGTGAATGGGGTCGGGGAATCACCAATCTCACCACGGAACCACCCATGAAACGATTCCTGATTCTCACCTTCGGCGGACTTCTCGTCGTAGGTGCCTTTCTCCTCACCCCTCAAAGTGCTCACGGCGGCTTCCTGAAGTCGGACAATCCAGCGCTCGACGAGTCTTCCGCTCCGTACAACAATTTCGCCTCGTGTGTCAAATGCCATGACACCAATCTGGTGAACACGGGCAGCGGTTCGCTTGATGTTTCGGGTTTGCCGACCTCTTACGTACCCGGGCAGAGCTATACCCTGACAGTCACGCTTGAGCAGGCCAACCAGCTCGACTGGGGCTACGAGTTCACAGTTCTCGACGCCGCAGGCAATGCCGCCGGCTTCTTGTCGAATCCAGACGGCAACTCGCAGATCCGAACCGGTGGCGGGCGTGAATTCGCCAGCCACAAGCGCAACGGCACTTTCGAAGGCACCCGTCACGGTCCGGTTTCCTGGACCATGGACTGGACCGCGCCCGCCGCGGGAAGTGGCATGGTGGTGGTCTACGCCTCGGGCAACGCCGCGGATGACAGCGACGGTACCGGCGGCGACTCGATTCACAACTTCGCTCTAGCCTGCGCTGAAGACGGCGCCGCCAACGATGCCGCCAGTGCGGTCATTCAGATGGACTATCCCGACCAATTGGTCGGCTCGGCGCGCAACGAACTTGCGCGCGGGTCCGACTCGCTGCGGTCCAGGATCCAGGTGCGCAATCTCGCGGCCGCTGCCGACACCTACACGGTGGTCACCCGCGTGCGCCTGCCCAACGGTTCCTTCTTCCCGGCCACCGGCTGGCTGACCACCGATCAGCTCGCACTCGCTGCAGGAGAGACCGGCCACGTCGACGTGGTCCAGGCCGTTCCCGCGATTGCACCGCTGGGAATGTATCAGTTGCAGGCGATGGTGGGCTTCCCACCTGCCACCCTGGTGACGATGGATACGGTGGACTTCGAGATCATCAACTAGGCCCAGGTTCACTCACAGGTAGGGAGACAGGGAGCGGGAGATACCCCCCGTCCTGTTTCCCTGCCTGTCTCCTTTGACCTTTGTGCCTGCCGAAAAATCGGCTGCGATGCCGAGGAATCGGCACCCCGGATTGGGAAAAGGGAAGCCTGGTGGCCAATCTTCGTTCCAACGAAGAACTGGGGTTTTCTGCAATCAGGCATGGCAATTGCAGATGAACGAAGGCCTGCGAAGGCCGGCTTCACGGCAGTTGAAAATACGACGGAAGACCTCCTACTCCCAAGTCTTCAAAGCGTTCTTCACTCGGTGGAGCCTGGGTTTTTTCCTCCCAACTCGGACCACACCCATGAAACGATTCTTGATCCTCATCACGGGCCTACTGCTCACAGTTGGCGCCGCTCTCCTGACAACCAATGACGTGCATGGCGGATTCCTCAAGTCCGGCAACCCAGCCCTGGATGAAGCCGCAGCTCCCTACAACAATTTCGCCTCGTGTGTGAAGTGCCACGACGGCGAAGCCGTCAACGACGGTGGAGGAAGCATGGAGGTAAGTGGTTTGCCTTCGGCATACACCCCTGGCCAGACCTACCCCATCACCGTGACTCTGCAGCAGACCGGAGCCATCGACTGGGGTTACGAATTCACCGTCCTGGACGCCGCGGGGAATGCAGCCGGATTCCTTACCAACCCGGATTCCAATTCGCAGATACGCACGAGTGGTGCATTGGAATTCGCCAGCCACAAGTCTGGCGGTACATTCGAAGGCACCTTCCACGGCCCGGTTTCCTGGACCGTGGATTGGACTGCTCCTGCGGCCGGCACCGGAGTTGTTGAAGTCTACGCCGCAGGCAATGCGGCCGATGATGACGACGGCCGGAGCGGCGATTCGATTTACAACGCCGCCTTGGCGGCGGTTGAGGACGGGGTCGCGAATGATGAAGCATCTGCGATCATCCAAGTGGATTTCCCCAATCAATTGACCGGGTCTGCGTTCAATGAGCTCGTGCGTGGCACGGATTCCCTGAGGACCATGGTCCGGGTGCGCAACCACGCTGCAGCTGCCGACACCTATACGGTGGTATCTCGGGTTCGCCTGCCCAATGGTTCCTTCTTCCCGACCTCCGGTTGGCTGACCACCGATCAGTTGACCCTGGCTGCGGGTGAATCTGGCAACGTCGACATCGTTCAGGCTGTGCCGGCGATCGCGCCGCTGGGCTCGTACCAGCTGCAAGTGATGGTAGGCTTCCCGCCCGCCACCCTCGTGACCATGGATACGGTCGACTTCGACATCATCGACTGATCCATCCAGTTTCAAGCAGGCAGGGTTCTAGGATGGGGGAGTGAGCGCTCCCTCCCTGGTTCTCTGCCTGCCTCTTGTTTTTGCGGCGCCGGATCAAGACGAACAGGCGCCCTTTCGCATTCACGTCGTCGACCGCGCCAGCGGCCGCGGAATCCCCCTGGTGGAATTGGAGTCGGTCAACCACACGCGTTTCGTCAGCGACAACGCCGGCATGATTGCGGTGCGAGAGCCGGGCTGGATGGGCCACAGCGTTTTCTTCCACGTGAACAGCCATGGGTATGAATATGACCAGGACGGGTTCGGCTACGCCGGCTTCCATGTCCGCGTGACTCCCGGAGGATCCCACCAGTTGAAGTTGAAGCGCACCAACCTGGCAGAACGCCTTTTTCGGATTACCGGGGGCGGCCTCTATCGTGACAGCATCCTGCTCGGAGACGAGGTTCCCTTGCGCCAACCCCTGCTCGCCGGCGGAGTGTTCGGACAGGATTCGGTGGTCACCGGGGTCTACCGTGACCGGCTCTACTGGTTCTGGGGCGACACTAACCGCACGTCCTATCCGCTCGGCAACTTCGCCGTTTCCGGCGCGACCTCCGCCCTGCCGGGCCCAGGCGGGGTGAACCCTGAGGTCGGCATCGATCTGGATTACTTCACCGATTCCTCGGGTTTCAGCAAGCGGATGTGTCCGATCGACGGCCCCGGACCGGTGTGGATCTTCGGCTTGATGGTGGTCGGGGAGGGGGCCGAACAGAAAATGGTCACCCACTATTCCCGCATGAAGGACCTGGGCACGCGTCTGGAACACGGCATCGCGGTGTGGAACGATCGCAAGCAGCTGTTTGAAAAGGCGCGAGAGTTTCCTCTGGACGCGCCTCTGCATCCGACCGGCCAGTCCCTGCGCTTGCGCGCGGATGGAAAGGACTGGTTCTATTTCCCCGGTCCGTGGGCGATGGTGCGGGTTCCCGCACGCATGGAAGCGATCCTCGACCCCACGCGCTATCAGGCCTGGACCTGTCTACGCCCCGGTGCGCGCTGGAAGCCTGAACAGGACGGCCTCGACCGTGGTACCGACGGCGCACTCGTCTGGGATTGGAAGGCGGATACGGCTTCGCTCAATCCTCAGCGTTGGCAGCAACTGCTCAAGCGCGGTGCCGTCAGCGCAGCGGAAGGGCGCTTCCATCTATTGGATGTGGTCGACGGCACCGCGGTGCAGCCTCACGGCGGTAGCCTACACTGGAATGAATACCGGCAGCGCTGGGTCATGATCGCGCTGCAGACCTGGGGCAGCAGCTTGCTCGGCGAAGTCTGGTATTCCGAGGCGCGCCGGCCCGAAGGCCCGTGGGTGTATGCGCGCAAAATCGTCACGCACCAGGACTACTCCTTCTACAACGTGATCCAGCATCCGTACTTCGATCAGGAGGGCGGCCGGTGGATCTACTTCGAAGGCACCTACACCGCGATGTTCTCCGGCAATCAACATCCGACGCCGCGTTATGACTACAACCAGATCATGTACCGGCTGGATCTTTCCCAGCCCGAGCTGGTGATTCCTGAGGCGGTTTACGGGGTCGCGGGGGACTCGTCCGCGGATGCGGTGGACGCGCCCCGTGCAGGTGCGCCGCTGTTCTACGCCCTTCCGGAAGCGAGCGAGGTCAAGGGCAGCCGGCTGCTGCAATGGACCGACCCGGCGCGCGGTGGCTTTCGTGTACTGGATCCCGCCGCTGCCCAGGGAATCCCCCTTTTCCAATGGATTCACCGGGAGAGCGGCGCCGTTCACTACGCCATCGATCCGGAAGCAGCCCCGGGCCAGGATTGGGAACCAGCGGAGGAAGCGGTAGGGCGGGTGTGGCTACCGCCCGGTTTCTCCGGCTGGTGATGCCCGAGAACTGGACCGCGCCGTCAGAGCTCTGCGGGAAGGTAACGCCAGTACCAGAGGCCGTTCTGGCGGACGAAGGTGAACTCGGTCAGGCCGATCTGGGCGGTCGCCGATTCGCCGTCGACCCTCATGGCGGTGAGTTCATCCAGAAAACCGAAGGCGTACTTGAAGCGGCCGTACCTGGTCTTGAAGGCGATGAGGTCGGCGAAGAACTCGGCCTGGTCGACCTCGGCCAGGGCTTCGGCCGCCACCGCCCGCAGCTTGTCGCGCCCGCGCATGTCGGCGGACAGATAGGCCTCGTCGACCGGATGCCGGCCCAGAATGGCCTGGTAGGCGGCGCTGCGTTCCCGGTTGTCGCCGATGGCGTCGTAGGCGGCACCGAACCAGGTGATGAAGATGGCCTCTTCACGCTCCGCCACAGGGATGCTGGGCAGAGCGGCACCATAGTCCTTGGATTTTTCGATCTGGCGCAGGTGCTCGATCAGGGCCTCGGGGTTTTCGGCCAGGGCCGGCGCGCCGCGATCGGCAAGGCCGCTCTGGCACGCGGGCACCACCACCAGCCAGGTCGGCAGGACCCAGATCCATGCAAAAAGGCGGAGCATCATGACTCCAGCAGCGCGACCATGCGCTGGCGTTCGTCGGCGTTTGGCAGACGCCCGACTCCGGCGGCCATGTTGTCGCTCAAATGGTGCGGCTTGGAGGTGGCCGGGATCGGGCAGGTGACGGCCGGATGCCCGAGCAGGAATTTGAGCATGAACTGCGCCCAGCTGTGGCAGCCGAATTCCTGCGCCCATTGCGGGATTTCGCGGCCCTCGAAAGCCTTGAACAAACGCCCCGCCTCGAAGGGGCGCATGACCAGCACGGCGACCCCGTTGTCGAGCGCGGTCGGCAGGATGCGCTCCTCAACCTTGCGGCTGCCGAGTGAATAAGGGATCTGGATGAAGTCGAGGCCGTCCTCCTTCATCAACTTTTCCACCGTGGCGTAATCGCGCATTTCAGTGACGCCTAGATAACGGATGCGGCCTTCGACCTTCCACGCCTTCAGGGTTGCGAGTTGTTCTTTCAAACCGGTCAGGTTGTGGACCTGCATCAGGTCAAAACGCTCCGGTCCCATCAAGCGTTGCGATTCCTTCATCTGGGCGATGCCGGCTTCGCGCCCCTTGTCGGTCCACACCTTGGTGGCGTAAAACAGGTCCTTGCGCTCGAGCTGCTGCAACAGCTTGCCGCACAGAGCCTCGGCCTGGCCGTACATCGGCGAGGAATCGATCAGGCTGCCACCGAGATCGAGGAAGCGCCGCATGACTTCCAATTGCGCCGCCTGTTCCTTGCTCGGATCGACGTTGAAGGTGCGCGAGGTGCCGAGGCCGATCATCGGCAGCAGTTCCCCGGTCGCAGGAATGCGCTTGCGGCCGATGGCGCGGGCGCCGCCCGCCGCGTCCTGGCCACCCGCAACCGAGTCTTGGCTGCCGACCGCAGCGCCAGGGCCGCCCGCCGGCGGTTGTGGATCTGCAGCCGCGCGCGCCGCGAGGCTGGGAGTGGTGATGGCCCCGGCGGCCGCGGCGCCGAGGAGGAATTGCCGTCGGGAGGCTTGCATAGCTACCGAGTGTAGCCGCAATCCGCCCCGGCGGCGCGGCCTCAATCGCTGCCGATTTCGCGAATCTCCACGCGGCGGAAGCGCACCGGATCGTTGTGTCCGGCGAAACCGAAATGACCGCGCAGGCGGGTGCGACCGGGGTGTTCGCGGCCGCTCGGCGGCGTCTCGATCGCGGCGAGGTCCTGGTTCAGGATCACGTGACCGTTCAATTCGACGCGGATGTGGGATCCTTGTACGCGCACCTCCTGGAAGTTCCACTGCCCGACCGCGCGCTGGTATCCGCGCAGCGCGGCCTTTTGACCATAGACCGAGCCGTGGTACTGCCACTCCTTGAGGCCTGCGTACTTCTCGGCGCTGTTGTCGAGCACCTGCAATTCGCACATGCCGTGGTAGGCGGCGTCGCCCTGGCCGGGATAGCGGATCGCGAGGCCGTTGTTGCCCCCGGGCGGAAGCTGGAACTCGAAGCGCAGGTGGAAATCACCGTACTCTTTTTTGGTGAAGATGGTGCCACCCTTGCCCGGTTTACACACGATGGTTCCCCTGTCGATGAAATAATTCTCGACCGGCCCCGCCCAGCCGTTCCAGTCCAGGCCGTTGAACACCGAACGGAAGCCCTTGCGGTCATTGCGCGCCAGCACCGCGTTGGCTTCGGCTGCATCCAGGCGCCGCACGTAGAGATTGCGGAAGCGGATCTCGCCGCCGTGGGTCTGCAGTTGCACCGGTCCGCTGCGCGGCAGCGGTGCGCCACGCTGCCAGTAGTTCTCCATGCGCGCGTGGGCAACGGTCTGGCGCTCGTTCAGCCACACGCTCACCCGGTCGCCGACCATCAGGATGCGCAAGCGGTTCCACTCGCCGAAAGGGCGGTCGGCGTGCACCAACGGAAAGCGCGGATTCTCCTGATTGTTCCACAGCGCTCCGGATCCCTTGTCGGCGCCGATATTCCATTTGCCACCGGCTTCGGTGGTATCCCAGATCTGCACCTGCGGTGAGGCACGCAGGTAGATGCCGCTGTCGGCCTGGGCAACGGTTTTGTACTCAAGCCGCAACTCGAAGTCATCGAAGTCTTCGACGGTGGTCAGAAAAACGCCGTGACCATCGTTGACGATCTCGCCGGCATCGACGCTCCAATGCTGCTCAAGATTGGTCTGCCACTCAGCATGCTTGGCCTTGAGCTGCTCAGTTTCCCACTTCGCGTCTTCGTAGGGCGAGAGATGCGGACGCCCGCGCCATCCGGTCAGGTCGCTGCCGTTGAACAGGCTGCTGAAACCGATCGGTCCCGCCGCTTGCGGGGGGGGTGTGGTTTCAGGGGCCTGCGAAAGGGCCAGGGCCAGGAGGAGCAAGGCTGGGGACATGGCAGACAGGATAGCCTGCCTGTCCCGCCTCGGTCAGCCACTCGGGTTGGTGTGGAAGCGGTCCTTCGACAGCGCCGCACCCTTGAGGATTTCGGTGAACAGGTGGATCACCTCGACCGCACCGACGCGGTTCAACTTCCAGCTCTGGTCTTCGGGGGTGTGGTAGTCGCCGTGGAAGGCATCAATGATGCCCATGATCGCCGGCACGCCCCGGCTGTTGAACATCAGGTGGTCGCTGCCCAGGTTCATGTTCTTCGGCATGCGCACCTCGAGGCTGGACTTGTCGCAATATTCCTTGAGCCAGTCGGCCATGCCCTTGGCGTTGTGCGCACCCTGGATCTGCAGCTGGTGGTTGTTGACGCGACCGATCATGTCGAAGTTGATCATGAAGGCGTGGTCGGCGAGCGGGCGGATCGGGTTCTGCACGTAGTGCCGCGAGCCGTTGAGGCCCGACTCTTCGGCGCTGAAGCCGATGAACAGGATCGAACGCGCATCCGCTCCGGCTGGAAGCGCAGCGTAGTCGGCGACCAGAGCCTTTGCCATCATCAGAATCGCTGCAGTGCCCGAGGCGTTGTCATCGGCGCCAGGGTGCAGGATCCCGCGGGCGCCGACGCGACTGCCAAATTTGCCCAGGCCGAGGTGGTCGATGTGGGCACCGAGAACCACCAATTCACCGGCAAGCGCCCCGCGCCCGGGAAGCAGGCCGCCGACGTTGTGGGCGATGAGTTTCTCTTCCTTCATACCGGCGTCGACCTGGGCAGTCGCGCCGAAATCGAATAGGCCACCGCTGCCCTGGTCGGCGCGCTGGCGCAATTCCGTCAGCGAGTGGTCGCTGCCAACGGCTTGCAATACGCGCTGTGCGGCATCGGTGCTCATCAGGATCACTGGAATGTCAACCACGCCGCCGCCGCCGCCGGCTTCCATCAGCCGGTGTGCACGTGGGTCGGCGGCTCCGGGCGGATTGACCAGGATGATGGCTTCTGCGCCGCGCTCTTGCAGCGCCTGGAATTTGCTGCGGTTGCGCGCGGCAGCACTCCATGGCTGGCGCCCTTCGGCCCAGCGGCTCTTGCCCTCAGCGTCGATCGGTTCAAAGCGGAAGGCGAAGGCGATCCGGCCCTTGAGGCTGTCGCCTTCGGCAAAGCTGGAATAGCCCTCAGGACCTGCGGTGATGCCGTAGCCGGCGAAGGTGAGCGGTGCGTCGAGCTTGCCGCCGCCACCGAACCCGGTGACCACGAAATCGACGTCAGGAGCCAGTTGCACACCGGCGACGCTGAGGCGCTGGTGCAGGACTTCGCGGCTGTCGCCCAGACCGAAGGGCTGACGGTAGCTGTTGCCGAAGGCCGGCTCAAGGCCGGCCTCGCGCAGGTGGTGCTCGATGTAGTCCTCGGCGACCGCCATGCCGGGAGTGCCAGGCAAGCGTCCTTGCAGAAAGGGGTTGGCGAGGAACACCACGTGCTCGTCAAAAACGCGCACCTCGTCGCCGTACTGCTGCAGCAGGGTGGAAATCGGCGCCTGGTCCGGCAGTAATTCACCGGGAGCTTGGGCGAGACCGCTGGCCGCGGTGAGCAGGCTGGCGAGGGCGAAGGAAGGAAGGAGGGTCTTCATGGATTCAGCCGTCGTCGCGGTTGCGCGCCTGCAGTTCGACTTCAAGAGTGATTGGTTTGCCGTCGCGGAGCAGACCAACCTGCACCTTATCGCCGGGTTTGTGATCGGCCATCATGCCCATCCATTCGCGGATGCCGAGGATGCTGCGGCCATTCCAGGTCAGCATGCGGTCGTCGGCGAGGATGCCGCCAACCGCCGCAGAACCACCGGGAGTGACCGAAGCAACGACGATGCCGGGATCGTCATCGCTGTAATTCCCAGGAGCTACGCCGAAGCGCACCTTGATGTCGCCCAGGCCCGGACCGCCCGAGGCCGGAGCCGCTTCGGCCACCGTTTCGGCGCCGCGCCAGGAACGCGGGTGGGTGGCCACCGCCAACAGAATCTGGTGGAAAAGGGCTGCAGCCTTGGCTCCGCCGACGCGGTTGATCCGCGCCGAAGTGTCTTCCGGGGTGTGATAGTCGGCGTTGCCGTCGGCGCTGGCACCGAAGAGCACCGGCATGCCGCGGCGGTGGAAGGGGGCGTGGTCGGAGTTTCCCGACACGCCGTCGTTGAGCACCAGGCTCAGGTCACCGCCGGCACCGGCGCCCTCGACCAGGGCACGCAGATCGGGATGGGTGCTGATGCCGCTGATGCCGATGCGGCTGTTCTTGATCCGCCCGATCATGTCGAAATTGATCATCAGGGCGTGGTCCTTCAAGGGCCGCACCGGATTGGCGACGTAGAACTGCGACCCATTGAGGCCCGACTCCTCGCCACTGAACAACAGGAACAGCACGCTGCGCGCGGCGGCGTCGGCGGGCAGGGCGGCATAGCTCTGCACCATTTCGTCGGCGATCATCAGCACCGCGGCCGAACCGGAAGCGTTGTCGTCGGCGCCGGGATGCAGGCGCTTGCCGGCGTCTGGAGAGCGTGAGCCGAAATTGCCCATGCCGAGGTGGTCGAGGTGCGCGCCCAGGACCACGACTTCGCCGGCCAGCGCGCCCTTGCCGGGCAGCCAGCCGCCGACGTTCTCGGCGATCAGCGGGATGCGTTCGAGGCCGGCCACCAGCGCGGCGTTGCCCTTCAGCGCGACCGGTGCGCCGCCTTCGTCGGCGTGGCGGCGCAGGTCATCCAACTTCATGCCGCTGGCTTCGACCAGCGCGGTACCCGCGGCGGTGGACAGGTGCAGCACCGGCACCTGGGCAACCTGGTTGCCGCCGGCTCCCGATGCGGTCAGCTGCGAGTTGCGCGGATCATTGGCTCCGGGAGTGTTGATGATCAGAATCGCCTCGGCGCCGCGTTTGGCCGCGGCATCGACCTTGTTGGCGAAGGATGCCTGCGAGGTCCATGGACCGCCTTCCGACCAGCGGCTGCGGCCGTTTTCGTCCATCGGCTCAAAGCGCAGCATGACCGCGATCTTGCCGCTCAGGTCCTGACCGGGAGTGAAGCTGGTGTAGCCTTCGGGGCCCTGGGCGATGGAATAGCCGATGAAGACCAATCCGCCGGCCGCTTTGCCGCCGCTGCCAAGACTCATCAGGCTGAAATCGCTGCCGTGCTTGAAGGAGCGTCCCGCGGCGGAAAGGGTGGCGCCGCGCACCTCGATGCTGCTGCCGAGAGGGAAGGCCTGGCGGAAGCTGGCGCCGCCCTCGGGACCGGTGAAGGCGCCCTCGACGCCGGCGTCGCGCAGCCAGAACTCGACGTAGTCCTTGGCCACTTGCATGCCGTTGGTCCCCGGCAGGCGCCCTTCCATGAAGGGGCTCGACAGGGTCGTGATGTGGTCGTTGTAGACCCGAACGTCGTCGCCAAGGGCCTCGAGCGCACGGGTGATGGGAGCCTGGTCACGATCGGTCAGGTCCTGCGCCGGCAGGAGCGGGACCATGAGAACCAGGGCGAGGGAACTTGTCAGGAGGGGAAATCGCATGGAAGGCTGGATTCAGCACCTACGGGGCAGGCGGCTCGGATCAGTATACTTTTTGCCCATTCCGGAACAGAACCTTGTCCCTGTCCACCCTCCTCGCACTCCTTCTGCTCTCCGGGGGAGCTGGATCCGGATCCGGCTCGATCCTTCACCCCGCCGATGGCCCCGACGCCGACGTGCGCATCCTCGTCGACAGCGAGAAGGTGCGCTTCCAGATCACCCTCAACCTGGCCTTCGTCGATGAGATCATCAGCGTCGCGCGCGAGGACGAATCCGCCTTGCACCCGGTGGAATACGAGTGGGTGCGCGGCGCTCTCTTCGACTATTTCCGCGACACCAACGGGGTCGAGATCGACGGCGTCGAAGTGGTCCCGGTGGATCAGGGTTTCGAGGTCTTCGAACCCGATCTCAGCCTGCTGCCGCTGTTTCCGCGCACCGGCCGGCGCGGCCTGTTGAAGGTCTTGCTGCTGCTGGACTATCCGGTCAAGGCGCGCCCCACTCAGGTGAAAATGTACTGGGGCGCCTATCCCCCGGATCTCGCCGTCGGCGACGAGCTCTACATGCCCAGCGTGCAGATCCTCGCGCGGCTGTTCGCCTACGGCCTCGAGTCCGAGGTGAAGTTCGTGGAGGAGGAGCCCGAGGTCACCTGGCACGACAGCGGGCGCAGCGCGGCCGATTTGTTCCTGGAGGTGCCACAAGCCACAGCACCGGCGGTGTGGCGCGTGCCGATCTTCGCGCTGGCAACCGGAAGCCTGGCTGTGTTCGCATTGCTGCTGGCGTTGCGGCGCGGCAGCCGTGGCCGGCGCCAGCCGCTGCTGGCCATGGCCGGCTTGCTGCTCGGCGCTGCAGTGTGGCAGCGCGATCTGCTGCCGCTGGAAATCAACGCGCCCTTCGGTCAGGACGGCGCGCTGCCGACCGCGGAAGAGGCGCGTTCGATCTTCGAGCCCTTGCACGCCAACATCTATCGCGCCTTTGATTACACCGCGCCCAGCGACATCTACGACGCACTGGCGCAGAGCGTCGATGGCCCCCTGCTAGAGAACCTCTACAACCAGGTCTACCGTGGCCTGATCATGCAGGATCAGGGCGGAGCGGTGAGCCGCGTCACCGAAGTCCGGCCGCTCCAAATCGAAGTGGAGTCGGTCGGGGTGGTGCCGAGCGATGGCCGCGTCGGCTTCGACGTCAACGCGCGCTGGCAGGTCGACGGTCGCGTGACCCACTTCGGCCATAGTCACGAACGCACCAACGAATACCACGCGCGTTACAACGTGGTGCTGGCCACCGAGGGCTGGCGCATCGGCGGCACGCAGATGCTGGCGCAGCAACGCGTCAGCGCCACTCCTGGGGGCGGCGGATGAGCACGCCTGCCCTGCTCCTCGAGCAGCTGCGTTTTCGTTACCCGGCGTCCAGCTTCCGCTTCGAATTCCAGCGCCGGCAGGAACTCGCCGCCGGCGGCAGTCTGGCGTGCATCGGACCGAGCGGCTGTGGCAAGACCACGCTGTTGAACCTGATCGGTGGCATCCTGCCGCATCAGAATGGCCGTCTCGAAGTCCTCGGACAAGCTTTGCAACGGCGTTCCGATCCGTGGCGGCGCTCCTTCCGCCTGGCGCGCCTCGGTATGGTGTTTCAGGAGTTCGAGCTGCTCGAATACCTCGACGGGCGCGCCAATATCCTCTTGCCCTTGCGCCTGGCGGGTGCCGGGCCGGAGCAGATGAAACGCGCTGCTGACGATCTGGCGCCGCACATCGAACGTCTGGGCCTCGAACACGTAATGGACAGCAAGCCGGCAACGATGTCGCAAGGGGAACGCCAGCGAGTCGCGCTCGCCCGCGCCCTGGTCACGCGGCCGGCGCTGCTGCTGTGCGACGAGCCGACCGGCAACCTCGATGCCGGGAACACCCGCCGGACGATGGATCTGCTGTTCTCCTACTGCGAAGAGAGCGGTGCCGCGCTGGTGCTGGTCACCCACGACCACGCCCTGCTCGAACGATTCGACCAGGTCCTGGAACTGGATGCCGGGAGGCGGGCGTGAACCTGCGCGTTCTGCTGTGGCTGGCGCTCCGCAGGGTGGCGCATTTTCGTGGGCGCATGGCCATCCTGGTCGCGTGTCTGGCGGTGACCCTGTTCCTGCCGTGGGCGGCGGCGCGCCTGCTGGCGGATTACCGCGTCAGCCTCACCGCGCGGGCGGCGGCCACCCCGCTGATCTTCGGCGCCCACGGCAACCGCTTCGACCTGGCCTTCACCGCTCTTTACTTCCGCCGCAGCGGCATCGCGCCGGTGCCCTTCCCGGAACTGGCGGGCCTGCAAGCGCTCGACTACGGCCTCGCGGTGCCGCTGCACGTGGGCTTCACCGCGCAAGGCCATCCGCTGGTCGGCACCTCGCCCGAGTATTTCGAACGCCGCGGACTGAGCGCACGGCAGGGCAGTCTCCCGCTCGGGCTCGGCGAAGTGGTGCTCGGCGCGCGCGCCGCGGGCAAGCTCGGTCTGGAGGTTGGCGATGCGTTGTTCTCGGACCAGCGCGAGCTCTATGACATCTCCGTACCACCGGCCCTGAAGATGCGCGTCAGCGGGGTACTCGCCGCCAACCGCAGCACCGACGACGACGCGGTGTTCGTCGACGTGGGTTCGTGCTGGATCCTCGAGGGACTGTCGCACGGCCACCAGGAGGCTCAGGAGATCGATCCGGCGCTGGTACTCGGCAGCGATGACCGCGGTCACAACATCGTGCTCAGCCGCGCGATGATCGAATACAACGAAGTCACCGCCGACAACGCGGCCAGTTACCACTACCACGGCGATCCAAACCTGCTGCCGTTGACCGCGGTCCTGTTCTGGCCCAAAGACGACAAGAGCGGCACGCTGATCCAGGCCCAGATCAATCAGGCCGGTAACTACGCGATGCTGGCGCCGAAGACGGTGGTCGACGATCTGCTCGCCTACGCCTTCCGCATCAAGCGGGTCTTCGATGGCGTCGCCGCGACGCTGGCCTTGTCGACGCTGGCGCTGACCCTGCTGGTGCTGGCCCTGGCAGAGAAATTGCGTGCGACCGAAATGCGCGCATTAGAACGCATCGGCGCCAGCCGTGGCCTGGCCTGGCGTTTGCGCCTGAGCGAATTCTCCGCGGTGTTGTTCGCCGCCACCCTGCTCGCCGCCGCCGGGGTCGCCCTGGCGCGCCAGCTGCTGCCACGACTCCTCCACATGAGTGCCTGATTCCATGTCCCTGCTGCGCACCCTTGCTATCGGTCTGACCTTGTTGTTCACGCTGCCGTGCTGCGGTGAGCCGGAACCGCAGGCACCGCCCGCGATGAGCGGCCCGCAGCCGCGAATCATGACTTCCTTCTATCCCTTGACCTGGCTGGCCGAACGCCTGTCGGTGCCTGAGATCGAGGTCGTATGTCCCTTGCCAGGCGATGCCGATCCCGCTTTGTGGCAGCCGGGTCGTGACGATCTGCGCGCCTTCCAGCAGGCCGGACTGGTCCTCATCAACGGCGCCAACTTCGAGCAGTGGGTGCACGCCGCCAGCCTGCCGCCCAGCCGCCTGGTCGACAGCAGCGCGGCTTTCCAGGATCAGTTCCTGCGCTATTCCGGCGTCACCCACAGCCACGGCGGGGGAGCACAGCACACCCATGAGGGGGTGGACGGACACACCTGGATGGACCCGCTGCTGCTGTTGGCGCAGGCCGAAGCGGTGCGCGATGCCGTTGTACGCACCTGGCCCGATCACGCCGACGCGGTGAACACAGCCTTCACCTCCCTGCGCAGCGACTTGCAGGCGCTGGACCAGCGTTGGAGCAAGCTCGCCGCGCGTCTGCGTCAGCTGCGTTTGTTCAGCAACCACCCCGCCTATCGTTATGTGGCGCGACGTTATCAACTGCCGATGACCGACTTCGACCTGGATCCCTCGGCGCCTCTGAACGAAGACGCCATCACGGCTCTGCGCGAGGCGCTCGCCCAGGGCGAAGGGCCGGCGTTGATATGGTGGGAGCAGCCGCCCTCCGCCGCCAACGAACAACGTCTGCAGCAGGAACTCGACCTGCACAGCGTCTGGGTCAGTCCGTGTGAAAGCCCGCCGCAGGAGCCATCAGGGAGCGATTTTCTCCGGGTCATGAACGCCAACCTGCTGCGCCTCGAACGCGCCTTGGATCAAGGCTAGGCTCAGCTCATTGGAAAGGCCTGGCCGGATTCAAGCTGGCTTGGATAATGGCGCCATGCAAGCCCTTCTGCTGTGCCTATTGCCTGTTGCGCCCTGGATTCCGGCCCAGCAAGAGGCCCTGCCGCG
>JAJFFB010000098.1 GCA_021776925.1 Planctomycetota bacterium | reverse complement strand
GGCTTCATTGCACCGCCACAAGGCGGCAGGCGTCGATGCATACGTAGCCGCCGGCGCCAGCGCTGGCGACCACACACTCGACCTGTTCGCCGGGCTTCAATTCCAGCTTTCCGATCACAACGAAGCCATCCGCCCGCGGCTCGGTGCGCATGTCGACCGACGCATCTCGCCAGATCTTGCGGTGCAGCCAGCGCACCGGAACGTCACTGCCGCGGTTGGCGTGCGCGCGGTAGGCCAGCTCAAGCTGGTAGCTCCCGCCCTGGGGCGAAGTGAGCAGGAAGCGCGCGCACGCGCCACTGTCGGGGTTGGCGTAACGATAACCCCAGCCGATGTAACCAGGCAATCCGCTTCCCTGGGTCCATTGTCCGATGCATTCGGCCTGGCGGTCGTCGACGACCACTCCTGGCAGACCGGTCGGATCCACCCCGGTCAACGGTCCGTAAGCCCCGGCGGCCGCAGTGGCGTTGGTTGGTATCAGCCAATCGCCGTGCAAACCTTTGCGGCGCGCGCTTCCGGGAAGTTCGAGCATTTCTTCCATGCGCGGCCAGTGCTCGGGGAACACCGCGGCGGGTTGGATCTCGAGTTGCGCACACAGCGCCGCGGCCTTGCCGACCACCTCGCCCATCATGCCGCAGGTGCGCATGACGCGCACCGTGCCGAGCGCCTGGTGGGTCACGCTGATGCAGCGCCCAGCCATGAACAGATTGGGCACGTTGCGCGAGTAGAAGGCTCGGTAGGGGACCGGGTAGCCGTAGTCGCGGTCGACACGGTCGTCATGGACAGCAATCGAAATAAAGGGATTGTCAGGGAACTTCCTGGCGTATTGCTTCTTCGGATAGTGCAGGTCGATGGTCCAGGTGCTGGGCACACAGCCATCGACGAAGGCGCGTTTGCTGACTACGTCTTCCTGGGTCAGGATGACGTCGCCGAATAGACGCCGCGATTCACGTGGACCGCCGATCGGCGCGATCCAGGTCAGGCGCGCATTGCGGTGCTGGTCGGCGCCTCCGCGCTGCTTCATGGCGCGGAAGGCTCCGTACACCGCGCGCAGATTCCAGTCGCGGATGCCCTCGGCGTCGGCCAGCGGATCCTGGTCGAAGCCGCTCTCCCAGAACCACTCGCCGTGGAAACGGTGCGGATAGGGGAAGTCCTCCATTTCCAGGTCGAGCGCCCACGGCACGCGCGGGAACTCCTGGGGCTGCGCCGTGTTTTCCCAGGTCCACATATTGCTCATGCCCATGCGGCCGTCGGCAGTGACCTCGCCGTCGGCGCCGGCCAGCGCACCGAGCCAGCCGTGCCCGGTGGCGTCGCAGTAGTTGCGCCCGCGGAACACGCGGCGCTGCCCGCTGCGGATGTCGAGGACGCGCACGCCGGCGATTCGCCCCTGTGCCATTTCCACCCCGTCCATGCGGTGCAGCAGGAACAGGTCGACGTTGGGTTCGGCGCTGACCACTGCCTCCTTGTGGGCGTCGCCAAATTCCTCGGCGGCACCGGGGGACTTGCTGGCGGAATCGGCGAATTCCTCGACGATCTCACCGATGCGCGGGAAGCGTCCGCGGCGGATCTCGCCCTTCGACCACACCCGCACCTCGCTGGAGCCGTTGCCACCGAGCACCGGCCGGTCCTGGATCAGGGCGACGCGCGCGCCCATGCGTGCCGCAGAGATGGAGGCACCCATGCCCGCATACCCCCCCCCAACGACCACGAGGTCGTAGGCGCTGTGCTCGATCAGCGGACGGTTGCCCAGGATGCCATCGCGCCACGCCGCGCGGGCCTGGTCGGCTGGCGGCGGCGCGCCGACCGCGGTGAACAGGATCGCGTCGCAGCGTCCTTCGAAACCGGTCAGGTCAATCAGCGCAAGTCCCACCTTGGAGTTGGAGAGATGGATCACCCCGCCGTCCTGCCACCCCCAATCGCGCCCATGGGTGCCGAACTCTTGCTGCAGCCGCACGCCATCGATTTCGAGCGCGAAGCGACCGGGAGTCCCGGGCGCGTTCCAGCGCGCCACCCAGTCCTTGGTCCGCACCCACACCCGCCAGTCACCACTGCGCGGCAGTTCGATCTCGGTGTGCGCCGCGGCCACCGGACGGCCGAGGCCGTGGGCGAGCAGATAGGGCGAGCCCATCTCGAAGGTGAATTGCGTATCCAGAGTCCATCCACCCGGATCGGCGAAGGCCTCCGCTTCGACCAGGACGGCGTCCGCTGGCTCTGGCGTCGAAGCCTGGCAGCAGCCGACAAGGAGGAGGGCGGCAAACATGCCATCCAGGATAGTGCCATCACACGGACAGCTGCGACCGGTCCTCGGGGGGCGCCGCCGGAAGCGCCGTTGCGGCGATCTGACTAGACTGGATGGCGTGCCCGCCCCTGCTTTTTTCCTGGCTTACTGCATTCCTCTGCTGCATCTGGCGGCGCTGGACTTGCGCGGCGGCTGGGTGTGGCTGACGCTTGGTTTCGTCTTTGGCGTGGTGCCACTGCTTGACGCTCTGTGCGGTCACGAATTGCGCGACGCGCCACAGGACTCCCAACGCAGTCGTTGGGCGGACCTGCCGTTGCAGCTGTGGCTGCCGATGCAAGTGGCGGTCCTGCTGTGGACCCTTTACGCGCTTCAACAGCAACCGCCGACAAGCGGCCTGGAGTGGAGCGGCCTGCTTGTTTCCTTTGCCATGGTGGCGGGGGCCGGCGGCATCACCGTCGCGCACGAATGGATGCACCGGCCTACGCGTGCCGCGCGCGCCACTGCCGAGTGCCTGATGAGCCTGACTCTCTACGGACACTTCGTCATCGAACACGTACACGGCCACCACCGCCGCGTGGCTACCCCGCAGGATCCAGCTTCGGCGCGGCGCGGGGAATCGCTCTATGCCTTCGTGCTTCGTTCCATCGCCCAGGGCACGGTCAGCGCCTGGCGTCTGGAGGGGGAGCGCTGCCAGCGGCGCAAGATCGTGCGCTTCGGTCCCCGCGACCGCCGCATGCGCCTCGCGCTCATGCAAACGGCATTGATCGGCGCCGTGGCCAGCGTGTTCGGAGCGCCGGGTGCGCTCTTCTTCCTTGGCCAGGCGGTCTTTTCGGTACTGCTGCTGGAAGTGATCAACTACATCGAACACTATGGTCTGGCCCGCGCCGCCCGTCCCCAAGGCGGTTGGGAGCGGGTGCGCCCGCAGCACAGCTGGAACAGCACCCGCCGACTGACCGGTGCCTTCCTCTTCCAATTGACCCGCCATTCGGACCACCACGCCGAAGCGAGCCGTCCCTTTGACCGCCTGCGCGCTCTGCCCGATGCTCCGCAACTGCCGGCGAGTTATCCATCGATGATGCTGTTGTCGCTGCTGCCGCCGTTGTGGTTCCGGGTGATGGACGCGCGGTTGGTAGACTGATGCGGTTTTGAACGAGCATTTTTTTGCTGAGATCGAAGCTCGCCGCTTTGGTGAGCTGGAAGTGGATGGCCTGCACCGTGTCTATTGGGAAGAGTGCGGCGTTGCCGACGGATTGCCGATCGTCTTTCTGCACGGCGGTCCCGGGGCCGGTTGCAGTGCCAACGACCGGCGCTTTTTCGATCCGCAGCGCTTTCGCATCGTGCTGATGGACCAACGTGGATGTGGTCGCTCCACTCCACACGCTGAACTGACCGACAACAGTCCCGATCACCTGGTTGCCGATCTTGAGACCCTGCGTGAGGAACTCGGCATCGACCGCTGGCACGTTTTCGGTGGTTCGTGGGGTAGCAGTCTGGCTCTGCATTACGCCCAGACCCACCCGAGCAAGGTCTTGAGCCTGGTGCTGCGCGGCATCTGGCTGATGCGCGACGGCGAGATCGACTGGTGGCTGAACCAGATCCGCTGGCTGCAACCCGAGCACTGGCGTGCCTTCGCCGAGCACCTTCCGGTCGCCGAACGCGACGATTTGCTCGAGTCCTATTGGCAGCGTCTGACCGGTCCCGATGCAGATACCGCGCTGGCCGCCGCGCGTGCCTGGAGCATCTACGAGGGCTCGTGCTGCACCTTGCTGCCCAACGAGGAGTTCACCTCGGCCTTCGCCAGCGACGCGCTTGCCTGGAGTCTGGCGCGCCTCGAGGCCCACTATTTCCGCAACGTGCGTTTCCAGCCCGACACCCTGCTGCTCGACCGCGTCGAGCGCCTGGCTGGCATTCCGGCCTTCGCCGTGCACGGGCGTTACGACGTCGTCTGTCCGGTACGCAACCTGCTCGACCTGAAAGCCGCGTGGCCGCAACTGGATTGTGTGATTGCTGCAGACAGCGGCCACTCCTCCTATGAACCCGGCATTACGCGTGAACTGATCGCCGCCACCACGCGCATCGCCGCCACCGGAAGTCCGCTGCGACCTCAAGACGATGGAAACTGACTACACCAAACTGGCGAAGCGTATTCAGAAATTGGAAGCCGAGGTGGTGGCGCTGCGCCGGCGATTGGATGGCGGCGTGGCGGAATCGCAGGCCCAGGAATCAAAGCCGCCGCCGCAACCTGTCGCACCTGCCACGCCACCGAAATTGCCTCAGCTTCCGGTTTCCAGGGCGACACCGGCGCGGACCGATCTCGATCTGGCGGTCAAGGGCGAGCGCTGGCTGGGCCGCATCGGGGTGGTTTTCCTGTTCCTGGCGTGCGCCTTCCTGTTCCGTTATTCGATCGTTCATGGTTGGGTCACCCCGTTGCTCCGACTGGTCACCGGCCTGTTCACCGGCGTTGCCCTGCTCGCCGTCGGCCTGGTGCTGGCACCCACGCGGCCCGCCTTCAGCCAGATCCTGCAAGGCGGTGCGATCGCCATTTTCTACCTGGTCGGATACGCAGGCTTCCAGCTCTACGGCCTGGTTCCCTATTTCCCCTCCTTCGTTTTCATGGTGGCGGTCACGGTGACCGCCCTGGTCCTCGCCATGCGCCAGCACCACGCTTCGCTTGCCGTGCTGGGAACTGCAGGCGGACTCGCCACCCCGTTCCTGGTCCCGCTCGAGAGCGGCACCCTGGATTCGGTGATGGTCTACAGCGCGGTGATTCTGGCCGGGATCGGCTGGTTGCAGTTCCAGCTCGGCTGGCGCAGCCTGCTGACAACCCTGGTCGTGGGGGGGGGGCTGGTGGTATTCACCGCCACCGCCTTCCTGCAGCAGGCGGGGCCCGGATGGACCTCCTTGGCGATCCTCTGTTGGTGGGGTGTCGGCGCCGTGTCGCCGCTCGTCCGCCGCGTGAAGCCTCCGCAGAACCCCGCCCTGAATCTGTCCGATCTGAACCTGCGCGCCCTCAGTCTGGTGGTTTCCTGGGCGACCTTGGGAATGTTGGGCGATGTGTGGAGCTGGGATTCCACCGATTTCGGTGGGGGCCTCAGCGTGCTCGCCGTGCTCGCTGCCGGAGCGGCGCGTTGGCCGGCGGCGAGCAGCATCCGGCCCCTCAATGCAGAGGCAGCACTGCACTTCGCTCTCGCTGCAGCGGTCAGTCTGCTCGATGCGGACCCGACCTTCCTGGTCGTGATCGGCCTCTCCGCCGGCGGCTGGATGCTGGGAATGCGTCTGGCACTCACCGGCTTGCAGCGGGTTGCCTCCGTGTCGTTCTGCTTGATCGGACTCTGGTACCTCGCCTCCACCTTTCAAGAGCTCTACCCAGGTGCCCAGGATGAACTCGAGCTCCATTACGGCGTCCGCCTGGCGGGAGTCCTGCTGGTTTTCGCCTTCGCTTTTCTTGTCCGCGAGCGGCAGACCCGAGGCTTCCTGCTGCTGACCACCCATCTGGCGCTGATGATGTGGTTCGGGGTGGAACTCGCCGACCAAAAGAACGGCCTCGCCTGGACCAGTGTGGCCTGGGGCATCCAGGGCCTGGTTCCGCTGCTGCTCTCCTTCCGCTATCCCATCTACGGATTGCAGGCCTGTGGTCTGGCCACCCTGGCCCTGGTCGCCGGCAAGATGCTGCTTTTCGACATGGCCCAACTCGACCTGATCTGGCGCATCCTGATGTTCTTCGGCTTCGGCGGCGCCTTCCTCGCGCTCAGCTACTTGATCCGCCGCAACAAGGCCGGAATGGAACGGCCTGCGACTGGCGGCTGAACCAAAGCTGGGCCACGGGTCTTGCTCGGCTGGCAAAATGGCGGACAGCCCATGCAGTCGTCCCAGATCACGGTCCTTCTTTTCGCCCTCTTGGTGCCCTGCGCAGAGATCGCCGCGCAGGGCTCCGCCAGCGACTACCAGCGCGCTGCACAACTGACCCAGCGCTTCGCCGACAAGGTGTTCCGCCAGGACTTGCAGGAAACCTGGCTGGAGGACGGCCGCCTGGTCTATTCCGTGTACTCCGGATCTGGCGAATTCGAATTGATCCTGGTGGATCCGAGCGCAGCACCAGGCGAGCGTCGCCGAATGCTGTTGGGAAAGGACCGGTTGCAACCCTTATTCGCGCCACCCAATGAGTGGATGCAAGTCGCACGCGTCGCCCTCAGAGATCAAGACACCCTGCTCCTGCTGTTTGAACAGAAGACTGCGTGTTTCCTCTATTCACTTGTCGATGACAAGCTGCAAGAGGTTGCACTGGAGGATGCGGTTGAACTCCATCAGCAACCTAGGAGACCGATGTTCAAGAGCGCACCAGGTCAAAAGATCAGTGCGATGATCTTCGACAATCCTGGCGATAAGGCCGTGGAAATCAGGTTATTAAGAAAAAATGGAGTTCCGATGTTTTACGCAAGGCTGGAGCCCCATGCGCAGAGGTGGGTGCGAACCCAATCGGGGAATGCCTGGAGCGTACAAGAAATCGATGGTGGATCACGGATGGATTTCCTCACCGAGGACCAACCCGGTATCGCCCGTTTCGACCTCCGGCAAGAACTGCTGCCCGCTCCTGCGCGCCATTCCGCCCAACCTGCCTCCGTCGCCCAGATCAACCATCGTGTGGTGTTCGTTCGTGACCACAACCTCTGGCTGCTCGGCGATGAGGGCGAAGAGGCGGCTCGCCTGACCTCCGAGGGTCATGCATCCCACTCCTTCCGCGAAAACCTGCGCTGGTCGCCCGATGGAAAAGCCTTCGTCGCCGTGCAGGTTGAGGAGGGACAGCGACGTGAAGTTGCGGTGGTCGAGTCTGCGCCTAAAAACCAGGTTCAGCCGGTGCTACACAAGTACCATTACCGCAAGCCGGGCGACAAGATCGATCATCCGCGACCGCGGTTATTCCGTTTCCATGACCCCGACAAGGTAGAGCAGGTCCCGGTAGACGACCGCCTGTTCCTTCATCCGTGGAGCATGAGTCATTATTCCTGGTCGTCTGACAGCCGCTACTTCCGCTTTCTCTTTAACCAGCGCGGGCATCAAATTTTGCGCTGGATAGAGATCGATACGTACAGTGGCGAGGCGCGCGTCCTGATCGAGGAGAGCAGTCCGACCTTTATCGACTACAGTTCCAAGCTGTTCCTCCACGTGCTCGAAGCGCGTGGCGAAGCGATCTGGATGTCGGAGCGCAGCGGCTGGAACCATCTCTATCTGATCGATCTGAACAGCGGCGCGGTAAAGCGGGCGCTGACCCAGGGAGAGTGGCTGGTGCGCGCGGTTGAGCAGGTCGACGAAAAAGCCGGCCGCTTGCTCCTGCGGGTGCAGGGAGTGCATCCGGATCAGGATCCCTACCACCAGCACTGGGCGTGGCTTGATCTGGTCAGCGGCGACCTCACCCTGCTGACCACCGGCGACGGCAGCCACACCCTACGTTGGTCCCCAGACCGCCGCTTCTTCCTCGATCGCTACTCGCGCGTCGATCTGCCGCCGGTGACCGAGCTGCGGCGCGCCGACGGCAGCCTGGTGGCAGAGCTGGAGCGCGGCGACGCCAGCGCCCTGATCGGCGCCGGCTGGCAGACGCCGCAGCGCTTCGTCGCCAAGGGTCGTGACGGGGCCACCGACATCTGGGGGGTGGTCTACCGGCCGACCAACTTCGATGCCCAGGGCAGCTACCCGGTGATCGAGAGCATCTACGCCGGGCCGCATGGTGCTCACGTGCCCAAGACCTTTCGCGCGATGCGCAAGCAGCTGGAATTGGCCGAGCTCGGTTTCGTCGTCGTGCAGATCGACGGCATGGGAACCAATTGGCGCTCCAAGGCCTTTCATGACGTGGCGTGGAAGAACCTCAAAGACGCCGGATTCCCGGACCGAGTGAAGTGGATCCAAGCACTCGCCGCCACCGATCCAACCCTGGATCTGGACCGCGTCGGCATCTATGGAGGGTCCGCTGGCGGCCAGAACGCGATGCGCGCTTTGATCGACCACCACGACTTCTATCGTGCGGCGGTTGCCGACTGCGGCTGCCACGACAACCGCATGGACAAGATCTGGTGGAATGAGCAATGGATGGGCTTGCCGGTCGATCAGAGCTACAGCGATTCCTCCAACGTCGAACATGCCCATCGCATGCAAGGCGATCTGCTCCTGGTGGTCGGCGAACTCGACCGCAACGTTGATCCGGCCTCGACCATGCAGGTGGTCAACGCGCTGATCCGCGCCGACAAGGACTTCGAACTTCTGGTGGTGCCCGGCGGCGGCCACGGCATCGCCGAGAAACCCTATGGCACACGCCGACGTCGTGACTTTTTCGTGCGCAAGCTGCTCAAGGTCGAACCGCGTTGGTAGTCCCAGTGGGGGGGAGTGAGCCTGCAGGTGGGCGCGCGGTCGTCGCAGCCCGCCTGATCATGGCCTCCGCTTCGGACCGGTCGACCGCCTGGCCGACGGTGAGATCGGAACAATCACCCAACGGCCGCGGGTGCCGGCATTGCGGACAGGGGTCGGCGTGGCAGGCGGAAGAGCTTGGCTGCGGAACGTGGAAACCACAGTTCTGACACGGATCCTGGTACGGGGCCGTCATTCGCCCAGCATAGGGAATGGGGGTGGCGCATTGCGCTTAGAATCCTGGTATGCCCGCCGCTGGCATCGAGGCGTGGCGGACCTTCCTGCTGCCTTCGGCACAGGAGCTGGCCTACCGGCGCATCCCCTGGCACGCGCGTCTGATCGATGGCATCGAAGCGGCGCGCCGGCAACAGCGGCCGATGATGTTGTGGGCGATGAACGGCCACCCGCTTGGCTGTACCTGAAACAATGGCACCGCGGGCCGTGCGTCCGTCTGGTCCGATGCGCGGATTCAAGCGCTGGCCGCTGAATTCGTTGCGGTGGCCGATGAGGTGTGGCGCCTGCAGCGCGGTTCCGACGCCGAGTGCATGTTCTTCCAGCGTGCGGTCAATCACGGCGAACCCATCCGCGACAACGGTTCACGCCAGGGGATCTGGGTGATTGCGCCCGACGGCCGCCTGCTCGCCGGGCGCAACTCGCTCAACTGGCCGTGGATAAAGTGCTTTCGTTCCATGGCAAGTGGTTTTGTTCCCTGGCAAGGAAGCTGGTTCCGCCCCTATCTTTAGATAGGGGCGGGTTCTGCTGACGCCGTCCAGGGGAAAAAGGCGCTGCCGTGGGGCGGAATGACTTTGTCCACGGTCAGTCAACCCCGACGTGGTGTGGAA
>JAJFFB010000097.1 GCA_021776925.1 Planctomycetota bacterium | reverse complement strand
TTCACTCTTCAGGGTCCGATCATCCGCATGGACGATGTTCACCTGAGGCCCACCGAAGAGAGGTACGGCGAGGCTGGGGACGATTGGACCGCCGACATCCAGGTAGAGGCGGGCAAACGAACCGTCGTCTGGGTCGGCCTGAATGCCGACGGCGGGATCCGCCTGAGGCCCGAAATCCTGGTCTCGGATACCATGCAGAAATGACTCAGGCCTTCGGTGTTGCTCCCCTGATTCCCCTTCTTCTGCCCGCCTGTTCTATCGGACCCGATCCTGTAGAAGCGGACTCCGATCAGCGTATCTCCAGAATTGTTATCGAATCCGGGAGCCTCTTTCAAGTCATTGATGACTCCCGCTTGATTCACCCGAGCGGTATTTCCTTCGACCTGATCATCGAATCTGCAGTGGTTGCCGATGCTCCTGGCGTCGTTCTCGCGTCTTCAGGAGTCTCCAACATTTCGGATCGCAAGATCCATGCACCGGAGGGGATCCTCGAACTTTCGAGCATCGAAGAGTCCTTGGTGTCGGCGCCCGCAGCGGTCATGGTGACCTCCTTGGAAAGCCGAAGATGGAGGACCATTCAAGGAAGACTCGTCCCTTCAACGAACGGCACTCCTGCTGCTTCCTGGCACACCTCAATGGTTTACCAGATTCAGTAGGTCGCGGCGATGGATCAACTCGAAACGCGATAGAACGTTTTTCCGTTGTCGAAGAAAATGGCCTGGGTGTCCTCCGGGGTTGCGAGATCGCTGAGCAGAGAGCGCAGCGCGTTGAGGACTTCTGTGTAGCTGGCGGCGAGGGTGCAGACGGGCCAGTCGCTGCCGTACATCAGGCGCTGGGGGCCGAAGGCATGGAAGGCGTGTTCGACGTAGGGACGCAGGTCTGCGGGGGTCCAGTTGGCGTGATTGGCTTCGGTGACCATGCCGGAGAGTTTGCAGTGGATGCCGGAATAGCTGCTGAGCTGCTGCATGTGGCTGGCCCAGGGTTCGGTCTCGCCCTTTTGGATGAAGGGTTTGGACAGGTGGTTGATCACCGCGTGCAGCTGCGGCACCTGTTCCAGAGCATCGATCAGATAGGGCAGGTGTCGCGGCAGGGTGAGCAGGTCGATGGGGAATTGCTCTTCCTGAAGATAGCGCAAGCTGTCGAGGACCCGCGGATGCAGGATCCAGCGATCGTCCTCGAGATCCTGGATCATCGGGCGCACCGAGAGAAAGGCCGGGTCGCGACGCAAGTCGGCCAGGCGCTGCACGAAGTCGCCTCTGTCCAATTCCAACCAGCCGACCACGCCGGCGATCGAGGGCGTCTGCCGCGCGAGGTCGAGCAGGAAGCGAGTCTCGGCCTCGGTCTCGGCGGCCTGCACCACAATGGTGGCGGCGACACCATTGCGCTCGAGCTCGGGCTGCAGATCCGCGGGAAGGAAATCGCGGCACAGAGCTTTCACTTCGGGGCTCATCCAGTGGTAGTCGCCGCGCGCGACCTTCCAGTAGTGCTGGTGCGTATCCAGGATCATGGCATCAGGTTCGCGGTGCTGTGCACCGCTTGCTCAGGAGTATGCCATCGAGGGCCACCTTCTGCCGGAGCAGGAGGCTGCCCTCAACGCCCGCGCTATGCTGGAGCGGAACATGAGTCCGCCCGTCAATCCCTTCGGTCATATCGATCTGCGCGTCCGCGACCTGGAAAAGGCGTTGCCTTTCTACGCCGTGCTGATGCCCGAACTGGGCTTCACCCGCGCCTTCCACGGCGACCGCTGGAAGGTCTACGCTGCCGCCGGCGAGCTGCCGAGCGCACCCTTCTTCGGCGTCAACGAAGACGCCAGTCACGTCGCCAACGCCAATCGCATCGCCTTCTGGGTGGAGTCCCGCGCCCGCGTCGATCACTTCGGCGCGCTGCTTCAGGAAATGGGCGCCACGATCGAGAGCGGCCCGCGCGATTGCCCCGAATACAGCGCCAGCTACTACGCGGTGTTCTTCGAAGACCCGAGCGGCAACAAGCTGGAGGTCGTCTTCCGCACCGACTGAAGCGATGCCACTGCACGAGAAACTGCTGATCTTCGCCATCCCCGCCTTCGTCGTCACGATGGCGGTCGAACTGTGGTGGGATCGGCGGCGCAAGACAGGCCACTACGCGGCCAAGGACGCGCTCACCAGCCTCGGACTCGGCATCGGCTTCCTGGTGTGCCAGCTCGGTTGGGGACTGCTTGTGTGGTTCGCCTACAGCACGGGCTATCAACACCGGCTATTCGAGATTCCCCTGGCGTGGTGGAGCGTGCTGCTGCTGATCGTGCTCGAGGACCACTCCTATTACTGGTATCACCGCATGAGCCACGCGGTGCCGGCGATGTGGGCGGCGCACGTCGCGCACCATTCCTCCGAGCACTACACCCTGGCCACCGCCCTGCGCCAACCGTGGACCACCGGCTGGTACGCGTGGCTGTTCTGGACGCCGCTGGCGCTGCTCGGCTTCCACCCGCTCTGGATCCTGACCGCGCAGGCGTGCAACCTGCTCTACCAGTATTGGATCCACACTAATTTCATCACCCGCCTGGGCTGGTACGAATGGGTGTTCAACACGCCCTCGCACCACCGTGTGCACCACGGCACCAACCCGCAATACATCGACCGCAACCACGCCGGCATCTTCATCGTCTGGGACCGGATGTTCGGCACCTTCGAGCCGGAGAGCGAGAAGGTGGTCTATGGCATCACCCGCCCTGTAAACAGCCACAACCTGTTATGGCTCAACCTGCACGAATACCTTCGCCTGTGGCACCAGGCGGTGGCGACGAAATCGCTGTGGCGGGGCCTGATGGTGTTCTTCAAACCGCGGTGGCGCGTCCAGTTGTCGGCCTATGAAGCGGCCAGCTAACTGACCATGGACAAAGTCATTCCGCCCCACGGCAGCGTCTTTTCCCCCTGGACGGCGTCAGCAGAACCCGCCCCTATCTAAAGATAGGGGCGGAACCAGCTTCCTTGCCAGGGAACAAAACCACTTGCCA
>JAJFFB010000096.1 GCA_021776925.1 Planctomycetota bacterium | reverse complement strand
CGCACGCGCATCTGCACTGCGAATTGGACATGCGGCGCTTCTTCCACAGCGTGCACTGCGACTATTGCTGCAAGCACCAGGAGAACTGAGCCGAAATCCGACCTCCTAGCCTGTGCTAGCATCCGAGGGATGGTTTCCGCCACGACCTCCCTGCTGTTTTTGCTCCTGTCGGCCGCCACTGCCGCCCCCGCGGCACTCGCCCAGCGCGGCGAAAGCGACTACCGCCGGGCCTTGCGGCTCGACCACCCTGACCAGGCGCCTTCGATCGCGGCGGCGCAGGCGCGGCTGGGGCGCAACGGCGCGCAACCGCCTGCCGCTGGTCGCGCCGCGCGTCCGGCGATCCTGCTGACCGGTTATTGGCCGCCCTCGAACGAGGCGGTGCGCAAATTCAGCCCCGATCCGCAACAGAACCCTGGTGGCTGGCAAGGCGCCGACTGGGAGGGGCGTGGCTACGACGTCTATTCCTACTTCCCCGAATTCACCCCTCCCAACTGCAACTCCTGTGGCAAGGGCGACGGCGACCTCGAGGTCGACTATCAGGACACCAGCGCCGACTTCTGGCCGATCGCCTGGAACATCCAGCCGGTCGCGATCATCACCTTCAGCCGCGGCTTCGACGACCACAGCTGGGAACTGGAGATGAACCAGTACAACCGCACCTTCTGGTGGCCGGACTACCTGGATCCGAAGATGCCGGACGAACTGCCGCCGGATGACTCGCGCCTCGCGGGTGCTCTGATCAACTCATCTTTGCCCGTGCAGGACATCGTCGACGCGGTCAACCAGGCCGCGATCGGCGCCAACGCCTTCGTCTGCTGGTCGGGCAACGGTGGCGGCTTCCTTTCCGAGTTCATCGCCTACCACGGCGTCTGGTATCGCGAAGACCACCCTTCGCCGGCCGACCCGGAGTGGTGCGTGGCCGCCGGCCACGTGCACGTCGGCGGGCAGTTGTCGTGGCAGGTCGCCGAACAGGCCGCCGACATCAGCCTGCGCACCCTGATGGGCTACGTCGATACCGTGGTCGCCGGCACCGTGTGCCAGCCCGACCTCGGCTACGGCGGGCCCGGCAGCGCGCGCCTCGCGGTGTGCGGCGACGCGCTTTCCAGCGGCGGCGAGGCCGATCTGATGGTGGTCGACGGCGCGCCCGGCCGCTTCGGTGTGTTGCTTGGCAGCACCTCCTTCCAGCCCACACCATGGAACGGCGGCACCGTGGTGCCGCTGCCGGTCGGGGGCTACCACGGCTTCCATTTCGACGATGACGGCCGTTGGGCGCCGCCCCCCCTGCGCGGCGGCGGCTACGGCACGCTGTCCGTCTACTCGCAGGTGGTGTACCTCGATCCGGCCCAGCCGCTGGGCTTCGGCTTCAGCAACGCGCTGCGCGTCGATTACCTGCCCTGATCCGCTAGCTGCCCCGATCCGCTGCCCGGCCTGCGGGCGGTGGTAAGCCTGAGGCCGCCTCAGGCCTGATAGAGCGCACAAGTCGCGCCCTCGGGGTCGGCGATGAGGGCGAATTTGCCGTCGTCGCCGCGCGGCGGCCCCACGACCTTGCCGCCGCTGGCGACCACGTCGGCCATCGATTGCTCCAGATCGGCGACGACGAAATAGACCATCCAGCCGGTGGGCACCTCGGCGTTGCTGCCCTGCCGGTGGCAGATGCCCGCGGTCGGCGGGCTGTCGGCGCTGGGCAGCATGCACCAGTCTTCGTAGCCGTCCATCGGCACGCCGCTGGCCTGCCAGCCGACCACCTTTTGATAGAAGTCGCGCACCGCTTCGGTGTTGCCGGTGGTCAGGTCGATCCAACCGACGGTGCCGGGCTGCGGGGGGGGTGGGCTCGTTTCCGGGCTTGGAGGAGGAGTGGAGGCTTCGCTCATGGCATTTTCCGGTGCAGATCCAAGCCTAGCATTTCCTGGCGTTGGCGGCCGAAGCCGTCGCGCGTCTGCAGGAACAACTGCACCTGGATGTGCTGCGGGTCGACCACGCGTGCGACGCCGATCATGTCGAGACCCTCGCTGAGTTCGGATCCTTGCAGGCTGAGCGAGGCGCCGCCGTTGAGTCCGGGAGTATGAACGCGGAATACGGCCAGTGCTGGCCCGGCCCAGACTCCCTGGTACCAGACGCTGTCGTTCCATTGCAGGCGCAGCGTGTCCGTTTCCACCACGACTTCGATCTCGCGTTCTTCCTGATGCAGGATGGTTCCGGACACCGGGCTGAGCGAGCGCCATCTTGCCGACCAGGTGCCGTTCAAGGTGGCATCGCCCGCTTGACGCTGACCCAGTTCCATGGGGAAATCGGCGGCGGTGCCCGGCGCACGGGACAGCAGGCTGTGATAACCGACCATCTGCGGGAAACGGCTGTCGATGCGCGCCTGGTCGGGGCCGTCGAAGCGTCCGCTGCCGCTGCCGCTGCCTGCGTTGGAAACATCAATTCCTGCTTCGCTGCCTTCGGCATCGCCGAGGACCTCGACGCGGCCGTCGGAACCGAGGCGGAAGCGATAGCCCTGGCCGCCGAAGTCGCTCAACTGGTAGAGCCCGGGTTCGTTGCCGGCGGACTGGATCAACGACCATTCGGCGCCGGCAGTGCTGCCGGTGAAGGCGTGGAACCACAGACCGCGCGGATCGATCGCGCCGACGGCGGCAGTACGCACGGGTGCGTTCAGCGCCGTGGCTCCCGACACTACCAGGGTGCGGCCCGATTGAAATCCGTGCACCGGATCCCATGCTGCGGTCACCAGTAGATCGGGAACCTGGTCGTCGTCGACATCGCCGATCTGGGTCGAGTCAAATCCGAGCGTGGCGCCGGCGATGGCGCCGGTAAAGGCACCGATCAGCTGACCATCGCGCCCCGAATAGAGGTAGATCTTGCCCCCGGAGGCGACCTGATCGCGGTTCTGCCACGCGCCGATGGCGAGGTCGTCGAAGCCGTCGCCGTCCATGTCGCCAGCGTCGCCGAGGCCGATGCCATAGCCCTCGCCGGCGTAGGCGCCGAGGTGTTCCTGCAACGTGCTGCCGTCAGTGCCGGAGGTGACCGTGGCGCGCCCGGTGGTGTTGCCCTTGGCGGCGTCTTGCCAGTCGGTATGGAAGAAGTCCGGAATGCCGTCGGCGTTGACGTCGCCGACCACCGACAGGAACCAGCCGACGTTGACCGCGGTCGGCGGCGCGTTGTAGCGGAACAATTCCTTGCCGTCGCGCGGATCGAGGAACAGCATTTTGCCCTGTGTGGGCTGCTGCGGATGCGGCGCCGCCAGCGCGATCACGCCGTTGCCGTTTTGAAACCAGCCGGCTGCGCTTTCCCCGAGGGTGTCGCCGGGAGCACCGTCGAAGGTGCGCAGCAGGGCGCCCTCGGCACCGCCTGCGTAGAGGTAGGCGCGCCCGGCGGCGTTGCCGCCCGCCGCCCCGCCGCCGCCGCCGGCGGCCCCGCTGCCGTCGCCACTGGCGGCGGTGCTGAATTGCGGCGCGCCGATCAACAGCTCGGGGGCGCCATCGCCGTCGAGGTCACCGATCTGGTTGAGGTCCTGGCCGAACTTGCTGCCCGGCTGTTCCCCCTGGAAAACGCGCAACACCGAACCGTCGATTCCCGAGTAAAGAGTGACCTGACCGGTTCCGGCACCTGGAGACCCGACCAGCACGTCGGCGTGGCCGTCCTGGTCCTGGTCGCCGGCGCCCGCCACGATCCAGCCGAACAGGTGCCCCGTTGCGCCGCCGCTCCAATGAAAAAGCCGATCGCCGCTGTGGCCGGAATAGACCACGACGTAGCCCTGGCTGTTGGCCGCCGTCGGTGCGGTCGAGGCGTAGTCCTGATAGCCATCGCCGTCGACGTCGCCGACGCGCCGCGCCACCCAGCCGTACTGGTCGTTGGCCGCGCCGCCGAAACTCTGCTGCAGGATCTTGACGCTAGCTTCCGCCAGCGGCGGCAGTTGATCCAGTGGGGTGGGCATGAACTCGGCCAGCCGCGGATCGGTGCGCAGGCTGTCGAGATCCGTGTCGGTGCCCACCGCCTGCAAGGGCGCACCTGCGTCGCGCGCGCGTTGCAGCCACAAGAAGGCCTGGTCGTTGTGCCCGAGCAGGGCGTGGGCGCAGGCGGCGTTGTAGCACGCGTTCGGTGCGACCAGCGGAAAGGTCGCAGCTTTCTCGTGCGCGGCCACGGCCTCTTCGAGTCGTCCGAGTCCGTGTAGGGAATAACCGAGCAGGTACCACACGCGCCCGTTGACGGGCTGGCTCTGGCTCAACTCCTGCAGCAGTTTGCGGGCGCCGTCAAGGTCGCCCTGCTGCAACAGCTGCCGCGCCCGTGGCAGAGTCGCCTGGTTCTGCGCATAAAGCGCGTTGGGCACAAGGAAGGCGGCGCAGAGCAGAACCGCGGCCGACAGGAATCGTGGTGGCGAGTGCATTTTCAGAAGCGCAGGACGA
>JAJFFB010000095.1 GCA_021776925.1 Planctomycetota bacterium | reverse complement strand
CCCGGTGAACACCCCGCGGTAGTCGAGGCGAAAGGCCATGTGCCCGGTCAGCAAGCCGTAGCGCGAAGGCGTGCACACCGTCGAAGGGCTGTGCGCGTCGCTGAACAGCAGGCCCTCACGCGCCAGGCGATCGAGATTGGGCGTGGGCGCCTTGGCTTGATCGTTGAAGCAAGCGACGTCGCCATAACCGAGGTCGTCGGCATAGATGACGACGATATTGGGAAGGGTCTGCGCGCTTTCCCCTTGCTGCGCCGGGTGGGCACAGCTGGTCAATACGGCACACCCGGCGGCCAGGCCGGTGCGAAGGAGGCCAAGAGTCATGGCCGGAGTCTAGCGCGGGCTGGCTACTGCACCACGGCGGTGACCACGTTCGAAGCCACGCTATCGACGCCACCCACGCCACGAACTTCGACCGCCTGGGCATGGATGGTCTTGCCGAACGCGGCGATCGGCACGGTCACCGACAGGTTGGCGATGCCGTTGACGTCAGCGACGTTGCTGCCGAGGCGGGTCACAGGGGTGAGCACGTCAAGGCACAAACCGCCGAGCTGCGGCGGGCACGGGCCGTTGCCGATGCCGTTTAAGGAAACAACGAAGTGCACCGGGTTGAGCCAGGCCGCCTTGGACACCACCATGTCGGCGCTGTTGCCGGCGATCAAGCCGAGAACTTCGAGCCGCAGTTTGGCAGTTTCGCTGACGCGGGTGACCCAGATGGTGCCGGCGAGCACGCGATCGAAATTGTCCACCGCGAGCGCGTTGGGAGTGATGGTGCCGCCACCGGTCCCCTCGTAGTGGTGCTCCCACTGGCGCACGCCGTTGCGGTCCCATTTGACCACCAGGCCGTGCATCCACGAAGAGGTGCTGTTGTTGCAGATCTTGCCGCCGGCGTAGACCGAGTCGTCAGAACCGATGGCGAGGGCATCGGCCCATTCGTCGTTGGACTCGAAACCGTTGACGTAGTCTTCCCACACCAGGTTGCCCTGGCGGTCAACACAGACCGCCGACCAGTCGGTGTAGCCGCCGATGGCGTCGGACTGGCCACACACCACCGCGCGGTCCTGGCTGTCGACCTTGAGTTTGCGGTAGTTGCTCCAGATCGGGAAGCCGGGACGGTCGTGCTCGAACTCCCATTCCAGGATCCCGGTCGGCCCGTAGCACATGATGTGGCCACCATTGACGCTGACGCCGCTGATGAAGAAGGCGCCGTCGGAAGCCATGCCGGCCGAGTTGGCGGCGATCCGCACTGGGTACTTGGTCTGGGCCCACAACTCATTGCCGAAGCGGTCGTAGGAGACCGCGACCACGGTGCTGTTGCCGGAGTGTCCGGCGACGGCACAGCGCCCATCCGGCAGCACCGCCAGCGCGGTTGGCTGGATGTGGCCGCCAAGAGCGTGGCGCCGTGCCCAGCGGGTGTTGCCGTTGGGGTCGATCGACAGGGTCAGGAACTCCTTGTAGAAGGTGGAACCATTGAGTGAGTGACCGGTGACATAGACGTTGTCGGTGGCGTCGATACCGATCTTGAAGGCTTCGTCCCCAAGACCGATGCGGGATAGGTGCGCCCACTGCATCACGCCCTGGGTGTTCCACTTGACGGTCATGTATTCCCCGGTGCCCTCCGAGTAGCCGGTGACGATGACCGAGTCCTGTGAATCGATGACGAACTGGAAGGACTTCTCGTGGTTGTTGGCCGCCCCGACGTCGTGGCGCCGGGTCCACAGCAGGTTGCCGTCAGGGTCGAGGCGGTAGACGTTGTATCCGCCGTCGATGGCGTAGACGTGATTGGTCGAATCCGCTCCTAGATAGGAGGGCCACTGGCCGATGTCGGTGCGCCAGTCATCGACCGTCTGGGCCGAAGCGGCAGCTACGGGAGCGAGGACCAGGGCGACAGTGAGGAGGAGAGCATTCATTGGGCCTGTCCTGTGCAGGATTCCTGTACACTTTTCTCTGCGTGACGGGGGTCAGAAAACCCTCAAATTCTCAAGGAGAATCCGTGGCCGCGAGCTCAAAAGATCCGACCGAGGCGATCCGCCAGAAAGCGAGCCGTTATCCAGGCGTGGATGAAGGCACAGCCTGCACCCAAGCCTCCTTCAAGGTGGGCAAGAAGTCCTTCCTATACGTCGGCATGCAGGGCGGCCGCTACAAGCTGATGTTCAAGTTGAAGGACTCCATTCCTGAGGCGACCGGGTTGGCCAAAAAGTACCCGGACAACTACGCAGCGGGCTCCGTGGGTTGGGTGACCGCCCGCTTCACCGCTGAGGACCCCATGCCGAAAGAATTGTGGCAGAGGTGGATGGACGAGAGCTACCACCTGTGCGCGGCCTCCGGCAGTCGCAAAAAGGCCGGCTCAACAACCAGGCGAAGGGGAGTGTCGGACTAGAACGCCGGCCAGCGCGGATTGCGGTGCGCGGTGATGGCGAGCGCTTCGATCTCGATCAGCCACGACGGGCGGCAGACCGGCGCGCGCACCATCAGATAGGGGGTGTGCGGGCAGATCTGTTCGAGCAGGGTGCGGACCTGGGCGGCGTCGGCGCTGTCGCGCAGGTACACAGTCATCGAGGCGACGTCGGCCATCGAGGCGTCGCTGGCAGTGAGCAGGGCTTCGATGTTTTCCAGCGTGCGCCGCGTCTGGCCGGCGATGTCTCCTTGATGAAGCACTTGTCCCTGCGCGTCGATGCTGGCGGTGCCAGCCAGATATAGGTGGCGGCGATCGCCGTGCTCAAGACGTACCGAGCGCTCGAAGGTCACCCCATAGTCGTCGGTGCGGTTGAGCCGGTCGAGGCAGTCGACGTAGACCAGCTGAGCGGGATCGAGATTGCCCACCGCGAGAGCATCCATCATGATCAGACTGTTGCAGTCCTCGCTGCGCCCTTCGATCCCGGTGCTGACGAGGTAGTGAGTGTCCGGATTGAGCCCCTTATCCAGAAACAGTTCGCGCCGGGCGTCGACCATGCCGACGTAATGGCAGTCGACGTTGTGGGCGAAGATCCAGGTGCGTACGGCCTGATCCAGAAGACATGCGTCGTGCTTCTTGAGCAGCGTGCAATAGGCGTCGAAGACCTGGATGGTCTGCTGCTCGGAACACGGTTGTCCCTGCCCGCTCGGGGTTCCCGTCATCTGGGTGCTCCATAAGTAGGTGCGCGATTCGCGTCGCAGCGCCAGCGTCTGCGCCTGCGGCCCCGCCCCCGGCATCGGCAACATGGTCTTGTCTTCTGGGAACCCGTCGCTGACGTGATAGGCCAGCAGCGCGATCTTGCCCGCGCCCAGCGGCGGCTGCTCGACCACCGAAACCGCGGCCTCTTCACCGCGCGGCACCCGGCGGCCCAGCGGCGAGTCCATGACCGCCTGCAGCTGATTGGCGGCGTCGCTGATCAGGCAACGGCGGAACACCGCGCTGTAGCGTGGCAGGCCGAGCTCGTCGAGAGCGCGATGGTAGTCCGCGACCAACCGGTCCAACTGCTCGGCAAAGGTGCCGTCGACATCAGCCTCGAGGAAGAGGTGTGTTTCTCGCGCACCAGTGGCAAGACTGAAACTGGTCGAGCGGCAGCGGGATCCGTGCTTACGAACCACCATCTCCGGAGCCTCCCAGCCGGTGTCGCGGCCACCCATCTGGCGGTGAATGGTCATCAGGCCACCCCCCCCAAGGGTGCCACGATGCGGGCCAGCTGATCGGGGGTGACCCCCTGCTCGCCATCGCAACGCAGCGTGGCGCGCGTCTCCTCGGAATCGACCACTTCGATCAGCAGGCCGTGAGCGCCGCAGGCAAGCGCGGCGTTGCTCATCGTCGCCACCCGCGACGAAGTGCCGGTGGCGTGCGAAGGGTCGACGATGACCGGCAGCGGACAGACCGAGCGCAGCGGCTCGATGACGTTCAGGTCGAGAACGTTGCGGGCATAGGACTCGTTGACTCCGGTGCGGATCCCGCGTTCGCACAAAACGATGTCGAGGTTGCCTTCTTGCGCGATGTACTCCGCCGCGTACACCCATTCGTCCAGGGTGGCGCTCCAGCCGCGTTTGAGCAGAACCGGCCGGCCGCTGCGGCCCACTTCCTTGAGCAGCGGGAAGTTCTGCATCGAACGCGAACCGATCTGCAGCATGTCGGCGTATTCAGAGACCTGTTCGACCAGGCGTGGGTCCATGACTTCGGTGACCACGCCCATGCCGGTGCGGGCGCGTGCTTCGGCCAGGATCTTGAGCCCCTCAAGGCCCAGACCCTGGAAGGACGCCGGGTGGGTGCGCGGCTTGAACGCGCCGCCGCGCAGCAGCTGCGCACCCGCGTCTTTGCACGCTATGGCGATGCGCAGGGTCTGCTCCATGGACTCGACCGCGCACGGCCCGGCGATGACCACCGGCAGCGGACCACCGATGTCGACTCCGTTCACGTTGACGACGTGGGTGCTGTGCGCATCGGCGTATTCGGGCCAGCAGCGCCGCAGGACCCGGCAATCGTGGAGATGCTCACTCATGACTTGATTCCGTGCTGGAGGCCTGGAATGTGAATGGCCCGCTGGGCATAGAGGCCGGCGCGAGCTGCGCCAGTCCTTCACGGATGGCATCGCGGCTGGCCCCTTGCGCCTGTGCGGCGCGTGCCACGGCTTGAAGGGCTTCGTCACCCGTGGAGGCGCGGAAGATCCATGGGTCCTTGGCCGCGGTCAGGGTCGGATCGGCACACAGCGTGAGGATCGGCACGCGCATCCGCGTCGCCACCTGCGCGGCGACGTGGGCCGAATCGGCGTCGTGCGGCCCGATCACTGCACACAGTTTATGTTTCTGGATGAACTGCGCCAGCTTGGCTCCGCCGTCCTGCCATCCGCTGGCCGCGGGAATGCGCACCACTCGCAGAGCGCGGCCGTGGACACCGCCGCGCTGGTTCCAATCACTTTGTACTAGGAGTGCGCTGCGTTCCACCTGATCGGCGGTGGCCGGGTCCGGCTCGAACAGGCCGACCTTCAGCGGCTGTGCGGGCGTTTGCGCATCCAGTCGGGAGAGGAGAACAAAACCACCGCCGTTGATTTCCACCGTGTAGATCGGAGCGAGGTTGTTCGAAGTCGGGTCGAAGCGCATCTCGCCGGCGACGCCGGTGCGACGCTTGATCTGCATCAGTTCATCGCGCAGCAAGGTGCGGTCGAGCCCGGCCTGGCGCAGTCCGTCGATGACCAGTACCGCGGCGTCGTAACCACGCGCGGCGATGACGTCGGCCTCGGCCTGGTAGCGGGCGCGGAAACGCTCGCGGAATGCCGACCAGGCGTCGTTGCGCGCGGCCGGGTCCATCCACGCGGTGGCGGTGACACCCTCGGCGGCGGCGCCGGCCAGCTCCAGGAACTGCGGCGTGACCATGCGGTCGGTGCCGAAGACCGGTTGCTGCATGCCGAGCGCGCGCATCTGGCGCAGCAGGCGTGCCGCGTCGGCAGCCTTGCTCCAGATCACCAGGGCTTCGAAACCAGCCTCCTGCAGGCGGCGCAATTGCGGGCGGAAGTCCTCTTCCCCGGGCGTGAACAGGATCTCCATCGGCAGCGGGCGCTTGAGCCGGCGCGCGCCGTCGGCGAATTCCTTGACTCCGGTGCGGCCGTAGCGGTCGCTGGAGCGCATCACCGCGACGCGGGTGAAGGCGCGCTGTTCGAACAGCAGATGCGCGAGCTGGTAGCCGGTCTGGCGGTCGTCCGGGGTGCAGCGGATCAGCCACGGAATGCCGGTTTCGGTGACCGTGGGATCGGTTGAGCCGACGTTGACGATCGGCATCTCGCACTTGAGCGCCACGCGCAGCGCCACGTGGGTGCTATTGGAATCGATCGAGCCGATCACCGCCCACACCCTTTCGCGATAGGTCAGATCGACGATGGCGTTGGCCGAGCTGCCCCACAGCAACGCATCGTTGCGGGTCACCAATTCGAAGGGCAGACCGTTCCAGCCGCCCGCCTGGTTGGCTTCGGCGAAGGCGAGCTCGACTCCGCGCAGCAGCGCCAGCCCGGCGGCATCGTCGCGGGTGCCTTCGAGCGGCGCCAGCAGGCCGATGCGTACCGACTTGAGATCGGTCGGCGCGGTGGCGGCGTGCGGCGACGGATAACGCTGCAGAGGGGTTAGGTAGAGGCGCCGGTAGGGTTCGAAAGCGGAGTAGGGGACCAGCTCGTCTGGCGTCCGGCCATAGCTTTCCTGGGCCGTGGCGGGCTCTGGCCAGGCCAGCAGGCTGAGCAGCATAAGGAGTACGCGATTGGCTTTCATCGTTCGCCTCCGCACCAGGTATACGCGACTCGCTCTCATCGTTCACCTCCTTGGTCCCGTGCGGACTTGCGCAGCTGTTCTTGCTTCGGCGCGCCCGCACGAGCCTTGCCGTGGCTGAGTCCCGCCGCGGTAGCAAGCCAGACGTCCTGGCCGTCGAGCGCCATGGCGAAGATGCGATTGTGCGCCGGACCCTGCTTGAGGCGGAAGCGCTGGCCTGATTCCGGACCAGCATCCCCGGGAGTCAGCACAACCTCCCACTGAGCCTGGTCCGGAAGGCGCCGCCAGGTGCGCCACTGCTCGCCGTCGAACAGACTGAGCCCGTTGTCCGTCGCCGTCCACACGCGCTCGCCGTCGGCGACCACCTGATTGATGAAATCCGCCGCGAGGCCGCTGTCGTCCTGGTTGTAGCTGCGCCAGTGGCGGCCGTCGTAGCGGCTCAGGCCGAAGTAGGTGCCGACCCACATCAGCTTGCCGGCGACGCTGACCGAAGAGGTCACGTCGTGGATCAGGCCGTCGTCGCGATAGAGATCGATCTCCATTTCTCCGTCGGGGTCACGATGCTCGCGGAAGACGCCGCTCTCGCCGTCGCGCACCACCACGCCCCCCCCCCAAACGGCGACGTAGACCTTGCCCGCAGCGGCGGCGACCGCATAGCACCACGGTTCGTGCATCAAGGTGTTGCTGACGTCGAAGCTCTGCCACACGTTGATGCGCGGATCGAAACGATTCAGTCCAGCGGCGGTCGCCACCCACACGTCGCCTTGATCCACCGTGACTCCGTAGACGACGTCGTTGATCAATCCGCTGTCGAGCTGGGTGAAGGCGTCGATGCGCCCGGCCGACCACCTCGCCAGACCGCCGAGGGTGCCGACCCAGACGTCGCCGCTGCTGGGATCGACGGCGAGGGCGGAGACGAAGGCGAAGGGCAGGCCGTCACCCGTTCCGTAGACCTTGCGCTGCTCACCCTCGAGGAGCACCAGGCCCTGGTCGGTGCCGGCCCAGACTCGCTTGCCATCGAGGGCCACCGCGGTGACCTTGCCCGAGGGCAGTCCCTCGGCGCGACCGATCGTCTTCCAGGTGAACATGGCTTCGAATTCCGCAGCGGCACCGCGGTCGGCGACGGAAGGCGCCAGGGAGAACACGCCCACCACCAGGGGCATCACAACGAAGGGCAGCGCGATTCCGGTCATCACAGGCTTTGCAGGAAGAGGACGAGGTCGTTCAACTCGATCTTGCTCAGATCGTTGGTGCGGCCATGGGTGTCATCGGGCGAGTGCACGGTCCAGATCTCTTCCAGGGTCAGGGACCTGCCGTCGTGCAGGTAGGGCGCCGAAGCGCCGACGTCGAAGAGGTGCGGAGTGTCGAAAACACCGTCGGTGCCGACGTCGGTCATCGCCAGGTCGGTGTAGAGCGGCGGCCGGTGGCAGGTGTTGCAGCGGCTGGCGACCGGGATCTCCTTGCCCTGGGCGTCGTGGGTGCGCAAGAAGATTTCGCGGCCGCGCTCACGCGCCTCTGCGTACTGCGCCGGCGCGCGCCGCGAACGCAGCGGGATGGACTCGATGTAGGCCACCAGATCGTCAAGCTGCGCCGGCGGGAAGGGCTCAGACCGCATCAACACGCGGGCGAAGCGCGGGCCGCACTGGGTGTGCAGATCGGGGTTCTTGCCGTTCCACTTGAACGGCGGCGTGTCGCGGATGCCGCGCAAGGAGCGCGTTTCCAGCAGGTTCTGGCCCACCCCGTCGATTTCGAAATCCCAGATGATCGAGTCGGTGTGGCCTTCGGGATGACAGGAACTGCACGAGAACTGCCCTTGGAAGGTGGCCGACGCGTCGTGAAAGACGCGCTCGCCGCGGCGCTCGGCGGTGAGCACGCGCGCTCCGCCGAGATCGATGCGGTCGACCACCGCCAGGGTGGCGACGTCGATGATGGCGATGCTGTCGGCGAGCCGCTCGGCCACGTAGAGAAGTGCGCCGTCGGCCGACATCGCCATGGCTTCGGGCACCTGACGGGTGGGGATGCGCGCCAGCACGTACTGGGCCGATAGCGCGAGGTCGTCGGGGAAGGCCTCGATGGCCGCCGCGTCTGCCTTGGTGCACAGGCGCTGCAGCACCTCGACGTCGATGGCGCTCACCAGATCCGCGCCGGCGTGGCTGACGAAGGCGATGCGGTCATCAGGAGTCAGCGCGATCCCGGCCGGATCGGCGAAGTAGGCGTTGACCTCGTCAAGCGGGAATTGCACCGTCTTACCACCTTCGCGCGTTTCGACGAAGGCCAGCGCACCGGTCATGACCGCACCGCGCGCGACCTGGGTGATCGGCAGCTGATTGCGGAAATGAACCACCGGCACCAGGGCGAAGGCACCGTCCGAACTGAGCGCGATGTCCTGGCCGAGGTGCGCCGAGTGCAGTTCCCGCCGTTGGCCGACGCGCATCCGCCCGACGTCAAGCAGCGTGATCTCGGCGCCAGAAACCTGGTCCTGGCGGGCCGGCCGCACGTGCCGATTGACCGCGCACAGCAGCGCGCCATCGGCGGACATGGCCAGAGCCAGGGGTTCTTGGCCCGCTCCGAAGGACTGCCGCGCCGTCTGGTCGGCGAGGTTCACGGCTTCGAGGTTGTCATTCCCGGAATTGGCCACGAACAGACGCTGCGCATCGGGACCAAACGCCAGTCCGACCGGCTCGGCGCCGACTTTCAAGCGTTCGGTGACACTCAAGGTATCGGTATCAAGGATCACCACCTCGTCGTCGCCACGGCAGCTAACGGCGAGCCTGGACGCCTGGGAAGATAGAGCCAGACTGCGCGGATAGGAGCCGACTTCGACGCTGCGCGCGACCACCTTCGTGGCGAGGTCGACTTCGAGCAGGAGATTCTGGGTCGAGGCCGCGACGTAGAGCCTGGTGCCGTCGGCGGAAACCGCCAGAGCCACCGGATTCACGTAGCGCTGCCCATCACGGGCCTGCCCGATCTGGGGGGGGGCGTCCTTCCAGTGGCAGTGGGTGCACAGCACCCGCGGGATGTCGGCGCGGCCGGTGACAAGGAGCAGATGGGAGTCGTAACGGCTCAGGCCGACGCCCGCCAGCACCAACGCCGCCAACGCCGAAAGCGGCGCGAAGATCAGCAGGGACTTGCGCCGGGTCATAGCTCCTGCAGGCCGCGGGCGACCGCTTCGATGACTTGGTTGGGCGGCGCGGTGTCGCGCCGTTCATGACAACCGAAGCAGGCGCGGGTCTCGCCTGGCCGAATCCAGAACCAACCCGAGGTGGCGATTTCTTGCTGCTCGCGGTCATAGCTGCGCACGCGCAAGGGAAGGTCCGTCGGCACGCTGACGAAGAAGGAGCGGTCGGAGGACAGCGTAGCGCGACCGATTTCGATCGTGCCGGAGCCGCGGGCCAGGGTCTCGACCGCCACGCTGGCCGGCGCCGCGGCTCCGGCTTTGGGTCCGTGAATCTGGTCGGACCGTCCGGCGTCATAGCAGACCAGGGTGCCGGTCGCGGCCTCCATGTTGACCGACGAGGGACGCGCCCGCGGGCCGGCGGTGCGGACCACCGGCAGAGCTTCGACCGCGTTCCATGCCGGGTCGTCGAAGAGCTTTTGCGCTGGTTCTTCGGCGCTAGTGAGCCAGACAGCGTAGGCGCCGCCGGTGTTGACGGAAGCTGCCCTAGCGCAGACGATCCAGCCGGCTGCGGCGCCAGCTTCGACCGAAGTCACCACCCAGGGCGCGCCGTTCCCGTCAGCCATTTCTGGCAAGGAGTCCGAACGCGGACCCATCGGGCGGGCGAACTCGACTGCGGCCGGGGTCAGACCGGTCGCTTCCGCGGTTGCGCTTTGATCCGCGGCCGCGGGTCCTGTCAAAAAGACGACGCGACCGTCTTCGGTCTGGCGTGCGCGCAGCATCAGCTGTGCGGTGTCGTGGACCCCAGCGAAAGGATCGAGCATGGTGCCGTCAGGATTGACGGTGAACAGGGCGTATCCCGCGGCATCGGCCGCCATGGCATGGCTGGGATCCGCGTCCAGGTTTAGGCCGGTCTGCATCGAAAACAGCACGCGGCCGTCGTCGAGGACGCTTGGATGTTGCGCGGCGCCAGGGCCGAAACTGATCCGCTGCAAACCCTGTTCAGGCGTGGTCCGGTAAAGCACTCCGTGGTGCACACCGCCATTGGCAGAGCTGCCCGATTGGTGGTCGCTGGCGACGAAAACCACCTCGCCTTTGGGCAGATAGGCAGGATCCGCGCAATCCCCGGCGATTGCGGCGCGCAGGCTCGGTCTGCCACGATCCAGCGAGGACTCGTAGATGCACCAATCAGAATCCGCTTCTTGGCGCCCGGCGAAAACGATGCGATCACCGCGCGGCGAAAGACTGGGAGCCCCGGCTGCGTTCAAACCCTTGGACAACACGCGGGTCACGCGGGCGCCATTGCTTGCGCATTCGACCAGGACGATGCGGCTTCCCAACGGATAGCGTGCGGAGAGTGACGCAGCTTGCGACCAGCTTTCGTCCTGGGACTGGGCTGGAGTCTGGGTGACCACCAGGCGCAGCGCGCCCTCGTGGGCGGGGGCGATCATTGGATCGATCGCCGCCATCAGACTAAGCATGGCGACGACCACCAACAGGATTCCCAAGAACGGCTTCATGGAAGGCTCCATGGGACCGTGAGAATCTGTCGTGCGGGTACGTCAACAAGTTCCTGCTGCACGCCGTTGGGCCAGGTTATGGTGATCCGGTCGACGCGCTCGATGCCGTTGCCGAGGCCGAAGTGCAACCGCGGATCACTCTGTCCGAGGTAGGTGGTCGGGCAGCGCAGCGCCGCGACCTGGGTGCGGCCCCCGGCTTCGATCTCGACCCGGGTGCCGAAGGGATCGCGGCTGGTCTGCCCGACCAGATCGAGACTGATCCAAGCGGTGCGGCCGGGGCGGTCGTTGCGCAGCAGGTGCACGCCGCCGGTGAGAGTGGTGACGAGCACGTCGAGGTCGCCGTCGTTGTCGTAGTCGCCGGTGATGGAAGCGCGCCCGATTCCCTCGCTTTCGAAGTAGGCGCCGGCGTCGGCCGAGGCGTCGTGGAAATTGCCGCTGCCGTCGTTGAGCGCCAGCACGTCCTGCCAGCCGACCAGGTGGTGCAGGCCGCCGTTGACGATGAACAGGTCCAGATCCCCGTCGTCGTCGTAATCGAGCAAATTCTGTCCCCAGCTGACGTACTGGCCGAGCATCACCCCCAGACCGGATGGCCGGCTGCGGTCGAGGTACCAGCCCGGCCGGTTGCGCATGTAGAGAGCACCGAAGGCGGTGTCCGAAACCGCCAGATCCAGGAAACCGTCGCCGTCGAGGTCGCCGAGGTCGGCCGCCATCGCCGCGGTCTGTTCGCCGTCGCTGCCGAGGGCGACTCCGGCGGCGAGGCCGTCTTCGCGGAAGTTGCCCTTGCCGTCGTTGAGCAGCAGGAAGTTCTCGGTCGCGTCGTTGGCGACGAAGACGTCGGTGTGGCCGTCTTCATTGAAGTCGCCGCAGGCGATGCTCATGCCGCGGCCCTTCCATTGATCGATCCCGGATTGGCGCGAGACGTCCTCGAATCTGCCCTTGCCCAGGTTGCGATATAGGCCGTCGTTCTCGGCCTGATAGGCCAGCGGACCTGGATAGCCGGTCGGAGCGTAGAAGGCGGTTTCTTGCGGATCGTATTCGAGGTAGTTGGCCACGTAGAGGTCCAGATCGCCGTCGTGGTCCATGTCGAAGAAGGCGGCCGCGGCGCCGAAGCGCGGGTCGTCGACGCCGGCCTTCTGGGCGCTTTCGACGAAGGTGGCGTTGCCTTGATTGAGATAGAGGCGGTTCGGTCCGCGGTCGGTGAGGTAGATGTCGCGGTCGCCATCGGCGTCGACGTCGGCGATCGCGATCGCCACCGCGGTGGTCGTTGTCGGGATGCCGCAGGCCGCACCGAGTTCGCGGAAGCGGCCATTGCCGAGGTTCAAGTACAGGTGGAAGCCGCCGTGGTCGGTGGGCTTGGAACGCGGCACCGGCGAGCGCGCGCCGGTGGCGATCACCAGATCGAGCCAGCCGTCGCCGTCGAGGTCGGCAAAGGCGGCGCCGCCGCCGAGGGCGTCGACGATATTGCTCAGGTCCTCGGTCGGCAGCAGGTGGCGCACCCGGATTCCAGCCGGCGCAGTCACCTCGGTGAAGCGGTGTTCTGTAGCCACCTGGGGCAGTTCCGCAGGCGCGGCATCAGCACCTACCGCCTTGCTCGGCTCGGGCTCTCCGCACGACGCCAGGCCCCAGCCCAGCGTGAGCAGGGCGCAGGGGACCAAGGCCAAACCGCCGACGGCGAGCCCAGGGCTCGGATTCGGGTGCGGATCCATGCGGAAGCGGGGGGAGAGAGGTGAGAGCCAAAAAAGTTCTCAGATTTACGCTATCGGCAATATTTGATATCCGCAATAGCTAGGAGCAGCGTTTTTTACAAGATTGCCAGGCTGAACCGGCCTCAGATTTCGCCTCGGGACGGGCGAAACTACCTACTCGGTCTTTGTGGCCGCTTCGGAGGAGAGATCCGGGAAGCTCATTTTGGCCGCCAGGCTGGCGACCGTTTCCCGCTCAAAAATGTTGCGGAATGCGATTTCGGCGTCGTGAGTGATGTCGCCGACGCGGCACTTGGCCCTTTGTGAGCAGCCGCCCACCGACAACAGGCAGCAGTGGGTGGCCTCGTAACCGTCGAGCGCCTCGAGAATCTCGATCAGCCGGATCTGATCGGCAGGCCGGGCCAGGCGGTAGCCCCCGCGCGGACCCGGGATGGTGCTGGCAAAACCGGCCCGCGACACGTCCTGGAAGATCTTGGCCAGATAGCTCGCCGAGAGCTCCAACCCCGGCGCATAGGTCATCAGGTAGCGGTGGATCTCGTCGAAACGGATCGGCCCCCGCGCCGCGTGCTCAGCCAGGTAGGCCAGCCCGTGCAGCGCGTAGCGTGTCTTCTTCGAAACCAGGGTCATGGCATCCTCCCAAGGGAAGGGTCCGCGGTTCTTCGATTATACCCCGGACCCCATCTTT
>JAJFFB010000094.1 GCA_021776925.1 Planctomycetota bacterium | reverse complement strand
GACGGACCCCAACATGCAGCCGGCTCCAAGGAGCCGACCAAGACTGCGAATGGAAGCCTGGCGGACGACGGGGAGGGGGCTGGGAAGAGGAGGTGTAAAATCTACTCCTTGACAAGATCGGCCTTCTCATGGAAGTCCGTGGCGTCCGCCCTCGCGGCCGAAGCCCGATTCCTTGTTGCCGCCGAAAGGCGAGGCGGCGTCGAAACGGTTGTAGCTATTGCACCACACCACGCCGACGCGCAGTTCCCGCGCCAGGTGGAACATCTTCGAACCCTTGTCGGTCCACACCCCGGCGGCAAGACCGTAGCTGCTGTCGTTGGCCCGCGCCAAGGCCTCGTCGACGGTGCGAAAACTCATCACCGCGAGTACCGGCCCGAACACCTCCTGGCGCGCCAGGCTGTGGTTCGGCTGCACGCCCCGGAAGAAACACGGAGTGAACCAATGGCCGCGTGCCGGCAGGTCGGTCGGCAACGGCACCACGCGTTGCGCCCCCTCCACCTCGGCGCAGCGGACCGCCGCCTGCACCCTGTCGAGCTGGGCGGCGGAGTGGATCGCGCCGACGTCGGTGTTCTTGTCCAGGGGGTCACCGACGCGCAGTTGGCGCATGCGCCGCTGCAACTTGTCGAGCACCACCTCCATCACGCTTTCCTGCACCAGCAAGCGCGAACCGGCGCTGCACACGTGGCCCTGGTTGAAGTAGATGCCGCGCACCACGCCTTCGACGGCCTGGTCGAGATCGGCGTCCTCGCACACGATCTGGGCCGACTTGCCGCCGAGTTCCAGGGTCAGCGCACAGCCGCTGCCGGCGAGGCTGCGGGCGATTTGGCGGCCGACTTCGGTGCTGCCGGTAAAGGCCACCTTGTCGAGATCCGGATGGCGCACCAGCGCCGCGCCGGTGGCTGGACCGCCGCTGACGACGTTGACCACTCCGGGTGGAACGCCAGCCTCGCTCATCAAGGCGGCCAGGCGCAGGGCGGTCAACGAGGTCGTCTCGGCCGGTTTCAATACCACGGTGTTGCCACAGGCCAAGGCCGGCGCGATCTTCCACGCCGCCATCATCAGCGGGAAGTTCCACGGCACGATCTGCCCGCACACTCCGATCGGCGCCACCCTGCGCCCGGGGAAGGCGTATTCGAGCTTGTCGGCCCAACCGGCGTGGTAGAAAAAATGCTGGGCCGCCGCGGGCACGTCGAAGTCGCGTGATTCGCGGATTGCTTTGCCGCCGTCCAGCGTTTCCATCACCGCGAATTCACGCGCGCGTTCCTGCAGCCGGCGCGCCACCCGGAACAGGATCTTGCCACGTTCCAGCCCGGCCAGCCCCGCCCACAAGGGCAAGGCCGCACGCGCGGCAGCGACCGCGTCGGCGACCTCGCCTGCGCCGCCGTCGACCACTCGGTACAGCTCTTCCCCGGTGGCCGGGTTTTCGGAAGGCAAGGCGCGGGCCGGGTCGAAGGGGGTTTCCGCACCGTCGATCCAGCAACCCTGCGTCGGCGCGATCTCAACTTGGGTCGACTCGGGTGCCGGCGCGTAATCCCACCCAGGGTCGCGGTCGGCCGCCGCGCTGCCGCTCCCCGGTTCGGTCGACGTCATGGCCGGATTCTAGCCGCGGGGCACGTCCCATTGCGCGGTGTAGGTCCCTTCCTGCAGGCGTCGCCATTGCATCAGCACGTCGGTCAGCAAGGACGACGCGCCGAAGCGCAAGCGCGCCGGGGTCAGCCACTGCTCCCCCAGGGTTTCGCGCACCAGGACCAGGTAGTGCAGCGCCTGGCGCGCGGTGCGCACTCCCCCAGCGACCTTGAGTCCGGCGCACCGCCGGTGGCTGTGCTGGTGGTCGGCCAAGGCTTGCATCATCACCAGGCTGATCGCCGGCGTTGCCGCGGCAGCGATCTTGCCGGTACTGGTTTTGATGAAGTCGGCGCCGGCGGCCAGCGCCAGATCGCTGGCGCGGCGTACCCTCTGATAGCTGCCGAGTTCACCGCATTCGAGGATCACCTTCAAGTGCACCGACTGGCAGGCTTCCTTGACCTGGGCGATTTCATCGTGCACGCGCTGCTCCTCACCGGCGAGCAGCAGGCCGCGCGAAATCACCATGTCGATTTCTTCGGCACCGGCCTCGAGGGTCCGGCGTACTTCTTCCAGGCGCAGATCAAACGGCGTCTGCCCGCTGGGAAAAGCGGTGGCGACGCTGGCCACGCGCACGCCGGAACCTTGCAGACAACGACGAGCCTCGGCCACCATGCTCGGATAGACGCACACCGCGGCAACCGCCGGCACTTCGCCACACCCCGGCAAGGGCTGTCGCGCCTGCTGGCACAGCGCACGCACGCGGTCGAGGGTGTCGGTCCCCTCGAGGGTGGTCAGATCGGTCATCGTGATGATGCGACGCAGGCCTTCGACCTTGGCATCACCTTGGATCGAACGCCTGGCCAGGTCGGCCACACGCTGATCCACACCGACGCGATCGACCGCCACCCGCGGCAGTTCCAGACTCACGCTTGCCCTCCCGCCAGGATCTCCATTCCGCACGCAAGCGCCTCGCCGCTGGCGCAGAACAACAGCAGGCTGGCCTCGGAATCCAGCCACACCACCGCCCGTTGGCTCCATTTCCTGCCCCACGCGGCGGCTTGCTCCTGGCTCCAACCCAGCACGGCGAAACCAGATTCGCGCCAGGCAGGCTCGACTCCGGGCAGGGAGGCTCCCCACGCGTCACGATGCTCTACCTGCGCCTGCTCCAAGGCGGCGGTCAGGCGCAGGTTGGCGGCGGTATTCCACGCCGCGCTGTGGTCGACCGAATCAGGATTCCACGCGGTGATCAGCGTCACACTGCGATCCAGGCGGTCGAGACCCGCCCGTTCGCCGCGCAAGGTGAACTCAAGCCACTCCCCCTGAAAGGGAAAGGCGTAACGGCTGGCGCGATAGACCTCGGCCCAGTCGGCGGCGGTGTCGTGCATCGTTATTCTCGGCGTATGCTCAGGGCGTTCGTCTCCCATCATCCGGTCATCGCCCACAAGCTGACGCGGCTGCGCGATCAGGATACCGAGACCGACGACTTCCGTTCGCTGGTGCGCGACCTGGCCCTGCTGCTGGCGGTCGAGGCCACCGCCGATCTTCAATCGAGGGCCGACACGGTGCGCACACCCCTGGACGAATGTGCCGGCACCGCGATCGCCGAATCGATTGCCCTGGTGCCGATCCTGCGCGCTGGCCTGGGCATGGCGGAAGGGCTCGCCGGGCTGCTGCCCGACGCCACCGTGCGCCACCTCGGCTTCTACCGCGACGAAGCCAAGCTGTCGCCGGTGCCCTATTACAACAAACTGCCGCAGGGCCAAGCCGAGGACCTGTGCCTGATCCTCGATCCAATGCTGGCCACCGGCGGCAGCGCGTTGGCGGCGATCACCGCGGTCAAGGCGTGGGGGCCACGGCGGATCAAATTCCTCGGCATCCTCGGTGCTCCCGAAGGCGTTGCCGCGGTCCACCAGGCCCACCCTGACGTTGCCTTGCACCTGTGCGGCATCGACCAGCACCTCGACGCGCGCGGCTTCATCGTGCCGGGCCTGGGGGACGCCGGTGACCGGCTCTTCCGAACCACTTAAGGAATGCCGAGGTTCGCCGCGACGGCGTCGCGCGCACCCGCCTGGCGATCCTAGACTGCCCGCATCGGAAGCGAGATGACCCCGCCCCGCCTGCAATTCGGTTCGCTGAGTTCCCTATCCGAGATGGAACAGGCCTCGGTGCGGGCGTTGTGGCAGCGCGCACACGATTGCGACCATCCCGAGGCCGGCAAGTTCCTGCGTTTGATGAGCGCCTACGTCGAACGCGTCGAAAAAGTGGCCGAGGCGCTCGAGGCCTATCCGCCGGTTTTCGAGGAACAGACGCTGGGCTCGCGGCGCCGCGACCTCGACTCGCTGGTCGGGCTGCTGGCCAAGGCGACCGACGCCAACTTCGAGATGTTCGTGCCCACCCGCGCGCTGATCGGGCGCACCCTGGTGATGGCCGAACTCAATCTGTGGCGGCTGCTCGGACACGTCGCCGCCGAGTTGCGCCAGCGGGTCGCCGACGACGTAGCCGCGCTGCGTTCGATGCAGACCCTGAGCGATGAAATCGAAGAGTGGCTGCACGGTTGTGTCTACACACTGCTCGCCGAAGAAGTGCTGTGCACCATCAGCCGCGACGCCGCCATGGACGCACCGCTGCGGCGGCTGGCGGTGGCCAAGCTGTGCTCGATCTGGGAGAACTACCTGCGCTGGGCAGTGCGCGACTTCTTCCCGCTGTTGCAAGCCACCTGGAGTGCGCGCCAGCGCATTCGGGTGAGCATCGGCACGCTGCTCGGGGTGTCCGAGATGATGCGTCTGCTGCAGGCCGGCTGCGATCCGGAATTCGTCGACTACTTCGTGCGCGCGCGCCCCACCGAAGACGAGCGGCTCGCCTTCCAGGAGTTCCTGATCGGCGTTTCGACCGAACAGATCCACTCCCTGGCAGCACTGATGGCCGAAGAAGGGCGCGCGGCGATGAGCCCGGAAGAAGCGCAGCAGGCGCTTGGCATCACCCCAGCGCGGCCCGAAGACCTGCACAGCGGTGTGCGCGCCTACCAGTTCTTCCGCGAACGCGCGCTGCAGGCCGCGGCACGGCGCCTGCGCGACCTGCCGGGGCCCAAACGCACCGCCGAGGAGTACGTGATGATCTACTTCCTCGAAAAGGAACTCGCCCCGCGCGGCTGAGCCACGGTGCCGGAGCTTCCCGAGGTCGAAACCACGCGGCGTGGTCTGCAGCCCCATCTGGTCGGCAGCATGGTCCGCGGACTCGAGGTCCGTCAGGCCTCGCTACGCCAGCCGGTCGATCCGCAACTGGACCCGCTGTTGCGGCGCCGCCGGATCCAGGCCCTGGGCCGCCGCGGCAAGTACCTGCTGCTGCACTTCACCCACGGCTGCCTGCTGTCGCACCTGGGCATGTCGGGAAGCTGGCGCCTGCTGGCACAGGCCCGGGAGCCCCGGCGTCATGACCATCTCGATTTGCTGCTCAGCCGCGGGCGGGTGCTGCGTTATCACGATCCGCGCCGTTTCGGTCTGTTGCTGTGGGCGGGCAGCGATTGGCAGCAGCATGCGCTGCTGCGCCATCTCGGACCGGAGCCCTTGGAAGACGGCTTCGACGGCAGCCGGCTGCACCGTCGGGCGCAGGGTCGCCGCGCCGCGGTCAAAACCTTCCTGATGGATCGTCGCACCGTCGTCGGGGTCGGCAATATCTACGCCTCGGAGGCGCTGCACCTGGCCGGCATCCACCCGGCACGAGCCGCCGGTCGCATCTCGCTGGCGCGCTATCAGCGCCTGGCCACGGCGGTGCGCAGCGTACTGGAGGAGGCTCTGCAGGCAGGCGGAACCACCCTGCGCGATTTCACCGCCGAGGCGGGGCAGCCTGGCTACTTCGGCCGTCAGCTGCGGGTTTACGGCCGCGAAGGACAGCCCTGCCCACGCTGTGCTGGATTGATCCGGCGGTCGGTCCTGGGCCAGCGTTCGAGTTTCTACTGCGCCTCCTGTCAGAAATAGGCCCCTAACCGGCCCCAGCACGGCCCCAGCAGGTCCTCGCCCATGAAGGGACATAGCCTTGCTCGAAACGAACGATCGTTTAATATCACCGTTTCATGGGCACCCCGGACACCCGCCAGCGCATCCTGACCGCCGCCGAAGAACTCTTCGGCCAACGGGGATTCCAGGGTGTTTCGATCCGCGAGATCACCCACCTCGCCGACGCCAATCTGGCCTCGGTCAACTACCACTTCGGCTCCAAGGCCGGTCTGATCCGCTCCCTGGTCGAGCACCATCTGGGCAGCCTCAACCAGGAACGCCTCGATCTGTTGGAACAAGCCTCGGCCAACAGTGGCGGCGCCACACTACCGGTCGAGCAGATCCTGGACATCTTCTTCCGCCCACCGGTGTTCCGCTTCGTCGGTCCGGGCCGCACCTTCCCCGGGCTGCTGGCACGGCTGCACAACTCCTGCGACCCGGAACTGATCGAGGTCATGCTGCGCGTCTTCGGACCGCTCGCCGACCGCTTCCTCACCGAGTTATGCCGCTCGGTGCCGCATCTGGAGCCGCGCACGCTGCTAGCCCGGGTCAACTTCATGGTCGGCGCGATGATCCACGCGCTTGCCGAGGGCGAGACCATGGCTCAGGCTTTCGCCGGGCTCGAACCCAGGCAGCAGGATCCCGAATTCCTGACCCGCCAACTGGTCCTCTTTTGCGCTGCGGGACTGCGCCATGAGTGATCGCCTTCCTCGACCGGACCGTCGCAGAGCCACCGCAATGAGGTGGTTGCCCCCTGTCCTGCTGTTGGTGGGCGCGTGTGCACGCCCGCTCGAGGACCCGTCCGCCCTGGTGCCGGTGGAGCTGCCCGCGCACTTCCAGGCTGCCGGCGGCGATCTGGGTGGCGAAGCCGCCTCGACCGGCAGCGCCTGGTGGCTGACCTTTGACAATCCTGGCCTGCGCTCTGCAGTCGAAAACACGCTGGCCCACAACCATGACCTGCGCGCGGCCAGCGCCCGCGTTCAGCGCGCCGAAGCCCTGGCGCGAGCCGCCGGCGGCCAGGCGCTGCCGCAGATTTCCGCCGGCCTGGCCGCCTCGCGCAGCCGTCAGAACCTGGTCGGATTCCCCTTCCCGGGAGCACCCGAGGTCCTGCCGATCGACTCCACCAATTTCGGCCTGTCGCTCGACCTGACCTGGGAACTCGACCTGTGGGGGCGTCTGCGCGCGGTGCGCGACCAGGCCGAAGCGCAGCAGTGGGCCAGCCTGGCGGAACTGCAGGCGGCGCGGTTGTCGCTGGGCGGACAAGCGGCCAAGACCTGGCTGGCCTGGACCGAGGCCGAGGCGCAACTGGCGCTGGCCTGGCGTCAGCAGGAGGTGGCTCAGGCGGTGCAGGACCACCTGCAGGAGCGCTTCGTCCGTGGCGCCGGCAGCGCCTCCGCGCTGCGCCAGGCGCGCGCCGATCTGCACCGCGCCCGCGCCGCAGTGAGCGAGGGCCAACGCCTGGCCGAAGAGGTCGGGCGCCAGCTTCAGGTCCTGCAGGGCAGTTACCCAGCGGCTCCTGCTGGAGGCGAACGCGTGCCCCTGCCCGCGCTGCCGGCGGCGGTGCCGGCTGGCCTGCCGGTCGAGTTGATGGCGCGGCGGCCGGACCTGGCGGCGGCCGAGGCGGGCTACCGCGCCGCGGCAGCCGGGCTACGCGAGGCGCAAGCGTCGCTCTATCCGCGCCTGGCGCTGACCGCCTCGGGAGGGACCGCGAGCAACGACCTCACCGATCTTGTGGACGGGGATTTCAAGGTGTGGTCCTTCGCCGGCAATCTGCTGGCGCCGGTGTTCCAGGGTGGTCGCCTGCGCGCCAACGTGGCTGCCAATCAGGCCACCGTCGAGGAAGCCGCCGCACTCTTCGCCCAGCGCACGCTGGTGGCTCTGGCGGAAGTGGAGGGCGCGCTGCAGGCCGAAGTCCTGCTCCTGGACCGGCTGCACCAACTCCGCCAGGCGGCTTCTCTGGCCGAGGAAAACTGGTTGCTCGGCCGGCGCCGTTTCGAACAGGGCGTCACTTCACCGCTGGAATCCCTGCAGGCGGAATCCGCCTATCTCCGTGCGCGAGCCCAGGTGACCTCGCTGCACCACTTCCTGCTGCGCAATCGCGTCGACCTGCACCTGGCTCTTGGCGGTGGCTTCACCGCCCCCACCTACCCATGACACCTCTGCTCAAGCTCCTCTTGCCCGTCGCCCTCGTTGCCGCCGGGGTGCTCGGCGCCGGCTGGATGATGAAGACCGCGCCGCAGGTGGCGGCCCAGGAACGCACCGCCTTCCGCCCGCTGGTGGAGGTCCGCGTGGTGCCGCCGCTGCCGCGCGCGGCGACGATCCGCACCCAGGGCGAGGTACGCCCGGAACGACGCATCGCGCTGGTCGCCGAGGTCGCCGCACGCGTGGTATGGACCGCCGACGACCTGCACGAAGGCACCTTCTTCGCCGCCGGCGATCCCTTGCTCAGGCTGGATCCGACCGATTACCGCCTGGCGCTGGCGCGCGCCGACGCAGGGGTGTCGCAGGCCGCGGCCAGACTCGCCCTCGCCAGCGCCGAGTCCGACCTGGCGCGCCGTGACTGGGAGGAACTCGGCCAAGGAGAAGCGCCGCCGCTGGCGCTGCGCCAGCCGCAGCTGGACCAGGCCAATGCCGATCATGAGGCCGCACTCGCCGCGCGCCAGCAGGCCCAGCGCGACCTCGACCGCTGCGAGATCCGCGCCCCCTTCGCCTGTCGCATGGTGCGCAAGCAGGCCGATCTCGGCCAGTTCCTCGGCGCCGGCAGCGTCGTCGCCATGCTCGACTCCACCGCTGCGGTCGAGGTGTTGCTGCCGCTGTCGCTGCAGGATATGCAATTGCTCGGGCTTGGGCTGGGCGCCCAAGAGGGCGGACAGCCGGTCCAATTCCACGGCACCTCGGCGCGCGGCGAGGCGCGCTGGAGCGGGTACATCCTCGGCACCCTCGCCGGCGTCGATCCGACCAGCCGCATGGCCCACGTGCTGGCGCGCGTGGAAGACCCCTACCACCTGGCCGCCGCTGCCGACGGTGCCGCGCTGGTTCCGGGCATGTTCATCCACGCAGTGATGGAAGGGCTCCGTTTCGACGAGATCTACAGCCTGCCGCGTTCGGCTCTGCGCGAGGGCGACGTGGTGCTGCTAGTCGATGAGGAGGACCGTCTGCACCAGCAAGCGGTCGACGTTCTGCAGCGCACCGCCGACGAGGTGTTGATCCGCGGCGGCCTGCAGGGACGGGTACGCATCTGCCTGACGCCGCTGGCCACCGTGGTCGAGGGCATGCACGTGCGCCTGCTCGCAACCACGGAGAGCGGGCAGTGAAGGGTCCGATCGCCTGGTTCGCGCAGAACCCGGTCGCCGCCAACGTGCTGATGGTCAGCATCGTGGCCTTCGGCCTGACCACCCTCGGTGGCGTGCGCCAGGAAGTCGTTCCCACGATCCAGGTCGACAGCGTACAGGTCACGGTGCCCTATCCGGGAGCTTCGCCCGAAGAGGTCGAAGAGTCGATCTGCATGCGCATCGAGGAGGCAGTGCAGGGGCTTGCCGGCGTCGACCGAGTCACCGCCAGCGCCAATGAAAACTTCGGCGCGGTTTCGGTCAGCTTCCTCGAATCGGTCGACCGCAACGCCTTCCTCGACGAGGTCAAGGCCGAGGTTGACCGCATCGACAACTTCCCGGAAGACGCCGAGGAGCCCACGGTCGCTCTGGTCGAGATCAACCAGCAGGTGCTGGAGGTGGTCATCTGGGGCAATGCCGACCCGCGCGTGTTGCGCCAGGTGGCGGAAAAGACCCGCGCCAATCTGCAGGCGCTCAACGACGTCACGCTGGTGCGCCTCAACAACGCTGCGCCGCTCGAGATCGCCATCGAGGTCGATGAAATCGCTCTGCAGCGCCACCACCTGAGTTTTGACCAGATCACCGCAGCGGTGCGCCGTTCCTCGCTCGATCTTCCCGGGGGCAGCCTGCGCACCGCCGGCGGTGAGATCCTGGTGCGCGCCAAGGGCCAGGCCTATCAGACCGACGACTTCGCCCAGCTGCCCTTGCAGACCTTTCCCGACGGTACGCGTCTGCTGCTTGGCGAGGTCGCCACGATCCGCGATGGCTTCGCCGAAACCGATCAGTCGACGCGCTTCAACGGCTCTCCGGCGGTGCTGTTGTCGGTGTTCCGCGTCGGCGACCAGTCGGCGATCGAGATCGCCAAGGCGGCGCGTGGCTACCTTGAACAAGCCGAGGCCCAGCTGACCGAAGGCCTGCACCTGACCGTCTTCGCCGACGACACCCGCATCCTCAACGACCGTATCGGCCTGATGATGAAGAACGGCAAGCAGGGTCTGGTGCTGGTGCTGTTGTGCCTGTCGCTCTTTTTGCGCATGCGCCTGGCGTTGTGGGTCACCGCCGGCATCCCGATCGCCCTGCTCGGCAGCGTTGCGCTGATGCCGGGCATGGACGTGTCGATCAACCTGATTTCGCTGCTGGCCTTCATCGTCGTCCTCGGCATCGTCGTCGACGACGCCATCGTCGTCGCCGAGAACATCCACAGGCACCGATTGTCGGGGAAGAGCGGCATGCAAGCCGCGATCGACGGCACCCGCGAGGTCAGCATTCCGGTGGTCTTCGCGGTGCTGACCACGATCGTTGCCTTTATGCCGATGCTGTTCATGCCCGGCACCATGGGGCAGTTCTCACGCAACGTGCCGCTGGTGGTGCTCGGCTGCCTGGCTTTTTCCCTGGTCGAGTCGCTGCTGGTGCTGCCGGCACACCTCACCCATCTGCCGCGCGAAGGCGAACAACAGGGCCGCCGCGGCCTGTGGTCGCGGGTGCAGGACGGCGTCGACTGGCTGTTGCGGCTGTTCATCAGGCGCGTCTATGAGCCCTTCCTCGACCTTGCGGTGCGCTGGCGCTATGCAACGGTAGGCGCTGGTCTGGTCATGCTGCTGATCAGCGCGGCCTACGTGGGCAGCGGGCGCATCAAGTTCAACTTCTTTCCCTCGATCGAGGCGGACAATGTCGCCGTCGAGCTGACCATGCCGCTCGGCACTCCGCTGGCCGCCACCGAGAACGCGGTGCTCAGCTTCGAACAGGCGGCGCGGCAGCTGCAGCAGGAACTGCGCAACGCCGAGGGCGAGCCCTTGATCCGCAACATCGCCACTTCGGTCGGCGGCCAGCCCTATCGGGCCAAGCAGTCTGCGGCCACCGGCGGCGCCGAGGCCGCGGCCAGCGGCGCCCATCTCGCCGAGGTCAACCTCGAGCTGTTGCCGGCGGAAGACCGCACCATGTCGTCGGTGCAGATCGCCAAGCGCTGGGCCGAGCTGGCCGGACCGGTGCCGGGCGCCGAGGAAATCGCCTACAACTCCGACATGCTGGGTTCGGACGGCGACATCGACCTGCGCCTGACCGGCCCCGACCTGGCCGACCTGCAGACCGCGGCGGCGGAACTGGTTGATGCGCTGAAGGCACAGGGAGGGGTGCTCGACGCCAGCGATTCCTTCCGTGCCGGCAAGCGTGAATGGAAACTGTCGATCACCCCCGCCGGTGAGGCGCTGGGCCTGACCCTGGCGGACCTCGCGCGCCAGGTGCGCCAGGCGCTCTATGGCGAAGAGATCCAGACCATTCAGCGCGGGCGCAACGAAACCGAAGTGGTGCTGCGCTACTCGCGGGCGCAGCGGAGTTCGGCCGCCAGTCTGGAGAACATGCGCGTGCGCACCCTGGACGGGCGCCAGGTCCCCTTTGCCACCGTGGCGGCGGTCGAGAGCGGGCGCGGCTACTCCACCATCGAGCGCATCAGCGGCCGGCGCAGCATCCGCGTCTCGGGGCATATCGACAAAACCAAGACCACCCCCGACCAGGTCACCGACAAGCTCCGCGAAACCACCCTCGCCGATCTGCAGCTACGCTTCCCTGGGCTGGCCTTTGAGATGGAGGGGCGGCAGAAGCAGCAGACCGATTTCATGGCGCGCCTGGTGCGCTACAGCCTGCTGTCCCTGCTCGGGATCTTTGCCTTGCTGGCGATCCCGCTGAAGTCCTACCTGCAGCCGCTGATCATCATGTCGGCGATCCCTTTCGGCCTGGTCGGGGCGGTATGGGGCCACGTGATCCTGGGTGCCGACATGGCCATCATGTCGATGATCGGCCTCGCTGCGCTGAGCGGCGTGGTCATCAACGACTCGCTGGTGATGATCGACTTCGTCAACCGCTTCCGCCGCGAGGGGGCCAGCCTGCACGAGGCCGTGATGCGCGCCGGGTCCGCCCGTTTCCGCGCGATCCTGCTGACCTCGGTGACCACCTTCGCCGGCCTCACGCCGCTGCTCCTGGAGCGCAGCCTGCAGGCCCAGTTCCTGATCCCGATGGGGATCTCGCTGGCTTTCGGCGTGCTGTTCGCGACCTTCATCACCCTGGTCCTGGTGCCTTCGCTGTACACCATCGTCGAAGACCTGATCGTGGTCCTGGCACGGATCCCGGGGGTCAAGGGTCGGCTCACGAATTTTGCTCAAGGCCAGACCGAGGGCGGCCGATAGAGCATTCTCCACAGCATTTGCCCCTGGATTCATCCGGGTGTCCGGTGCCAGTCAAGCTCTTCTGAACCCTCTCAGTCGAGCCCGGGAGGAGAGACCAACACAAACCCGACGCAACACTGAGTCCGGCGTCCCTTCGCCCCCCAGTCGATGTGTCATCAGGACGTACGTCCCCCATCCATTCGATCCCTAGGTTTCCAGGAGAACGAGAAAAACATGTTTCGGAACATTCTCACAGGCGTTGCCGCCGTCGCGCTGGTTTCTGGCGTTGCTGCGCAACAGCAAATGACGGTCAAGAAAGCGACCGTCGCCCCCGTGTACGCGGGTTCTTACCATCCTGCCATCGGTTTCCAGCCGGCCGCGACCCAGAAGTCGGGGCCTGACACCATCTGGAACAACATGATCCTCACCAACTACTACTCCATCCCTGGTGCTGACCAGGAGTGGATTGACGAGGGCATTTTGGCTGACCGTAACACCGGCAACCGCGAGCAGATCAACGGCTTCGATTACGTTTACTGCTCTGCTACCCCGGACGCCGGTACCTTCCCGGTCGTCACGACGATCACTTTCTACGATGAAACCGTGCGTTGCGCGGGTCCGGCCACCTGGCCGGCCGCCGACTGTGGCTACGTCATCAGCGGTCTGCCTGGTGGTGACCCGAACGGCGCTTTGCAGTGCTGGATTGTGGGCATCGACCTTCAGGGCGGCGGCTTTGAGTGTGATCTGACCACCGACGCGGCAGCCAACAAGCTGTTCGGCTGGGGTGGAGCTTACAACGATAGCTCTACTGGTCCGTGGATCTCCGTCGGTGGTAACGGCATCGACAACAGCTTCACGTGGTTCGACCCGACCAACGGCAACGGCGCTTTCGTTGGCTGCTTCTGGTTCGGTGGAATCCCGTTCGCGAACTTCGCCATGCAGCTCTACGGTAACCCCCGTAACGCCTTCGCCACCTACAGTGCGACGGAAGGTGCGGGCGCCGACGACAACGTCGTCATGGGAACCGACGTGGAAGCCACGGCGGGCACCTTGGTCACCATCAGCACCAGCGATTTCGCCGGCGCTCCGGTTGACTCCCTGATGTGGGTCTCGGCAACTCGTGTGGACAACAACCTGACCGGTGCCTTCGGCATCGATGCTCACGAAGTTGCCCAGTACGCAAGCCGCATCATCGACTACCCGGTTGGTTCTTCCAACGGCCAGGTCGTCCCGAACGCCACCGGCACTTTCTACCTCCAGGGCGCAAACCTGGGTGGTGGAGCCTCCCCGGTCGGTATGTCGAACGCGCTGGAAGTCATCCTCTAAGGGATTTCCGCTCCGCAATGAACTCCCCGCCTCAGGGCGGGGAGTTCTTTTTTTGGACAAAACCGGGCTTGAAGGGGCTTTTTCCTTGGATCAGCCATGGATGGCCAGGTGGCCTGCATGGCCGCCAGGGCTGGCCTGAAAGCCCACCTGAGAATTAGACGTGGAGTTCCACCTTTTCCGATTGAATTCCGAAAACCTTGAAAAGTTCGGTTACTTAACGCAAATTTGGAGCTTTTCCGACAACTTTTGTGGACAGAACCCCAGATTTGCGATAACACTTGACTCGACACCACGCTGAATCAGGCGTCCCCCCGCCCCCCAGTCGGTGTGTCTCAAGGACGTACGTCCCCAACCCATTCGATCCCTAGGTTTCCAGGAGAACGAGAAAACACATGTTTCGTAACATCCTCACAGGCGTTGCCGCCGTCGCGCTGATTTCCGGCGTTGCTGCGCAACAGCAAATGACTGTCAAGAAAGCTAGCGTCACTCCCGTGTACGCTGGTTCCTTCCACCCGGCCATCGGTTTCCAGCCGGCCGCGACCCAAAAGTCGGGTCCGGATACCATCTGGAACAACATGATCCTCACCAACTACTACTCCATCCCTGGTGCTGACCAGGAGTGGATTGATGAGGGCATTTTGCCTGACCGTAACACCGGCAACCGCGAGCAGATCAACGGCTTTGATTACGTTTACTGCTCTGCTACCCCGGACGCCGGCACCTTCCCGGTCGCCACGACGATCACTTTCTACGATGAAACCGTGCGTTGCGCGGGCCCGGCCACCTGGCCGGCCGCCGACTGTGGCTACATCATCAGCGGTCTGCCCGGTGGTGACCCGAACGGCGCTCTGCAGTGCTGGATCGTGGGCATCGACCTCATGGGTGGCGGCTTCGAATGTGATCTGACCACCGACGCCGTAGGCAACAAGCTGTTCGGCTGGGGTGGAGCTTACAACGATAGCTCTACTGGTCCGTGGATCTCCGTCGGTGGTAACGGCATCGACAACAGCTTCACGTGGTTCGACCCGACCAACGCCAACGGCGCTTTCGTTGGCTGCTTCTGGTTCGGTGGAATCCCGTTCGCGAACTTCGCAATGCAGCTCTACGGTAACCCCCGTAACGCGTTCGCCACCTACAGTGCCACTGAAGGCGCTGGCGCTGACGACGACGTTGTCATGGGTACCGACATTGAGGCCGTTGCAGGCGCTCTCGTCACCATTAGCACCAGCGATTTCGCCGGCGCTCCTGTTGACACCCTGATGTACGTTTCTGCTACCCGCGTGGACAACAACCTGAGTGGTTCCTTCGGAATCGACGCTCACGAAGTTGCCCAGTACAGCAGCCGCATCATCGACTACCCCGTTGGTTCCTCCAACGCTCAAACCGTCCCGGGCGCCACTGGCACCTTCTACCTCCAGGGTGCAGACCTTGGTGGTGGTGCTGCTCCGGTCGGCATGTCGAACGCCATGGAAGTCATCCTCTAAGGATTTTCCTTTCGCTTTGAACTCCCCGCCTTTGGGCGGGGAGTTCTTTTTTTTGCCTGAAGCGCGCCGACCCCGTCTAGCCGCCGGTTTCGGGTCGATCGGATGCTGTTCAGGCGGGCTGTCTTTACACTGCGCGGGTTCGTGCCATGCAAGACTCTGCCCCACCCGATCCGACCGACTCCAAACTGGCCTCCAGGCTTGCCTGGATCGAGCGCCGCCGAGCCCAGGAAGGGCAGGCCCTCAACGTCGAAGCTGAGGGTGCCCTGGGTTCCGGACCCGAAAACCGTCACGGCCTGCCGCGCCTGCCCCAAGGGCAGACCGAAGCGAAGAAGTGGCCGGTTCTCGACCTCGGCCACCATCCGGCCATCGCACCCGAGGATTGGGCGCTGGAGCTGGGCGGCTTGATCGAGAACCCCCAGTGCCTCGATTGGGCCGGCCTGATGGGCATGGAACAGGTCGAGGAACAGAGCGACTTCCACTGCGTCACCACCTGGAGCCTGATGGACAGCTGCTGGAATGGCGTGCGCTTCGCCGACCTCGCGGCCAGGGCGAATCCGGCACCGGAAGCGCGCCATCTGCTGGTCACCGCCTATGACGTCGAGCCGATGAGCGGCGTCCCCTACACCACCAACCTGCGCCTCGCCGACGCGCTGCAGCCCGATGTCATGCTGGTACATGGCTGGAACGGGGCGCCACTGCCGCGCGAGCACGGTGGACCGGTGCGCATGATCACGCCGCGTCTCTACGCGTGGAAAGGGGCCAAGTGGATCCGCCGCATCGATTTCCTGGCCGAGGAGCAACTCGGCTTCTGGGAGCAGCGCGGTTACTCCAACGGTGCCGATCCGTGGCGCGAAGACCGTTTCTCTTCATCTTGACCATGGCGGATCGGGATAGACTAGGAGCTGGAGACCCGGTCGAGCAGGTCTGTCCCTTTCCCACATGAAGCTAAGCCAATCGCTCGTCGGCGAGAGCCTGATTCTCGCCGCGGTCACCCTTGCCAGCGCGATGTTGGTCAATTCCCTGCGCTCGGATGGGTTGAGCCTGTGCGAAAACCACTTCCTCCATCCGGCCCCAGGAACGGGGGAGGGCGTCCAGGGCGAGGCCTTGGAACACGATTACGTGAGCTGGGATCTGCCCACCACGCAGGAATACCACAAGTACACAGGTGACGAGGACGGCATCGTGTTCCTCGACGCGCGCAGCCGCAAGAGCTACGACAAGGGCCACATTCCCAACGCCTATTTGTGCGACCCCTACCGGCACGGCGATTTCATTCCTGATCTGCTGGAGAAGCTGAAGGCTGCCGATTACGTGCTCATCTACTGCACTGGCGGTGATTGCGAGGACAGCATCGAGCTGGCGACACGGCTGGTCTTCGAGTACGGAGTGCCCGCCGATCTGATCGCGATCTTCGATCAGGGCTGGTCTGCGTGGGTGGAAGCCGGGCTCGACACCGAGGTCAGCCCATGAGTGTTCCGCCTCTGCTCTTCCTGCTCGCGCGCCTTTATGCCGGTGCCGCGATGCTCTATTTCGGCGCGCGCAAACTCATCGGTGATCCGGTGGACTTCCTCAAGGAGGTCCGTGCCTACGCTTTGCTTCCCGATCAACCCGCCGTGCTCCTCAACCTGACCGCGGTGTGCGTTCCGGTATTCGAAGTGATCGCCGGAGTCGCCCTGCTGGCCGGTTGGCTGCGACGCGGAACCGGGCTGCTCAGCGCCGCGCTGCTTTCCGCCTTTAGCATCGCCATCATGCTGCGCGTGCCCGCCGAGATGAGCGCCCAGGGGGTTGGCTTCTTTGAACTCGCCTTCGACTGCGGCTGTGGCAGCGGCGAGGTCGTGATCTGGAGCAAACTGCTGTTCAACCTGAGCCTGATCCTGGCCTGCGTACTGGTCTTCGCCCAGGCGGTGAAGATGCGCCGCCAGTCCTCGTTGCCGCGATGAGCGATCCCGCCGCCGTCACCTGGAGCCGGACAGCGGCCGACCATTGGTCCCACCGACCGCTGCAGGCCGCCGATGGAATGCGCCTGGAGCAGCACCTGTGGCCGGCGAGCGACGCGGCCAGTGGCCAGGTTCTACTGGTGCACGGGCTGGGTGAACACCTCGGCCGCTACCACCACGTCGCCGCGGCGCTCAACGCCTGCGGCTATCAGGTCCAGGGCGTCGACCTGCGCGGCCACGGCCGCTCCGACGGCAAGCGCGGCTTCGTGCGGCGCTGGCAGGATTACGTCCTCGACCTCGAGGCCATCGCCGCCACCATCGAAGGCCCGTACCTGGTGGTGGCGCATTCGATGGGCGCCTTGGTGGCGCTCGATTTCCTGCGCAGCCCGCGCCCGGTGCCGGCGCTGGCGCTGTCCGGACCCTTGCTCGGCTTCTCGGTGCAGGCGCCGTGGTGGAAACTCAAGCTGGCCGGGCTGCTGTCGGTCCTGCTGCCGTCGCTCTCTCTTTCCAACGAGCTGGATGCCGGGCAGGTGTGCAGCGATCCAGAGGTCGTCGCCGCCTACCAGGCCGACCCGCTCAACTTCTCCTCGGCCACGCCGCGCTGGTTCACCGAGATGCGCCAGGCCCTCGTACGGGTGCATCAGGCGGCGCCCGCTTTCCAACTGCCCCTGCACATCCAATACGGGGCCTTGGATCAGATCATCTGCCAGCGCTCCTTGCTCGAATTCGCCGCCCACTGGGGCGGCACGGTCGAGACCCGGGTGTGGCCTGATGGCCGCCACGAAGTCTTCAACGAGCGTTTCTCGGCCGAAGTGCTGCAGGCGCTGTGCGACTGGCTTCAGTCGGCCGGTACGATTTCGAACTCGAGCACCGAGTAACCATCGAGTTCGAAGTGTTCGACCAGCAGGTCGACCTCTGCGGCCTGCTCCAGTTCCAGCACGCCCTCATCCCGAGTCGGACCGTGCCAGGTCCAGTTGTCGATCAGGGTGCGTCCATCGGCGACCACGCGGATGCCGTCGTCGCTCAGAGTCTGCACCTTCCAGCGCCCAGCAGGCAACCGCAGCCGCGTGCGCGCGATGGTGCCGAAGTGATCGGCTCCCGGCAGGCCGGCGTGGCCAGCCAGCGCCGTCAACTGCTGCGGACCGCCGGAGCCGAAGGGCAGACGCAATCCTGGGGTGCGCAGGTGGACCGCACCTTCGCCCTCGGCGGCGGCGCGCCAGGCCGCCAGTTCTTGGCGCGGGTCGACCGGTGAAGCGAATAGGGTGAGCTCCCAGTCGGCCAGCAGCATGCTGCCGTGGGCGCGCAGATTGCGTTCGCCGACCTGGACGTGGAAGGAGTAGGAATGAAAACCGGGGCTCTGCGGCTTCAGCGAAATCAGCGCACCGCCGTCTTCGTCGGTGAGGAAATCCATCTGGATCGCGTCGGCGTGTCCGCCGATCAGGCTGCGCACCTTGGGGCGCACGCCGACCGGATGCACCTTGTAGAGATGCTCGTCGGGTCCGCGCCGCAGGCTCTGCAGGAAGGGGCTGTGGTGATCCCACGGCCCCCATTCGGTCATGATGATGTTCTCCCGGCCGGCCAGATGCACGCGCGCGCCGACCGGACGGCTTTCACCCAGTGCCGGCGCCATCACGCCCGGCGCGGGCAGCGGATCCTGATGGGGTTCACGCCACTTCGCTTCCCCTTCGAGCTGTAGCCCTTCGCCGACCGCCGAGTAGACGTTGTCCTTGTTCCAGGCGTGGACCGCGCCGCGTAGGTGCACCGCGACCTCGTCGCCATCGAAATGATTGCCCGCGACGAGGTTGCCCTCGGCGAGCAGCGAGTTGGCCAGGCCCCACGGCTTGTCGCTGAATCCGGTAGGCAGCGCCCACAGATGCACGCCACAGCGGTTGCCCTCGAAGCGGTTGCCGAGGAGGCGGTTGCCGCGGCTGTGATCGATGTTGACCCCGCCGCGCTCCAGCCCATAGCCGCGATCGCCGTTGGCGCGAAGGTGGTTGCCGGCGATCAGCGTGTCCTGCGAGAATCCCCCCCAGATGCCACAGATGGCATTGCCGGAAAACTGGTTGTCGCGGATCTGGTTGCCGAAGCTGAAGGTCAGCTCAAGACCGTGCGCAGCGGCGTAGGAGAAGTCATTGCGCAAGAACAGGTTGTCGTTGTTGCCGCGCCGCTCGCAGCTGAAATCCGGGGAAGGCGGCGTGCCTTCGCCCAGGGCCTCCTGGCCGGCGAAGCCGAAGAAACCGTCCCCGCCATGGGTGGCCGAGTTTTCGACGAAGACGTTGTTGCTGCATTGTTCGAAGGCCAGGATTCCGGCCGAGTCCTGGCCGCGGTTGTAGACCCCGTGGCTGTAACCGCGGATACAGAAGTCGAAGGCGTTGCGGCTGATCAGATTGTGGCTGCTGCGCCACATCGCTAATCCCCATCCGGACAGGAAACTGCAGTCGTTGTCGTAGACCTTGGCGCCCTCGACGCGATCGAGCAGGATGCCGTTCTGCTGCTCGCGGGCGACCACGCGGCGCACCACCACGTCGCGGCTGCGGTGGATGGAAAGACCCGCGCCGTAGTTGCGGCGCCATTGCTGCTCGTCATTGGCGTGCGGCCACAACCAGTCAGAACCATCTTCCGCCTCTGGGGAGGACTTCAACAGCTGGCCGAAGTTGCGCCGAAGTTGCGCGCCGTCGACGCGCAAGCGGTCACAGGATGTGGCCAGGATGGCGCAGCGGTAGCCCTCGATCGCCAGGTTCTCGAGGACCACGTCGCTCACGCCCTCGAGGCGCACGCCAACCCCGCTGAGTTCATTGGCAGGGATCGTCGGCGCCGCGCCGCGCAGCACGCTTCCCGGTGCAAACACGACCCGGATACCGGCAGCGACGACGTGGATCACGCCGTCGCCGTTGGCGTCGGCGATGACCTGATCGGGTGCCAGGACCACCATGCAGGACTTGTCGATGCGGGTGTCATCGGCGCTCACCACCACGCGCGGCAGGGCCTCTTGCTGGGCCGGAATCCAGGGCGCAACAGGCAATAGGCACAGCAGAAGGGCTTGCATGGCGCCATTATCCAAGCCAGCTTGAATCCGGCCAGGCCTTTCCAATGAGCTGAGCCTAGCCTTGATCCAA
>JAJFFB010000093.1 GCA_021776925.1 Planctomycetota bacterium | reverse complement strand
CGGCCTTCAACCGGCGGCCGCTGGATACGGCGGAAATCGCGCCCGTCCCGGCCGGGGGCGCCGATCTCCCAGGTGATGTCAGGGATGTGGCAGAACTGGCATTCCAGCGGGAAGCCGAGCCCGGCGTGATCGGGTTCCGTGGCGGTCAGGTAGTCCTGCCAATGGCACCCCACGCAGCCGTCGACGACTCCTTCGTGGCGGTGGTCGGCCGGCGGGAAGGAGGTGAACTGGTGGTGGCACAATTCGCAGGTGCGCGGATAGCCCCACAATTGGTGTTTGGGATCTTCGGTGCCTAGATAATCCTGCAGGTGGCACTGCTCGCAACCGTCGGCCTGGGCGGCGTGGTCGAAGGCCGCCTGGCCCCAGACCTCGGTGTTGTGGCAGTCTTCGCAGTTCTGGGAATAGCCCCACAAAGTATGGTTGGGCTCCTGCACGGTGAAGAATTCATCGAGATGGCAATCGGCGCAGGCGCGCGTCACCCAGCTGTGGTCGAACCCCGCCGGCGCCCAGGCCACGTTTTCATGACAGCGTTCGCAATCCTGCGGCAGTTCCAACGCGACGTGGTCGGGGTCGTCCGGCTGCGCAAACAACTCCAGGTGGCATTGCGCGCAGTCGCTCGGCAAGGGCGAGAAATCATTGCTGGCGTGACAATCTTCGCAGCGCGTGGCGTGCCCGCCGGTCAACGGGAAGAAACCATGGATGAAGCCCTCTTCCGACCAGGTGGTGGCGCGATGGCACTCCTCGCAGCTCTGCGTCCAGCCTTCGGCCTGGTGATCGGGCGAGACCGCGGCGACCAGATCACTCTGGTGGCAATTGATGCACTCGGTGCTGAGCGGATCAAAGACCCCGGCGCCGATTCCTTCATGGCAGCGGTCGCAGGTAGCGGCTGCGTGCGCACCGAATAGAGGGAAACGCGTGCGTGCGTGTTCGGCCAGCTGTCCGCTGGGCTGCCAGTCCTGTTCGCTGTGGCAATCCAGACAACGGTCACCGAGGCGCCCACCGTGCACATCACCGTGACAGCCGGCGCAACCCTGTGAAGAGAAAGTATGCACCGGTCCGCGGTCGTTATGGCAGCGCAGGCACTGCGCCTCGGAGTGGGCGCCGTTGAGCGCGACGCCGGTCTCTGCTTGGTGGTCGTAAGCAAAATCGGCGCGCAGCGTGTGCCAGTCCTCGGCGGTGTGGCACAGCGCGCAATCGCCGGGGAAGGTTGCGTGCGGCACCACCGGGCCGCGTCCGTCCCACCAGTCGCCGACCTCGCCGGAGAAGCCGCCGACACACGCCACCACGGTCAGGCTGCCAGCGATCAGGCAGGCAGCCGCGAAGCGGCGCAAGGTGGTGGGTGAGTGGTGTTGCATCGGCGTGGCGGGCGGTTCAGAAGGTGCGCTGCAGGAAGATGCCGATCGAGTAGCTGTCCTGATCGTCGCCGAAACGACGCCCGGCGTCCAGTGACAGGCTCCAACCGGAGGCGCCCCAGTAGTCCCAGGCTAGCCTCAGATCGTGCTGCAACAGGCTGCCCTCGTCGTCCAGGGGGCGGTAGCGGGTGCTGTCCCAGCTCAAGCGGGCGCGTCCGGGGCCGAGCGCGTGGCCGTGGCCGAAGCGTACGCCGCCGGCGTCGTTGTCGCTGCCTTCGTGATAGTAAAGGCCCGCCCAGGTCAACGAGGACGGACCAAGCAGCGCGCGCGCGTCCATACGCAGGTCGGCGCCCTTGCCATCACGGCTTTCCGACCGCCACACGTCGACGCGGCCGCTGAGCCGCAGGCTGCCGTTGACTCGGTACCAGGCGCTGCCGTCCACGCGGCTGGTGCGCGCGTCGATCAGATCGCTTTCGAAGAAGAACCCGCCCTGGAAGCGACGCAGCTGCGGAAAGCGCCAGTGGCGGAAACCCACGCTGCTGCCCGAGCGCTCGCCGTCCCAGGTCAGGAAGGAATTCCACAAAGTGATCTCGGGCCCATTGTTCTTGGCCACGTCGCTGTTGCCGTAGAAATCGATCCACGCCGAGTTGCGCCAGGTGAAACGACTGGCAGCAAGGTAGTCAGCCTGCAGGATGGCAAGGTCGCGGTCGGGCGCCCCGCGGTGCCAGCTCTTCTGCACCCCGGCGGCCCAGGTGAACTGCCGTTGTGCCCCGTGAAAGGCGCGGTAGCTCGCCGCGACCTGGAAGTCCTTGCCGCTGGCATAATCCTGCCCCGGTTCGGGCAGATATCCAAGGCTGGCGCCGACGCGGTCGCCCCCGGCGAGGCGGTAGCTCCACTCGGCGCCGTCGAGCACGCCGAATTCCGGAAACTCCGCGGGCAGGAAACGACCCACCTGCCAGCGCAAAGGGTGATCGCGGTCGCCGCCACGCGAGTAGGCCATGCGCTCGAGGCGCGCCGCCTGATCGCGGTCGGTGCCCTCGCCGGGCGCGCTGAAGGAGCGCGCGTCCAGATCGAAATCCAGGCGCAGCGAGCCCCCGGCGGCGAAGGGATTGTCGCCACGCAGCCCGGCGCCGAGGCGCCCGAAGGTGCTGCTGCTGGAGCGCGGATCATGTTCGCGGATGCTGTCGTAGAAAGCGTACACCCGACCACTCCAGTGGCTTTCGCGTTCTTCCGGTGCGCGCGGCAGCTCGGTCAGCAGGGGCAGGCTCGGGTCCCACGGTTCCTCCGGCGCGCTCCACCGCGGCGGACTCTGCGGCAGGCGCGCATCGGGGTCGCGCAAGTGGCCGTCGGGATCGCGCGCCGCTGGATCCCGCGGGGTGATGCGGACCTCGGCTTGGGTACCCAGGTCGATGCCGTGATCGGCGCGGCTGACCTGCACCCACGCGCTGCGCTGTTGCACCGACTGCACAGTGCCGCGCACATCGACGCCGCCGAGAGGGTGGAACCAGACCACATTGCCCGGTTCGACCGCGGCTTCCTGGCCGAGGTCGATTTGGATGCGCTCGCCGCTGACGAAGAGCACCCGCGCGGGCAGCGCGCTCTCTTCTTGCGGCGACGCCGGCGTGGCGAACAGGGATTGTGCCGCCAGTAACGAGATCGTCACCAGCAACCCGGCGCGACACGGGTGGGTCAACCGCCGCCTCCGTCAGGCACCACTTGGTGGCAATCCTGGCAAGCGGTGCCGAGTGGCTTGTAGCGCACCGCCTCGCCGCCGTCTTCCGTGCGCGCTTTGAGGTGGCAAGCTGCACAGTCGAGCGGCGCGTGGGTCGCATCCAGCGGGAAGCGGGTCAGTTCAGCGTGGTCAAATCGCGGCAGCGCGAAGCTGCGCACCTGACGCTCGTGGCAGCGCAAACAATCCTGCTGGCCTTGTTCGAGGAACTGGCCCAGGTGCGGATCGAGATGGCAGTCGGTGCACGCGCTGCCGGCGGCACGCGCGTGGCTGCGGCCGTCTTGCAGGACCTTGGGCAGCGGCGCATGACAAGAGGTGCACGCGGCGTCGGCGTGTGCGCCGCGCAGCTCGAAGCCGGTCCAGGCGCGGTGGTCAAAGACGCGTCCGGAAGCCATGCGGAAGGTCTGGGTGTCGTGGCAGCGCGCACAGCCACGCTGGCCGTCGATCTGTTCTGGCATCCCAGGTCGGTCGAAATCCCTTCCGTGCGGACTGGCGTGGCAGGTGGCACAGGAGGCCGCGTCGCCGGGATATTGATCTTGCACGCGCCCGAGTCGTGCCGGCTTGTCGCCGAGGCCATGGCAGCTTTCGCAGCGTGCCTGCTGGTGCGCTCCGCGGAGGGCGAAACCGGTCCAGGCGCCGTGGTCGAAGGCGCCCTCTTGCAGAGGGGCGAAGCTGCGCAGCGTATGGCAGCGTTCGCAGCCGCGGCGCCCTTCGATTTGCGTTGCAAGCCCGGGCAGATCAAAACTGTCGCCATGAATGTCGGCGTGGCAACCGGAGCACAGCGCCGGGTCGCCCGGATGCAGCTGTTGCACCCAGCCGAGGGTGCGGCCATTTTCGTCGGCGCTCTGCGACCGCGCGTGGCAGGCTTCGCAGTCTTCGATCTGGTGACCGAGTTGCAGCGCGAAACCGGTCCAGGCCCCGTGATCGAAGGGCTGCGTCAGGTCGCGGAAGGTGGCGGCGGTATGACAGCGTGCGCAGCTTCCCGCTGGATTCGATTCGGAGTCCATCTCGCGCGCGAGGAAGGCCTGGTCATGGGCATCGCTGTGGCAGTCTTCGCACAAATGGGCCAAAGGATAGAAGCGGCGCGTGGTTGGATCCTGAGCGTCTGCCAGGGAATGGCAGCTGGCACACTCGATCTCTGCGTGGCTGCCCGAAAGGGCGAAGCTGTCGCGATTGTGGCGCGCGAGATCGAAGCCGTGTGGCAGAAAGGTGTCGCGCGCGTGACAGGACAGGCAGGCGCGTTGCTGGTGCGGGGGCCGGTCGAATTGAGCCTGATGCGGGTCTTGGTGGCATTCCTGGCAGGAGTCGGCGGCGCGTCCGGGGTAGCGCAGGGCGAAGTCGTCGGCACCCTGGCGCGTGTCGTGGCAGGCGCTGCAGGCGAGACCGTCGTGCGGCCGTTCCAGCGCGAAGCCGCTGGCGCCGTGCCAGGAATCCTGCCAATTGAGCTGCTCACCGTGGAACTCCGGGTGCAGCGCCGAATGGCACAACACGCAGCCATCCTCACCGGCAGCGGTGGCCGGATTGGGCAAGGCGGCGAGGAAGGACGCGTCGTGCGGGCTGTCGTGGCAGGCGGCGCAAGCGCGCCATGGTGCCGGCCACTGCGGATCGCTGAGCGCGGTGACCGAGTACTCGCTGTCTTCCTGGTGGCAGTCGCTGCACTGCAGACCGGAATGGGATCCGTGCAAGGGCACTCGCGCATCGTGCGGGAAGCTGGCGAGGTCGTCGAAGGCGTGCTCTTGACCGTGGCACTCTTCGCAGCCGCGCTGCATCGCGCCTTCATGCGGATCTTCATGGCAGGAAGTGCAATCCTGCGCCAGGGCCAGGAAACGCGCACTGCCTTCAGGAAGTTCCTCGCTGCCGGCGTGCAGGTGGCAGTCGGCACACTCAAGAGAGTCATGACGCCCGGCGAGATGAAAGGGAACCGTGCCGTGATCGAATCCGTCCGGACCTTGCAGGCCGGCCTGGTCAAAACTGAATTGCACCAGCCGGGCGCTGTCGGCGCCGCTGTGTTCCGCGTGACACGCACCGCACTCGCGTTGAGCGCCTTCGTCAAGGTTGCCGTGCAGACCGAGCTGCCGGTCGATCTGATCCTGAATCAGCGGGTGGCACTCGAGGCAGGCGCGGGCCAGGTCGTCCGGGCCGCTGCCGTGGCACAGCACACAGCCGCTAACGCCTGCCAGCTGAGCCACCTGGGCGTGCGCGGGCATGATCGGACCGGGGCCGGACTGGTCGAGATCGATCAGAACCACAGAGGTCACCGCCAGCGCCGACAAGAGGGCGAGTACCAGGCGCAAGGGGGAAGTCATCCGCGCTCTCCGAAGTCGGCGTAAAGCAGCGACACCCAGACGTGGGCGACGACCAGGAACACCACCAACAGGCCAACCCAGCGGTGCAGGTAGCGCCAGCCGGCGAGCAGGGTGCGCAGGTCGTCGAAGTGGGCGGCGGCGAGCGCGTCACGGTGCGCCTTGCGTGCCACGCGGAGGACTGCGCTCAGGGATTCGGCGTCGACCTGCATGGCGCGGCTGCGCTGACGTAGCAGGCGCAGCGTGCGACGCATGTCGAATTGCGCGCGGACCAGGCCGATCACGCTGCCGAGTGCGCCGTGCTGCCAGCGCGTGCGGTCGATCAGGGCGGCGATCTCGCGCCGCGCCAGTTCGCCGAAGTCGCGGTGCACCTCGGTCCAGGCCTGGGTGTTCTCGTAGAGGCGCAGGCGTGCCTCGTCGAGGGCGAGTTCGCGGCCGTTGGCAGCGCGCGGAACAAAGGAGTAGAAATAGCGGCCGAGGGCGCCGGTGGCGACGAGCACGATCAGTCCGAGGAGCGCGTGGCCGCCCAGACTGTTGTTGAGCTCGAAGGTGCCGTGCAGGATCGCGAACAGCAAGGCAAGCATGCCGGTGCCGACGTGCGCGGTCATCCAATGGCGCAAGCTGCCGCCTTGCAGCGGCAACCAGCGGCTGCGCCGCACCAGGTAAAGGAGATTGGCCGCCATCATCGTTGCAGCGGTGATGCCGGCGGCAAGGCCGACCCCGCTGGCAGAATGGAGCAGGGAGTGCCGGGGTTGCAGACGCCGCTCCAATTCGCCGGCTTCATAGTAGTCGGCGGCCCAGAAACCCCAGGCCACCAGCGCAGCGGAAGCAAAGGCGGCCATCAGCAGCGGTGGAAGCAGCCCGGAGCCGCGCTCGACCGGCTGCGACTGGTCCGGTGACAGGCGCGGGTCGAAAGATACGCCCGCCTGTTCCAGCAAACCGAGCGGCGGGGTGCCGCCAGCCAGGATGAAGACCTCGTCGTTGGGAATTGCGAGCAGCGGTAGCGCTGGGTCTTCGCGGCGTAGCAGCACACGCTCCTCTTCAATCCGGTACACGGTGGTCTGCCAGTGCACGCGCACGCGGCCTGCACGGATGGCCTCTTGAATGCGCAGTTCATTGCGCGCGCGCAGCCGGAAGAAGGCCTTGCGCCGGTAAGAGATGTGGACCTGGTTGCCGCGTTGTTCGGCCAGCCCCAGGGCGGTTTCGATCGCGCTGTCGCCGCCGCCGACGACCATGAATCGTGCATCGCAGTAGGCGTGGGCGTCGATCAGCGAATAGTTGACCTTCATCAGGCCTTCGCCCTCTACCCCCAGCTGTTCCGGTATCCCACGGCGGCCGACCGCCAGGCACACCGAGCGGGCACGGATCTGTCGATCCTGGGTGCGCAGCAGGTAGATGCCTTCGGCGTCGCAGGAGATTTCCTCAAGCACCTGTTTTTCGAGGATCGGAAGCTGGTGCTTGGTGCACAATTGCTGCCACAATTCCATCAGCTCTTCCTTGTGGTAGGTGCGTCCTTCCAGACGCCCGCCCAAGGGAAGTTCCAGCGCTTGGGTGTTGAGCAGTTTGCGTCGCGGGTAGCGGGCGATGGTGCCGCCAATGCGGTCCTGCTCAAGAGTGACGAAGCGCAGGCCGAGCCGTTTGGACTCGAGCGAACACGCGAGTCCAGCCGGGCCGGCGCCGACTACGCACAGATCGAGGATTTCTGGGTCGCCAGGCGGGGGGGCAACGGCCGCCTTCTGGGCGCGCCGTTGTGCGCCGCGCGCCGCGCGGCGTCCGTGGTCGACCGCCGTGCGGATCAGGGCGTAGCCGGTGATTTCGCCGGCGAGGTACAGGCCAGGTTGTCCGGCCGCCTCCATGTCCTGAAGCACCGCCGGCAGGTCGTTGCGCTCACGGCGGTCGGCCATGGTCAGAGCCAGCGCACCCACCGGGCAGTGGGCAGCGCACTCGCCGTGACCGATGCAGCGCGAGCCGTGCACCACCGCGGCCTGGCCGTGAATGACCTCGAGCACCCCCTGTTCCGGGCAGGCGCGCACGCAACTCGCACAACCGATGCAGCGGCTGAGGTCCACCCACGGATGCTCCAGTCTGGGACGGTGGCTGCCGGTTTCCTTGGCTAGCACGCGCTGATTCAAACCGGTACGCAGCGCAGCCTTGCCGGCGCGCCACACCATCCAGGAAAGGACGGCGGTGGCCAGGAACAGCAGGGTGGCCAGCAGGGCCAGGGGTGGTGGAGACATCAGTGGTGAAAGGCGAGGCCATCAGCTGGCTCTTCATCCTTTCATTTCTGGCGATGGGCGTCAATCCTGGGTGTTATCATCCAATTGTCCCGCCATGGCCGAAATGAAAACAAATTTGTTGCTAATTCCCGTCGCCGCCCTGTTGTTCCCTGCTCTGGGAATGACACAAGGGCAGGTGGTCATCAACGAGTACATGAGCTCGAATATTGACGGCCTGCGCGATGATGACCAAGAGGCCTCGGACTGGATCGAGTTGTACAACCCTGGTGCAAGCGCGATTGAGCTGACCGGCTGGGGCATCAGCGACGACCCTAATGACTCGTTCCAGTGGGTTTTTCCGGCCAGTGCGATCGGTCCTGGCGAGTTTCTAGTGCTGCACGCCTCGGGTCGCGACAAGCGCTCCTTCGTCAACGAACGAACCACCGTTGTTGGTTTCGGCGACGACTGGCGTTATCTGCCGGGAACTGCCCCACCGCCCGCGGCGTGGCGGGAAAGCGCTTTCGATGATTCTTCGTGGGCTCTGGGCCCGAGTGGTTTCGGCCGCGGGGACGGCGACGACCAAACCGTGCTCGCCGAAGACACCATCTACCTGCGTCAGACTTTCGTTCTCAGTGCGCAGGAGATCGCGGAACTTTCCACTCTCAACGTCCACATCGATTTTGATGACGGTTACATCGCCTATCTCAACGGCGAAGAGATCGACCGCCGCAACATGGGAGAACGTTTCAGCAATCCACCCTTTGACGAAGGCGCCGCTGCCCAGCACGAAGCGCAGTTGTACCAGCAGAACTGGATCTCCGGAACGCGACTCGACGATCTCGACCAGTGGCTCCAGCCAGGGGAGAACGTCCTGGCGATCCAGGTGCACAACCATCCCAGTGGTCTCGACGACCTAAGCCTGAACCCGTTCCTCACCTTCGGCAGGTTCACCGCCAACCCCTCGAATTCAGTGCCTCCTGGACTGTTGTTCGAGGATCCCATTTTGCATGCCAACTTCAAGCTCGCCTCCGCCGGTGAAACGATCACCCTGACTGACCGCAGCGGCGTGCTGGTCGATCAGGTCGACACCGGTTTGATGTACGCAAATCTCAGCCGTGGCCGGCATCCGGCGGGGGTGCCTGGGCAACACTATTTCTTTTTTGCCACCCCTGGATCGGCAAATACTGACAAGGCCGAAACGTCCTTTTCCGATCCGGTCAACATCACCCCGGGTCCGGGTTATTACGCCACAGCGGTAACAGTAACGATGGATCACCCGCAGCCTGGGGCGGTCATCCGTTACACCCTCGACGGCAGCGAGCCGGTCCTAAATTCCCCCAAGTACAACGGCCCATTCAGCGTGCCTGGGCCGGTCGGGGTGATCCGCGCGCGGGCCTTTGAAGCCGGGCGCTGGCCTAGTTTTCCCGCCACGCGCACCTACGTCGTCGGTGTGCGCAGCGAGATCACGGTTTTCTCGCTGGTCACCGATCCGCCCAACCTGTGGGATTTCAATACCGGGATCTACGTCAAGGGACCAGACGCCCTTCCGTTCTGGCCGTGGCTGGGGGCCAATTTCTACAAGGCTTGGGAGCGGCCCGTGCACATGGAGATGATCGAGCCCGATGGCAGCGTCCCTTTGCAGATGGACGCCGGCATCATGATCCACGGCGGTGCTTCGCGTTCCTTCGCGCAGAAGAGCCTGCGCATTCTGGCGCGTGGTGGTTACGGCCCCGAGGACATGCAGTCCCGAATGTTCATCGACCGCGGCTCTGATTCCTTCAAACGGATCATCCTGCGCAATGGCGGCACCGACTGGGGCAACGCAATTCTGCGCGATGGGCTGGCCAACACGATTGCCGGCGACCTCGACCTTGAGACCACCCATTTCCGTCCGGCGATGGTACTTCTCAATGGCGCCTACTGGGGCATTCAAAACCTGCGCAACCGCCAGGACAAGTTCTATCTCGAGGACAAGTTCGGAGTGGATCCAGACGACCTCGACATCTTGGAACTCAACAGCGACGTCGTCGAGGGCGACCGCGACCACTACGACCGCATGCTGCAGTTCATCCGCGACAACCCGGTGTCCAACCCGGCCAATTATGCGCACGTACAGACCTTGATGGACACGGACAATTTTGCCACCTACAACGCTGTCGAGATCTTCTTCGCCAACACCGACTGGCCACAGAACAACATCCGATACTGGCGCGAGCGAACTCCCGAGGGCCGTTGGCGCTGGATTCTCTACGATCTTGACAATGGCATAGGCAGCAACGGCAGCCTGACCCACAACACCCTGCGCATGGCGATGTCGGGCAGCGGCTGGCAGACCTTCCTGTTCCGCAGCCTGATGCGCAACCAGGAGTTCGCGGTTGGTTTTATCAATCGCTACGCCGATCTGCTCAACACCACCTTCCTGTCCAGCCGCACCCTGCCGATACTGCAGGAACTCGGTTTCGGCATGAATCCCGAAATCGACCGCCATTTCGCCCGCTGGAGCGGCAATCGTATTGGGTGGCAAAACAATCTGCAGGACGTCGGCGAGTTCCTGGGAAAACGCCTGGCTCACGCCCGCAGCCATGTCGAGCAGGAATTCCAGCTCGCCGGACAGTACCGACTCGATCTCGGGGTTGAACCGATCGGTGCTGGCAGCGTGTCGCTGACCGCGATCGACGTCAGTGATCCATTCACCGGCCGCTACTTCCTTGGGGTTCCGGTAACCGTCACAGCGGTACCCGCCGAGGGCTATGCATTCGACTCGTGGTCGGATCCGACCCTGCCCAACAATGAGCAGGTGGTGATCGATCCGGCGGCGGACTACGCACTCGCCGCGCGTTTCGTGCAAACCGGTCCGGCGGCAATCCTCCACGAGGTCAACTACCGCTCGGCCGATGACTTCGACCCGCGCGACTGGGTCGAGATCCACAACAATTCCGATCAGATCCTGGACCTGTCGGGCTGGCAGCTGCAAGACGAGGGCAACGTCTTCGTGGTGCCCCAGGGAGCGAGCGTGGCGCCGCGCGGTTTTCTGGTGCTGTGCCAGGACCTGAATGACTTTCGGGCTTTGTTCCCCGGGGTCACCAATGCCATCGGTGACCTGGGCTTTGGCCTGAGCGGCAGTGGCGAAAGGGTGAGCCTGCTCGATGCGTCAGGCCAGCTCCGCGACCAGATGGAATACCGCGATCAGCCGCCATGGCCGATCCCGGCGAGCGGCCAGGGCCCGACCCTGGAACTGCACCAGCCGGGCCTCGACAACGCCAACCCGCGCAACTGGCGCGCCTCTACCGCCGCCCACGGAACGCCCGGCGCCGGCAATAGCAGCCGCAACTAATTCCATTCTTCCTGCCCTGTTTCGTGACCTGAAATAGGGGGGGGCGATGGTAAAATATGCAGGTCAGGGCGCCACCTTTCCCACGGCTGTCCATGGCGACCGAGTCCAAGCGCTCCATCCGGGTCTTTTTGATCGATCGGCAGGCGATTCTTCGCTCTGCACTGCGTTGTTTATTGGAACGCGCGAGTGACATTTGTGTGGTTGGCGAGGCCGGCGCAGTGCCCGTGGCGACCATGGACCTGGCTCGGGTGCGGCCTGATTTATTGCTGATGGACCTGCCGGTCCAGGGCGTCGCCGGTTTCGAGGCCATCCGCACGCTGCGGCGGACGCTGCCGGAAACACCGATCCTGATGCTCAGCGCCCACGAAGAGGAGTTCTTTGTCTCCCAGGCGCTGCGCGCGGGGGCCGACGGATTCCTGGCCAAAGATTCGGATCCGTCCGAGCTGCTTCCAGCGATACGTACGGTTGCTGATGGCCGCAGTTATATGAGCCCGCGGGTGAGTCATTACTGCGTGCAATGGGCACGCGCGGGGGGGGGCGAGGCAGAGCAGCCGCGCTCGGGCATGGACCTGCTGACGGTGCGCGAGCGCGAGGTCTTCCAAGCACTGGCACTGGGCTGCAGCAACAAGGAAGTGGCGGCCCAACTCGGGCTGCGTCCCGGCACCGTCAAGAAGCATCGTGAGAACCTGCAGCGCAAGCTGGACAGTCATTCTGCCGCCGATCTGGCGCGCCTGGCCATCCATCTCGGCCTGCTCGATCCATGAGGGTCTACGCACTGCTTCCGCAGCGTTCTGCGCACACTGGGGCAAGGAAAGTGCAGGGCTGGAGATTAAAATTCATTGCGTCCGGGAAGACCGCCGGACAGGCGGTCGCGGGCGCGCTAGCCATGAAATTGATTCCTCGAACCCAGATCGAGTCCTTTCCCAGCGCCCTGGCTGATTTCAACACCAGATTCAACCATTTCCTGCGCGAATGGGAAAAGGGCTGGGATGGAGACACCCCCTTTCATTCGGGCTTCCTGACCCACCTGCCGGTGGATCTGATCGAAGCCGAAAACGCTTTCCTCGTCAACCTGGAGATCCCGGGTCTGGAGGAAAAGGACATCCATGTCCAGCTCATGGGTGACCACTTGATTGTGTCGGGCGAGCGGACCCTGGCCGGGGAAATCCAGGGAGCCCAGTTCCTCTCGCAGGAGTGCCGGTACGGTGCCTTCAAGCGCACCATTCCGCTTCCGATGGGAGTGAATCCGGAACTCAAAAAGATCGAGGCGACGTACCGCAGGGGCATGCTGACGATTCGCATCCCCAAGGCGGCGCCCACCCCGACCTTTGAGATTCCGATCCGCGCCGAATGATGTTCCGTGGCTGTCCCCCTGCGGCGTCGCGGCCGCGGGGGGGCAGCTTTTCGTGTGCTAGAATGGGACATGGTCCATGGCGGCGCGAGCCGGTCTGGGCCAATCTCTTTGGTCTGAACTCCTCGCCGCCATGAGCCACAAAATCCTCTTCCCCTCACTGCTGGGCCTCTTGCTCGGCTTCGCAGCCGCTCCGAGTCTCTCCGCCCAGACGACCCATCAGGTCGACCTCGACGGATTCAGCTTCTTGCCCGCCGACCTCACCATCAATGAAGGGGACACGGTGCTGTGGAATTGGGTCAGTGGTTTCCACAACGTCCTCTCCGACGATGGTTTCTTCGCTTCGGGTGCTGCAACCCTGCCGCCGGCGACCTTTGCGGTCACCTTCGATGCGGCCTTCCTTGCCGCCGCGCCGGCCAACGGCAACGTCTACAACTATCACTGTGTGCCCCACCTGGCTCTGGGCATGGTCGGTTCGATCACCGTGACCACCGCCAATCCGGTGCTGACCATTACCAACCTGGTTGCAGGTTCCCAAGCCACGATGACGGTGGATGCAGCCACCCCCTTCGGACCAGTCGGATTCGCCTACTCCCTCGCCGGTCCCGGGCCTAGCACCGTTCCGGCGGGGCCGTGCGGATTGATCACCACTTCGCTGAGTCTGCCGATCACTCTGCTGCCTCAGGTCAACGCCGACGCTGCCGGCAAAGCGATCCTGAGACTGAACGTGCCGCCCAGTGTGGCCGGCCTGCCGGCTTGGGTTCAATCGCTGGATCTGGCCTCGTGCCGCCTGTCGAATGGTGCTTCGATGGTGATCGGCTGAGTCTCTTTCCTGCACCCCTGCACCCCTGCACCCCTGCGCGCCTGGCTGCGCGCCAGGTCCACGGTCAGCTAGGGCTGGATGGTGCGTAACTCGATGTCGGTCTTCGCCGACATCGTTGCCGGGCTGCGCATCAGCGCGGCCTGCAGGTGCAGGTCGATCAAAGGCGCGTTGACCGGCACGTTGGCGTTGAGGGTGGCGGTGCCGCCGGGGCCGACCGCGGCCGAGCCGACCACATTGACCGGCAGGCGCAGATCCAGGCACAAGTTGCCGAGCGCCACGACGCACGGACCCGGGCCCCGACCCACGCGTGACCACAGGAACCAGGCTGTGTCGCCTGACTGAGCGCCCAGCACTTGCAGCGCGGCGGGTTGGCCGCGGACCAGCGCCGGCACCTGTAACTGCGGCGCCTGGGCGGCGAGGGTGATGCGCAATTGGTTGTCGGGCGAAGCGCCGTGGTGTTCGGTCCATACCGCCAGGCTCATGCCGCGGCCGCCACTCAGGCGCACGTCTCCTTCGCTCAGAGGTCCTGCGGCGATCGCCATGCCGCCGGGGTTGACCACGCTGGCGTCGGCCCGCACCGCGGTGCCGAAGACGTCGCCGAGGCCGGGCTCAAGCAGATCGTGCGCACGCCAGTCGGTCCACGCGCTCATCCACTGCAGTCCGTCCCAGCTCACCGCGGGGCCGAACTGATCATTTCCTGCGGTGCTGAGCATGAAGCCGGCGGCGGGATCCACCAGGCTGCCGTCGTTGCGCAGGCGCGCCCCGCGCAGGTTTTCGCCGTCCTGCCACACCAGCAGCGCCAGGTCGCCAGCCGCGGCCAGCGCCGGGGCGTACTCGAAGCCGGTGCTGTTGGTCGGATAGCGCATGCCGGTGGAGGTGCCGCCGGCGAGCACGAAATTGACGCCGATGTCGGCGTAGGGATTGTCGTGGGTGCCGTTTTCCTGCCACGCCACCACCCAGCGATCGCTCATCGCCTCGACCGCGACGTTGCGGGCGTAGTTGTCGGACAAAAGCATCGGGTTCGAGTCCAGCAGTACGCCATCGCTGCCGCGCACGCGCACCGCCTTGGCGTAACGCAGGTGATTGGTCGGTTCGTGGGTGGCGGCGACCAGGAAGTTGCCCTCGAAGGCGGCGACGTCGGGACGGTTGCCGGGCATCAAGTCAAGCGGTGCGGGGTCGAGGACGCTGCCGTCGGCGGCGACGCGGCGGCCGAGGATGCGCGACTGGAAAACGCTGCCGGCGTAATCTTCCCATACCACCAGCCACAGCGAGCCGTTCCATGACACCGCCGGCAGGCGCAGGTCAGGACTGCCGCTGGAGATCTCGATCGCTTCGGCGTCGAGGGCACGCCCAAAGGCGTCGACACGCTGCGCCAGGATGCGCGCGCGGCCGGAAGTGCGGCTCTGAAACACCACCAACGCAGCCGAGTGATCGTCGTTGAGCGCCACGTCGGGCTGCAGCTGCGCCGGGATGGAAGCGTTCAGGGCGAATTCAGGACCCAGGGTGCCGGCGCTGTTGATGCGCGCGCTGTATAGATCGAAGGCCGGTCCACCAGGCAAGGACTCGCGACCATCCTCCCAACTGGCGAGGACCCAGCCATTGCCGTTGGCGGCGACCGGTCGCACCGCGTACTCGCCGTGGGCGACGAGCTGGTCGGGGCCGCCGCTGATCGCTCCACTCGGCGTGACCCGGGTTTCATGGATGCTGAAGCCGAAGCCGAAGCCCCAAGCTTCCCACAAAACGTGCCAGCCGCTGCCGTCCCAGGCCGGGCTCGGATGCGGATCGATGGGGTAGACGCCGGGCGTCAGAAGGCGGCCGCCGGCCACCGCAACGCTGCCGCTGGCGCTGACCGGAGTTCCACGCACTTCCCCCCAGGTGCCGCCCTCGCCCCAGGTGACGAAGAAGCCGGTGCCATCGCTGGCCACTTTGGGCTGCGCGTCGGTCGAGGTGCCGATCTGGAACTTGTTGCCGACCTTGGTCAGGCCGCTGTCGAGACGGTAGCCGCTGATCCCGTCGTTGAAGGACGACCAGGTCAGCAGGTATCTGTCCGAGGCAAACTCGGCGCTGACGTTCCAAGGCGCCGAGAACTGATTGCTCGGCGCGAGGATGGTCCGCGTCTGCACGATGGCACCGCTGCCATCGACGCGGGCGGCGTTGAGCGCCCAGCCGCCGGTCGAGGACTCGTCCTGCCACAGCACCAGGAAATCGGTGCCGTCGCTGGCAACGTCCCAGGGATGTTCATCGACGTAGTCCTGATCGTCGATGACGATGGGGGCGGGATCGAGCAGTTCGCCATTGGCGGCGATGCGCGCGGCGACGACGTTGCGCGACTTCCAGAATGCACTGAGCGATTCGGATTCCCACACCACCAGGAAGGTGGTGCCGTTCCACGCCACCTTGGGATCCTCCTGTGAGAAGGGTGCGGCCGAGACCAGGATCGGCGCCGCATCGAGGGGATTGCCCTGCAGGTCGTAGCGCGCCGCCATGATGTCGCTGGTACTGACTTGCCCGCCGAAGGCGACGTTGCCGCTGAGGCTGGCGCGGTCGTCCTCCCACACCGCCAGGTAGCCCCAGTCGGTGGCGGCGACGTCGACGTGCCATTGCACGCCGGCAGCAGGAGCGATGAGGCGGTCGCCGCTGAGGGTGCGCTGCGCGCCGAAGGGGGGGGTGCCCTGGTCGGCCAGAGCGGGAAGGACGAGGAGAGTGGTAGCGAAGAATGTGATCATGGCGCGATTCCTTGAACTGCGTTGCTGGCCGCGAATCCCTGCACCGCTTGTGGATCCCGGATCCAGTACTGCAGGTAGACGCTGCGTCCGGCGGTCAGCACCGGGGGCACCGGGCGGTTTATCGTGAGGTCGCCGGTGGCGGAAACCTGTCCGGCCAGGGTGAGCTGCGCATCAGGCACCAGCACGCCGCCGCGGTAGGGCAGGTAGCTGGCGCTCAACCCGGCGACCAGCCAGGCGTCGGCCAGCGGCAGCGCGTTGCTGAGGGTGGCGGTGATCTGGCTGCCCTGGGTCAGCGGGCCGGAAGCGCTCAGCAGCGGGTCGCCTTGGCTGCCGCTCAGCGCGTTGCCAAGATCGCTCCAGCCGCTGCCGCCGGCGGGGCCAATGCTGAAGGAGCGCTCGCCGCCGGCGGAGCGGTTCTGGAAGCGCTGGTCGACGGCGACCACGCGCAGATGCACGTCCGGCATGTCGATCGCAGGCGGCAGCAGGACCTGGTAGCTGCGCGCCGCCGCCGGCAGGTCGACAGCGAGGTCGTGCCATTGCGAACCGCCGTCGTAACTGGCCTGGATGTGGAAGGCGCTGAGTCCTTCGTCATCGGAGGCGGTCCAGGTCACCGGAATGTAGGTGCCCTGGTCGAAATGGTCGCCGTCGAGCGGCGTCTGCATCGAGATCACCGGCGGCTGGTCGCCGAGGCGCGCGTCATGGCGGATCTCGAAGGGCTCCGAATAGAAGTACTGCACGTGGTTGCTGGTGCCTTGTGCAGCGATCTCGATGCGCGCGCTATCCGTGCTGACGAAGGGCATCTGGATGCCGGGCCAGAACATGCAGTCGTTGAAGGTGGAGCCGATCGGCACCTTGCCGCGGTCGGCGCCGAAGACCATCGAGATCTCGAATATGCCGAAGGGGCCGCTCAGCGCCGAGGAATCCCAGCACAGGGTGCGGTCGACTTTTTCCCCGGCGATGAAGGGGCCGCTGAGGTCGGTGAGGAAGGTCAGGGTTCCCTGCACGTCGCCTGAGGGAATGACGTGATCCGACGCGTCCCAGCCCTCCTGTCCGGCGGCGTCGATCGCGGTCACGCGGATGCGCGGTTTCACCCCGTTGACGGCGAAGCCGATGTCGGGAACGGTCCATTCGTAGGCCTGGGTGGTGCCCGGCAGGTTGTCGACCACCACGGTCGGGCGGCCGGCGTCGAGCGGATGGAAATAATCGATGCGGTGGCGGGCGATGCCGTGGTCGTCTTCGGAGATCCAGGTCAACAACAGCTTGGAACCGGGCTGCAGCACCGGATCGAGGCGGTTGAGCAGAACGCGCGGGGGCTGGTCGTCGTAGTCCGGCTCGCTGGTCAGGAAGGGCACCGTGACCACGCCGGAAGAGGCGGCGTCGCCCTGGCCGCCCGGGTTGTCGGGCGAGTTGGCACCGCTGGGGTGGTTCCACCAGTTGTTGCGGGCGTCGACGCTGCGGCCGACGGTCTGCACGCCGACCACGTTGCCCTCGAAGGAGTTGGCTCCGAGTGCGCCGTTCATGCCATCGGGAATGTCATTGCCCCAACTGCCGACGTCGTTGTTGAGGAATCGCGTCTTGCGCACGTAGGCGTCGTTCTGCACGCCGAAATCACAATGGGTGATCAGGCAGTTGTCGATGTAGCCGGGGAAGGTCGCCGAGTTGAAGCGCGCCCCGACCTCGCCGCCGTCGATGACGCAGTTCTCGAAGCGGAAGAACTTCTGCAGGCCCTGCCACTTGAGAGTGGCATCGGAGGCTTCGAAGACCACAGGAGAATCGGCGGTGCCACGCGCTTCGACGTGGCCGTCGACGCCCCAGAACTCGGCCTTGGGCCCCAGCTGTACGTGCACTCCGGGGAGTAGGTCGAGGGTGCCGCCGATGTAGAAGTCGGGGATGAAGTAGGGCACGCCGACGTCGCTCCAGACGTTGCCACCCACCAGACCGGCGGAGGCGAACTCGACCAGCACCGAGTTGTAGGTGTTGCCGCTGGTCGGCAGCTGGCTGCCGCTGAGGAAACCGCCGCCGCCGATCTGCGCCGGGTACAGGCTGTTCTGCAGCACCACGTTGGGACCCAGGCGCACGTTGGCGGCGACCAGGTCGAGGGCGGCTTCGCTGGCGCCCTGAATGCGGATCTCATCCAGCCACACCGGCTGCAGGAAGAATTGCAGGTCGAGACCGCTCCATAGCGGGGCGTCGAAGTCGACGTTCTTCAGGAACAGGCTGCTTCCGCCGATCTCGCAGTAGCTGCCGCTGAAGGTGCAGTCGACCAAGCGCAGGATGCAGCTGCCGACCCGAAACCACAGACCGTCGAAGGTGCAGCGCTCGAAGGAAAGGAAGGGCGGGTAATCCACCCCGCCGAAGCTGAACAGGAAAGCGCGACTGAGGAAAGCACAGTCGAGCGCGGTCAGCGACCCTGGACCATAGGGGGTCAGGCGCAGGTCGATGATGGCCCGTTCCAGTTCGAGGCCGCCAAACACCTCGATCTGGTCGTAACCCTGCAGGGTGACCGGCTGCGTCGGTGTGCCGATGCAGATCATGTCGCCGTTCAGGGTCAAGGTGGCGGTGACCTCGAGGTTGACCACCACTCCCGGATCGACGATGACGGTTCCGTCGGCGACGATGGTGGTGATCTCGTTGATCGTGATCGGGCTCATCGCCAGGGTCCAGTGCACGGTTTGCCCCGGCCCCGGCAGGGGGGGGCCGGTGGCGGTCTGACCGACGCTGAGGTTGTCGATCTGGATCGTGCCGAGGAAGTCCGAGCGCGTGGCCGTCGGACCCAGGCGGAAGCGGAATGCCAGGCGTCCGTTGCCCGGAATGGAGGTGGTGGATTCCGCCCACAGGTGGGTGGCGGGGTCGGCGATGTCGGCGAGCAGCACGCTGAAGTCGCCGACGTCGCCCGGCAGCGAACCGGTGTTGGTGCCGCCGCTAGGTGAGTAGCGCACTTCCAGCCGCGCGATCGGCGCATAACCGCTGGGAATTACGCTGGAGTAGAAGAAGCGGATCTGGTCCCCGGCGGTCTGTCCCGGAATTGCTGGCAGCAGTGCCCAGCTGCAGGCCTCGGAAGAAGTGGTCTGCCACTGGCTGACCGACTGGTTGACGTTGAGCGCGTATCTCCCTTGATAGGAGTAGTTCCAGGGCGTCCAGTCGCCGGAACTCACCGGGTCGCTCTGGTTGCGGAAATCCCAGCCGGCCTGGATCAGGCCGTCGGGGCCGTGACCGTTGCCGACGAAACCGGCGTTCTCAAAGCCCTCGAAGTAGTTCGCCTGCGCGCCTGCGGTCGCGGCCAGCAGCAGCGGGGCGAATAGGGTGAACAGCGCAAGGGCACGGTGGGACGGGGTGGTGGGCATCAGCGGACGCGGGCAGGTGCGAGATGACCCGGTTTTGGGCCTCTCCGCCCTGTCTAGCGCCCTCAGCGGCGAAAACCCCTCATCCCTCCTGGATCGTGCGCACGTCCAGCGCCCACATGCCGCGCCCATGCGTTGCGATGACCAAAACGGAATCGCGCGGATGCACGATCAGGTCGTGCACGTAGCAGCTGGGCAGGCCGCTGCCGAGGGCGCGCCAATGGGCACCGCGGTCACTGCTGACGTAGACGCCGAGGTCGGTGCCGACGTAGAGCACGTCCGGGTTCTTCGGGTCCTCACGGATGACGTTGACCGGTGCGCCGGGGATGCCGGTGGCGATGCTGCGCCAGTGCGCGCCGTGATCGTCGGAGCGCCACAGATAGGCGCGGAAGTCGTCCCAGCGCTTGCCGTTCTGGGCGACGTAGACCACGCCGTCGGTCCAGCGCGAGGCGACCACGCGTGAGATCCAGCGTTCCTCGGCGAGGCCGGCGCCGAGGTCGCGCCAGTGGGCACCGCTGTCGAAGGTGACGTGGAGCATGCCGTCGTCGGTGCCGGCGTAGATGCGGCCGAAGGCGAAGGGCGACTCGGCGACCGTGGTGATGGTCTGGAAGGGAATGTCGCCGAGCTGTTCCGGCCGGTTGCGGCTGAGGTCGGGACTGATCGCCTGGAAGTTCTCGCCGCGGTCCATCGAGCGGAACAGGCGGTTCATGCCGTGGTAGAGCACGCGCGGGTTGTGCGGCGAGATCAGGAAGGGCGCCAGCCACTGCCCGCGCAATTCCTCGCCTTCGACTTCGCTGTTCAATTCGAGTGCGATGCGTTCGCCGCTACCCTGATCGGTGCGCCCGATGCGGCCGTAGAAACCGGCGGAATAGAGAGTGTCTTCGTCGGTGGGGTCGACCGCGTGGTAGCTGGCCTCGCCGCCGGAAGTGTTCTCCCATTCCACCGCGGTACCGCCGCCGCGCCGGCCCCGCCGCCGGCCGCCCTGTTCCTCGCCGCGGATCGCAGCCACGTTGACCGCAGCCTTGCGGCTGCCGTGGTCCTGGATCGAGCCATAAACATGAAAGGGCTCGGCCATGTCGTAGCCGACGTTGTAGAACTGCACCACCGGCAGGTTGTCGCCGAATAGGCGCCAGTTCTGGCCCCCGTCGTAGGAGATATTGACGCCGCCGTCGTTGCTGTTGACCAGATAATCGGAGTTGTCCGGATCGATCCATAAGCCGTGATGATCGCCGTGCATGCCGCCGAGGCGGCGGAAACTGGCGCCGCCGTCGTTGGAGACGTGCAGCGACAGCCCCATGATGTAAAGCGTGTCCTCGTCGTTGGGGTCGACGCGGATCTGGCCGAAGACCCAGCCGTAGGTAGAACCGATACCGGCCATGTATTCATCCGACGGGCTGACCTTGCGCCAGGTGCGTGCGCGGTCATCGCTGCGGTAGACCTCGCCGCCACGAATGCGACCGCTACGCGGACGGCCGTAGGAATCGGTGGCCGGCTCGCCTTCCTTCAACGGCTGCACTTCGTAGTTGTCGAGGAAGGCATAGAGCACGTTGGGGTTGGAGCGCGCGACGTCGATGCCGATGCGGCCGCGGTGGTGGGGTACCGGCAAGCCGGCGTTGGCATCCTGCCAGGTGTCGCCGCCGTCGTTGCTGCGCCAGATGCCGCTGCCGCTGTGATCGGCAAAGGTGCGCGGGTCGTTCCAGCGCAGGCGTTTGCGTTGCCAGGTGGCGGCATAGATGACCTCGGGCTTGACCGGGTCCATCACCAGATCGATCGCACCGGCCTGCTCGCTGAGGTGCAGGACCAGTTCCCAGCTGTCGCCGCCGTCGCGGGTGCGATAGACCCCGCGTTCGGGATTGTCGCTCCATTCATGCCCGGACGCGGCGACGTAGACCACGTCGGGATCGGCCGGGTGCACCACGATGCGCGCGATGGTGTGGGTCGCGGCGAGCCCTTTGTGCTGCCAGGTCTTGCCGCCGTCATCCGACTTGTAGATCCCGGCGCCGGCCATCGAACTGCGGAAGATGTTGGCTTCGCCGCTTCCCATCCACACCTGCTGCTGGTCCGAAGGTGCCAGAGCCAGGTCGCCGATCGACTGGGTGGCGCCGTGTTCGAACACCGGTACCCAGTTCACGCCTTCGTTGTCGGTCTTCCACACGCCACCGGATGCGGTCGCAACGTAGATGCCATAACGCTTGCCGCGCGGAGTTTCGACGGCGACGTCGGTGATCCGCCCGGAGATGTTGGTCGGACCGAGAAAATGCCAGCTCTGATCGGCAAAGGCCGGGTCGGCGACCATGCGTTGGTGTTGCGCGTACCACTCCAGACGCTGCGCCGGCGCGGTGGCATCGTCGCTAGCAGAGAGCGCCGGTCCGAGCAGGCGATCCAAGGATGCCTCGATGCTGTCGAGGCGTTCGAGAACCTGGTCGATGCGTTCCTCAAGTGCGCCCTCTTGGCTGGGGGCGGGGGGGCAGAGGGACAGGACACCCAGGAGGGCAATGGGAATGCGAAGATCTAACACGGGGCTTGATTCCAAGGAGAACGGGGGTTGATGCAGTCTACCGAAATTCCCATCGATGACCGCAGGTGTCTGAATGCCTTTGTTATGCTCCATCCTTCTTCTCCCCAAAACCACAGCCACCATGCCCCTTTACCAGAACATCCTGGACGCGGTCGGGAATACCCCGCTGGTCCGCTTCAAGAACTACGCCGGATCGGATTCGGCCGACACCGAGATCTACGGCAAGCTCGAGTTCTTCAACCCGGCCGGAAGTGTCAAGGACCGCATCGGCGTGTCGATGATCCTGGCTGCGGAAGAGTCCGGTGATTTGAAGCCCGGCGGCACCATTCTCGAACCGACTTCGGGGAATACCGGCATCGCCCTGGCCTTCGTCGCCGCGGCGCGAGGTTACCGCCTGGTGCTGACCATGCCCGAGACCATGAGCCTGGAACGGCGCGCGATCCTCAAGGCCTTCGGCGCCGAGTTCGTGCTGACCCCGGGCGAAAAGGGAGTCAATGGCGCGATCGAAGCAGCCAATCAACTCAAGGCCGAGAACCCCGACTGGTTCATGCCGCAACAGTTCGAGAACGCCGCCAACCCGGCGGTGCACCGGCGCACCACCGCCCAGGAGATCTTGCGCGACACCGACGGCAAAGTCGACTACTTCGTCTCCGGGGTCGGCACCGGCGGCACCATTACCGGCGTCGGCGAAGTGCTGAAAGAGCTCAACCCCAATGTCAAGATCATCGCGGTCGAGCCCGAAGACTCACCGGTACTCTCCGGTGGCGAACCCGGCTTGCACAAGCTGATGGGCATCGGCGCGGGGTTCGTGCCCGCAATCCTCAACACCGGTGTCATCGACGAGATCATCACCGTCGGCAACGAGGAGTCGATGGAGACCGCGCGCGCCGCGATCCTCAAAGACGGCATCCTGGTCGGCATCTCCTCCGGCGCCGCGCTGCTCGCCGCGCGCCAGATCGCCCAGCGCCCCGAGGCCAAAGGCAAGCGCATCGTCGTCATCATTCCCTCCTGCGGTGAACGCTACTTGACCACCGCGCTGTTCCCGCAAGAGGATCAGGTTGCTGCTGCAATCGGTTAGGGTGGGGAAGAGTTCCCCATGTTTGGTTTCCTCCCCAACTTGATCCTCCTGGCGGTGGCACAGAGTCCAACGCCGCTTCCCGTTGCCCCTGATGTGCACAGCAATCTGGCTTCGCTCGGCTTCCGCGTCGAGGCTGCGCCCGATTGGGATGCGCTGTTTGATCGTGAGTCGGGCGGCTGGACCGGTGCGGACGGCATCTTCTCCTTCCCTCTGAACGAGAACGAGCAGAACCTCGGCTACCGCAGCAGCGGCACTTTCTTCGTCTTCAGCGACACCTTTACCAGCGACGTCAAAGCCGACGGCAGCCGCAACAACCTGAGCCTGGTTCACAACACCGCGGCCTATCGGCCGCCGGGAGACCCTTGGACCCAGCAACTGCAGATGTTCACCAACCGGGATCCGGCGACCGGCAGCCCGATCGACATGTTCCCGCCGTCCCTTCCCGGTTCCGCGCCGAACGACTGGTACTGGATGAAGGACGGCATCATCCTCAACAATCGCGCCTACCTGATGGCGTCGTGGTGGGCCTTTCATCCCTTGCTGATCGCGCAGCGCAAGGGCGTGGTGATGATCGAGATTCCGCCGGGGGATCTGCCGCCCTTTCCCAACCACCTCCAGCGCGACACGCCCTTCTACGTCGACGACAACGGTGCCGGCGTCAACATCGTCTACGGCGGTGCGATCATGGCCAACACCGTCGCCGCGGGTGCGCCCTTCCCCGATGGTTTCGTCTACGTCTACGGCAATTCTGATTCCTTCAACGGCGACGGCTTCAACAAGGCGGTTTTCGTGGCGCGCGTGCCCGAGGCCGACTTCGCCGATTTCGGCCAATGGAGGTATTGGGACGGCGGCGCCTGGTCAACGGTGATCGAAGACTCCTTTGCGGTCACCGAGTTCTCTTCGCTGGAAAGCAGCGTGACCGCGCTTCCTGACGGCCGCTTCCTGATGGTGTTTCAATACCGCCAGATCAAGCCGTGGGTGGCGATCCGCGTCGGCGCCTCGCCGGTAGGCCCGTGGAGCGACGAGATCCGCATCTACAACTGCCCGGAACCGGTCACCATTCCGGGCACCTTCTGCTACAACGCCAAAGCGCACCCGCATCTCTCCCAGGCCAACGAGTTGTTGATCAGCTACAACGTCAACACCTTCAGCAACGCGGACCAGAAGGCCAATTCCGACATCTACCGGCCGCGCTTCATCCGACTGATCGCGCAGTAGGCATTCGCTGCACTCCTCGATGCAGGCCGTGGACTAAGTCATTACGCCACGGCCTAGCGTGAAAGGTGGAAGGGCCAGGTCGGCAGGATCCAGGTCGCAGTGGCCATGACTTCGGGTTCGGCCATGCCGGTGTGCAGCCAGGCGTCGAGAAGGTCGCTCCCGGTTGCACCGAGGAAGGCAACGCTGCCGTCGTTGGCCAGGTCGAGGAACTGGACGTACTCCCATGAAGTGGACTGGTACATCAAGCGGATGTCTGCGGACACCGCACCGGCAGGGGGCAGGAGCGGGACCGTGTCCCAGTAGAGGTAACTGCCGCCCGGCCCAGGATCGCCGTATTGCTGCGGCGGAACCGGCATGATGTTGCGCTGAACCGCCTGATCGAAGGACATGCCGAAGGGTGGAATGCGATTGTCCTCGAGGATCGTGTTGTTGAGCACGAAGTGGAAGGACTCGAGCGCGGTTCCCGGTGCACCTCCGGCGAGGTCGCCCAGCGTCGCGCCGGGTGCGCCGGTTTCGGGGTCGTACTTCAGCGGGATG
>JAJFFB010000092.1 GCA_021776925.1 Planctomycetota bacterium | reverse complement strand
GCCCCAGGATGCGATGAGCCGACATCGAGGTGCCAAACCTCCCCGTCGATGTGGACTCTTGGGGGAGATCAGCCTGTTATCCCCGGAGTACCTTTTATCTGATGAGCGACGACCCTTCCACTCGGAATTCGCCGGATCACTAGGCCCTGCTTTCACACCTGCTCGACTTATGAGTCTCACAGTTAAGCACACTTGTACCCTTACGCTCTACGAGTGATTGCTAACCACTCTGAGTGTGCCTTCGGGCTCCTCCGTTACTCTTTAGGAGGAGACCGCCCCAGCCAAACTGCCCACCTGAAACTGTCCTCGGCCCTGATTCAAGGTACCGAGTTAGAACACTAACACAGCAAGGGTGGTATTTCACTTTGTGGCTCCACGAACACTAGCGTGCCCGCTTCAAAGCCTCCCACCTATTCTACACATGCTGAGCCAGAGCCCAATATCAGGCTACAGTAAAGGTTCACGGGGTCTTTCCGTCTTGGTGCGGTTACGAGGCATCTTCACCTCGACTACAATTTCACCGAGCCCTCAGTTGAGACAATGGGGCAGTCGTTACGCCATTCGTGCGCGTCGGAACTTACCCGACAAGGAACTTCGCTACCTTAGGACCGTCATAGTTACGGCCGCCATTCACCGGGGCTTCAATTCGCTGCTTCGCCGAAGCTAACAACTCCTCTTAACCTTCCGGCATTGGGCAGGCGTCAGACCCTATACTTCGTCTTTAAGACTTAGCAGAGTCCTGTGTTTGAGGTAAACAGTCGCCACCCCCGATTTTCTGTGACCTCCGGCAGCTTCGGTGGCAAGCACCTGCACCGCCAAAGGCGTCCCTTATCGCGAACTTACGGGACCAATCTGTCGAGTTCCTTAACTGAGGTTATCTCGAGCGCCTTAGAATTCTCTTCCCACCAACCTGTGTCAGTTTTGGTACGGGCACCTTTGATCTTCCTAGAAGCTTTTCCAGGAACCCACTCCAATCGCTTCGGCTCAGGGCCTCGGCATCACCTCTGGGGACTGGTGCTGCGGATTTTCCTACAGCGCCCCTCGGGCTTGCACGGGGACGACTATCGCCCCGACGATCCTTGTGAATCCGTCACTCCATCGGTCAAATGATCTCCGGTGGTACAGGAATGTTGACCTGTTATCCATCGACTACGCCTTTCGGCCTCGCCTTAGGACCCGACTAACCCTGGGCGGATTTACCTTCCCCAGGAAACCTTAGGTTTTCGGCGACAGGGATTCTCACCCTGTTTATCGTTACTCATTCCGGCATAAGCACTTGGATCCGCTCCACCGCTCGTTCCCGTACGGCTTCGACGCAAATCCAACGCTCCCCTACCACCCACGAGCCCCAGGGCTCTTGGATCCGCAGCTTCGGTGTAGCACTTGAGTCCCGTTCATTATCGGCCCAAGATTGCTCGACCAGTGAGCTATTACGCACTCTTTAAATGATGGCTGCTTCTAAGCCAACATCCTGGCTGTCTTAGCAATCTCAGTTCCTTTACAACACTTAGTGTTACTTGGGGACCTTAGCTGGCGGTCTGGGCTGTTTCCCTTTCGACTATGAACCTTATCGCCCACAGTCTGACTGCCGGGGTACCACGCGCGGTATTCGGAGTTTGGTAGCGGTGGGTAGGCTGGTGGCCCCCCAGTCGCAATCAGTATCTCTACCCCCGCGCGCTATGTTACCCGACGCTAGCCCGAAAGCTATTTCGGGGAGAACCAGCTATCTGCAGGTTCGATTAGCTTTTTACTCCTAACCACAAGTCATCCAAGAAGTTTTCAACCTTCATTGGTTCGGGCCTCCACGAACTGTTACATCCGCTTCACCCTGCTCATGGTTAGATCACCTGCTTTCGGGTCTACGACACATGACTTGACGCGCTATTCGCACTCGCTTTCGCTTCGGCTTCGCGCCGTAAACGCTTAACCTCGCCCTGTATCGTAAGTCGCCGGATCATTATGCAAAAGGCACGCAGTCAGCCATTCCCCGAAGGGCATAGGCCTCCTACCGCTTGTACGTACATGGTTTCAGGTACTTTTCACTCCCCTAACAGGGGTGCTTTTCACTTTTCCCTCACGGTACTAGTCACTATCGGTCGTCAGGGAGTACTTAGCCTTGCGGGGTGGTCCCCGCGAATTCACACCAGGTTTCACGTGTCTGGCACTACTTGGGGTGGCTCCTAAAGTCCAGATCCTTTCACTTACGAGGCTTTCACTCTCTTCGGCTGAACTTTCCAGATCATTCAACTAGGATTTGGTTTTGTAACTTTATGGTAGTCCTGTGGTTCTACCTGGAGGCCCCACGACCCCACCAACGCAACGGCCACAACCTTACACGTTGATGGTTTGGGCTCTTCCCCGTTCGCTCGCCGCTACTGAGGGAGTCGAGTTTTCTTTCTATTCCTGCAGGTACTAAGATGTTTCAATTCCCTGCGTTCCCCACCCATGATTATGGATTCACCATGGGTTGTTCAGGCATGACCCTGAACGCGTTTCCGCATCTAAGACATCCCCGGATCAAAGCCTACTTAGCGGCTCCCCGAGGCTTATCGCAGCTATGCCACGTCTTTCATCGGCTCCTGACGCCTAAGCATCCTCCATGTACGCTTCTGTACTTGGTTTTCTTTCTACGCTCGATTCTCGATTACACTTCTCGCCTGATTTTCAAGGAACCTTCTGATTTGGACTAACCGCTGAATGTTGATTGAGTGAGCTCACCGGACAAGGGCTAGCACCATCAGCCTGGTGGAGGCGATGGGGCTCGAACCCACGACCTTCGCGTTGCAAACGCGATGCTCTCCCAACTGAGCTACGCCCCCTAAAGGAGAGACTGCTGGTGGGCCAATGTGGATTTGAACCACAGACCTCCCGCTTATCAGGCGGACGCTCTAACCAACTGAGCTACTGGCCCATGTCAGCCACTCAGCGGAGTGAAGGAAGGAACGACCCTGTGAATGCTCAACCGGAAGTTATGTGTCTTTTTTTGACCCAGGCGCCGGCACGAATGCCAGGCTGGGTATGTTTCACGCCGGTTGCCCGACGCGATTCAGATTTATCCTCTGAAAAGGAGGTGATCCAGCCGCAGGTTCCCCTACGGCTACCTTGTTACGACTTAGTCCCGATCACCGAGCTCGCCGTGGACGCCTACCTTCCCTAAGGTTGGACAAACGTCTTCGGGCGCTCCCAGCTTTCGTGGCTTGACGGGCGGTGTGTACAAGGCTCAGGAACATATTCACCGCAGTGTAGCTGACCTGCGATTACTAGCGATTCCGGCTTCATGTAGGCGAGTTGCAGCCTACAATCCGAACTGGGGCCAGCTTTAGGGATTAGCACCACGTTACCGTGTAGCAACCCTCTGTACTGACCATTGTAGCACGTGTGTAGCCCAAGACGTAAGGGCCATGATGACTTGACGTCGTCCCCACCTTCCTCCGTGTTAACCACGGCAGTCTCGTTAGAGTCCCCACCTTTACGTGCTGGCAACTAACGACAGGGGTTTCGCTCGTTCAACGACTTAACGCGACATCTCACGACACGAGCTGACGACAGCCATGCAACACCTGTCTAAGTTCCACCCCGAAGGGCGTCAGTCCTGTTTCCAGGACCTAATCCAAAGATGTCAAGTCTTGGTAAGGTTCTTCGCGTTGCTTCGAATTAAACCACATGCTCCACCGCTTGTGTGAGCCCCCGTCAATTCCTTTGAGTTTTACGCTTGCGCGCATACTCCCCAGGCGGAACACTTAACGCGTTAGCTACGGAAGGGAAGCCCGAAGGCACCCCAACCTAGTGTTCATCGTTTACAGCTAGGACTACCGGGGTATCTAATCCCGTTCGCTCCCCTAGCTTTCGTCCCTCAGCGTCAGGAATGGCCCAGACAGTCGCTTTCGCCACCGGCGTTCCTCCAGATCTCTACGCATTTCACCGCTCCACCTGGAGTTCCACTGTCCCCTACCATCCTCTAGCTTGGAAGTTTTGGACGCAGTTCCACAGTTAAGCTGTGGGATTTCACATCCAACTATCCAGGCCGCCTACGGACCCTTTACGCCCAGTAATTCCGAGTAACGCTTGCACCCTCCGTCTTACCGCGGCTGCTGGCACGGAGTTAGCCGGTGCTTCTTTACCTGCCTTTGTCAGTCCTTATGCTATTAACACAAGGGGTTTCTTAACAGGCGAAAGAGGTTTACAACCCTAAGGCCTTCATCCCTCACGCGGCGTCGCACCGTCAGGCTTTCGCCCATTGCGGATGATTCTCGACTGCAGCCTCCCGTAGGAGTCCGGGCAGTGTCTCAGTCCCGATGTGGGCGGCCATTCTCTCAAACCGCCTAGCCGTCGTAGCCTTGGTGAGCCGTTACCTCACCAACAAGCTGATAGCGCATGAGCCACTCTCTGGCCAGGAGGTCCCGAAGGATCCCAACCTTTACCCATCAGACCATGAGGTCTTATGGGGCTATCCGGCATTAGCTTCGGTTTCCCGAGGTTATTCCGGTGCCAGAGGTACATTACCCATGTATTACTCACCCTTTTGCCGCTCTACTCGCCGGATCAGTCACCCGAAGGATCCTTCACCATGCTTTCGCGCTCGACTTGCATGCCTAATCCACGCCGCTAGCGTTCACTCTGAGCCAGGATCAAACCCTTCACTTTGTTGATCTGACACAGCCCGAAGGCTGCCGATCTGGGTTTGACTTCCTGGTTCAACAATTCAACAGGGTCGTCCTTGTTTTCAGAGACCGCGACCGCGCGAACGCGGCTTGATCTTGCCTTTCCCGCCATTTGGGGGCGAGACATTCTACCCCCGGTGGAGTCGATGTCAAGCCTTGCCAGGAAAGGATTTGGGGCGAGAGCCGAGTGGCTCGGGGGTGTGCCCCTTCCCCGTCCTGCAGCATTTCTGCCGTAAGCGGGCCGAGTATTCTATGGCCCCGTCAAGGCGGGTCAAGCGCCAAGCGCGCAATTCCCTGACATTTTCCAGATTTCCTGATGGAACCCCCTTCTCAGTTGGACGACCCCTTGCACTGGACCGGCGAAGAATGCGCGGCCTTCGACGCCTACCTGCAAAGGGATCTTCATCTGCCAGCAGAATTGCTTATGGAAAGCGCGGCCACCGCGCTCGCCAGGTGGGTCAGGGTTCTGCTCCGCTCCGCTGAGATTGCCCCGACGGTTTGTTGGCTGATCGGCCCTGGCAACAACGGCGGCGACGGCCTGGTCGCCGCGCGCAAACTGCATGGGGAACAGGGCATCGCGCAATCGGTGTGGGCTCCGGCAGGGCTCCCTGCCGCCGCAACGGGCGCCGCTGCCCTGGCCGTGCGCACCTGGAAGGAGCTGCACTTGCCCACCACCACCACCGTGGACCCTCCTGCGGACTGGGATCGCGGGCTGCTGGTCGATGGGCTCTTCGGCGTAGGCCTGCAGCGGCCGGTGCAGGGTCCGCTGGCTCAGGTCCTCAAGCGGATCGCCACAAACGGATGCCCGGTTCTGGCGGTGGATTGTCCCTCCGGCCTGGACGCCACCACCGGAGAAGTCCTGGGAACCGCCCTGCCGGCGCGCTGGACCCTGAGCTTCCTGGGACCCAAGAGCGGTTTCGGGCGCCACAGTGGACCGCAGATGTGCGGCCGCGTGCGCTGCGCGGGCATTGGGGTGAGCACGGCCTTCGCCTACGCCTGGCTACACCAGCGGCGCCAACACGGCGCCGGATAACCACCCCGGCAGACGGTGACGGGCTGACGGCGCCGGCAGGCGGTCAGGGCTGAATCGTGATCGCAGTGCCTTGATCGATCAGGTCGAACAGGTCAATGACCTGGTCGTTGTGCAAACGCAGGCAGCCCTGGGTCTCGCGGCTGCCAATGGTCGATTCTGAGTTGGTGCCGTGGATGCCGTAGGAAGGAGACTCCTTGAAGCCGATCCAACGCTCGCCCAGCGGGTTGTCTGCGTTGCCATAGGGAATCGCAGCGCGGCCCTTGGGCCAGTAGACCGGGTCCTTCTCTTCCAGGCCGACGGTGAAATTACCCAAGGGAGTCTCTTCCCCGGCCACCCCGATGCTGATCTCGTACAAGCGGATCGGGAACTCACCGGAAAACACCGCCAGCAACTGCGCGCCGCGCCAGGCTTGGATGGACAAGGGCGTGGTCGGAATCTTCAGCTCCTCGCCCTCGACCAGGTCAAAGTTGCGCTTGTTGTTGAAGTCGCGCATCCAACCATAATCCACTTGCAGCCCCTGGCCCCGCATGCGGCTGCGCACCACGTACATGCTGTCGCCAGACTGGACGGTGTATTCCTGGAAGGGCTGGAAACGGAAAGCGTTACGACTCAGGCTGCGCGTCAGCGGCTCCAATTCCAAGATGCGCGGGCGCGGGTAACCCTTTACCGGCATCAGCCGTACCAGGCGCCCCAGCGCCGCCCCGCCGCTGCGGTACTGCTCCTGGCCCAGTCCTTCGCGCGCCAAGACTTCGGTCCAGGTCATCCACGCGGCAGAGGGATCAGGCTGGTTCTTCAGGGTGGTGGCGAGGCCGACCACGCCGTCGTCGGCAAAGGCCTTGGCGTAGGTCGCGAACTCGGCGCCGAACACCCTCGGCGGACCGCTGACGCGGAGTTCCTCACGGTAGCCGGCCGAGCCTTCGGCCAGCAGACTGTTCAACCCTTCGAGAGCGGCGCGCACCTCGGCCGATGCGGTGCGCAGCACACCGCTGCGGTCGGTGGCCAGCGCCAGATGCCAACGGCGCAGCACCAGATTGGCGACGCGCTCCTCATCGCCCCCGCTCGCGCGGGTTCCCACTTCGCCGTTGCCGCCGAGCGACGCCTCGACCGCGCGGCTGTTCGCGTTCTGTCTGGAACCCGGATCCTGCTCGCTGCCAGGCCCGTCGCCGACGCCCGCCTCCGACGTGGTTCCCGCCGCACCCTCGGTGCCTTCGCCGATCCCCTCCGTCTTCACTGATGGGCCCGGATCGTCGAGTGAAATCAGCGAGGCCTCGCTGCCATCTCCACCTTCATCGCCGGAACAGGCTGGCAGCAGAAAAAGCGCGCACAGGGCGCAAAAGAGGTGTGCAAATGGCCGCAGGTAATCCACTCCGGCATTCTGCCGACCAGGCTGCAGCGATACAAGCACAATGACGAAACCCGCCGCAACCGAAGTCGCGGCGGGTCAAGGTGCCAGGTGTTTGGGAGGAGGAGACGCTTGGTCCCCAGGTCCAGGTGGGACGCAGCCCGACAGGTTTACCCTGAGCGGAGGCATGCTCCCGGAACAAAAGAGTCGGACCGGCGGCTCGTGCACCCAAACACACTGAGGCACACCTTCACACTAGCATTTGGTGCGTCGGCGATCACCCGTTTTTCCACTCTTTCCTGCGCGCTTGCACGGGTGCCGGCGACGCGCATGAAACTCAATCCTCAATCCGTTCCATGGCCACCAGGACCTCGCTGCCTCCGGGCAGTTCCCAAGCCTGGAAGGCATCGTCGGTCTGCTCCATCCAGGTACACCCGGCCGGAGCGAGGACTTCGGCGGCGATCCACTCGCCGTGGCTCTTGACCGCCTCGGCCACCGCTGCGTCGCCGCCCAGGCGCAGGCGCACGCGGTCGCTGATCTCGAAACCCGCCCCACGACGCTGGGTCTGCACCCGGTTGAGCACCTCGCGGGCGATGCCTTCGCGCAGCAGCTCGGGACTCAGTTCAGTGTGCAGGCCGATCGTCACCTGACCGTCGCCTGCGGCCTCGAGCCCCTCGACCGAGAGCGTTTCCACCAGCACGTCCTCGCCGCTCAGTGAGTAGTTCTGCGCGCCGATCTGCACGTCGATGCTGGTACCCGCCTGCAGCGCGAACAATTGCTCACGATCAAGGTCCTGGATCGCCGCGGCCAAGGCCTTCATGTCTTTGCCAGCGCGTCGGCCGAGACTCTTGAAGTTGGCCTTGCCGCGCACCTGCATGAAACCAGGAGTACCGTCGACCCACACCACCTCTTTGACGTTGAGCTCTTCCCGCAGCGCGTCTTCATAGGCGCGCGGACTGGCGCCGTGGCGTTTTTCGCCGGCAACGTGCACCAACAATTGCGCCAGCGGCTGGCGCACCCGGATCTGTACCCTTTCGCGCACCGCACGGCCAAGACTGGCAGCGCGCAGAATCGGATCCATCGCCGCTTCCAGATCGACATCACGCAGGTTCGCCGAACCCTGAGCGACCTCGCCTTGTGGATCAGGGTAAAGCGCCAGATGCACGCTGTCGCTACGCCCAAGTCGTTGCCAGATCGCTTCGGCGAGAAAGGGTGCCACCGGTGCGATCATGCGCACCAAGGAGTCCAGCACTTCGTCCAGAGTTGCGAATGCCGCCGCTTGGGACTCGGCGCCGTCGCCGCCCCAGAAGCGCCGGCGGCAGCGACGGATGTACCAATTGGAAATCTCGTCGACCACCAGGCGCTGCAGACTACGTAGCGCGGCGGCCGGCTCGAGGCGCTCGAAAGCGGCGATGCAGCTCTCGGCGCACGCGGCGGTGCGCGACAGGATCCAGCGGTCGAGGGCCGGGCGCGAGGCGGCTGGTGGGCGTTCGCCGCTGCCGTCCCAGCCCTCGGTACGCGCGTAAAGCGCGAGGAAGTCGTAACTCGCGGTGATGGTGCCGAGCAGGCGACGGCGCACTTCGGAGATGTTGCGGTCGTCGTAGCGCCGCGACAAATGCGCGGCACCGCCGGACAACAGGCTCCAGCGGATCGAATCGATGCCGTGCGTTTCGATCGCGGCAAAGGGATCGACGGTGTTGCCGAGACGCTTGGACATCTTCTGCCCTTCTTGGTCGAGCAAGAGTCCGTTGACCATGCACGAACGGAAGGAACTCCCCTCTTGCAGCCGCGGCAGCGCCTCGCCCCACAATTCGCCGCTGGCCCACAAGTCCTGGTCGACGCTGGTGAGGAAGGTCGAGATCGCGTGCAGCGTGTAGAACCAGCCGCGCGTCTGGTCGAGCCCCTCGGCGATGAAGTCGGCGGGGAACTGCTGCGCCACCAGGTCGCGGTTCTCGAACGGCCAGTGGTACTGCGCCAGCGGCATCGAACCGCTGTCGAACCAGCAGTCGATCACCGACTTCACCCTGCGCATGGTGCCGCTTTTGCCCGCGGTCGGGGTTTCGAAGCTGATTTCATCGACCTGCGGACGGTGCGGATCGAAGTCTTCGCCCAAGGGTCCGGCGAGAGCCTCGAGTTGGGCAAAACTGCCGACGCAGATCCAGTCCTCTGGATCGTCGTCATTGACCCACACCGGCAGCGGGGTGCCCCAGTAGCGGTCACGCGACAGCGCCCAGTCGATATTGTTCTCGAGCCATTCGCCGAAACGCCCGCTGCCGATTTCGGCCGGCGACCAGCGAATACGCCGGTTCTCCTCGACCATCCTGTCTTTGAAGGTGGTGGTGCGCAGGAACCACGCCGGCGATGGGAAGTAGATCAGCGGCGTGTCGCAGCGCCAGCAGTGCGGATAGCTGTGACGGTACTGCTTGCGTTGCAGCAGGCGGCCACGCTGCTTGAGGTCGTCGCCCAGCGCCTTGTTGGCGTCGCGGAAGAAGGTGCCGGGAGCCACTCCGGCGATCTCGCACAACAGCCGCGCTTCCTCGCCAACCGTGAGCACCGCGCGTAGACCGTCGCGCTGGGCCAGTCGGAAGTCGTCGGCGCCATAGGGGGCGAGGTGCACGATGCCGGTGCCGTCCTCGTCGCTGACGAAGTCGTCGCTCAACACCACGTGCTGGCGCTCGCCTTCGTGCACCACGCGGCCGCCGGCGAAGGTGAACAAGGGTTCGTAGCTGAGGCCGGCCAACTCGCTGCCGCCGACCCTGCCGATGACTTCATAGTCCTCGCCAAAGACTTCGGCCGCCTTGCTCTGCAGCAGGACAAAGCGTTTGCCGGCCGATTCGACCAGCGCGTAATCGAAGCCGGGGTGCACGCACGCCCCCATGTTGGAGGGCAAGGTCCAGGGTGTGGTCGTCCACGCCACCAGCGCCGCGCCCTCGAGCGGCCCCTCGGCGTCGAGCAGCGGAAAGCTGATCCATACCGACGGATCGTCGATGTCCTGGTAGCCCTGTCCGACCTCGTGGCTGCTCAGACCGGTGCCGCAACGCCCGCACCATGGCAGCACCTTGGAGCCGCGATACATCAGGCCCTGGTGGGCGAAACGCGACAGCAGGAACCACACGCTCTCGATGTAGTCCTTGTGGAAGGTAACGTAGGGGTCGGCGTAGTCCAGCAGGAAACCGATGCGCTCCGACAGCCGCTCCCATTCCTCCTTGTACGAGAACACCGAATCGCGGCAGGCCTGGTTGAAGGGACCGATTCCGTGGGCTTCGATCTCGGGCTTGCCAGAGATGCCGAGCTGCTTTTCGACCTCGAGTTCGACCGGCAGGCCGTGGGTGTCCCAGCCGGCCTTGCGCACCACGCGGCGCCCGCGCATCACCCAGAAGCGGCACACCGAGTCCTTCAGCGCACGCGCGAGAACATGGTGGATCCCTGGCTTGCCGTTGGCGGTCGGCGGCCCTTCGTAGAAGACGAAGGGCTCGGCATCGCGGCGCGCCTCGAGGGTGGCGTGCAGCAGGTCCTCCTTGCGCCAGCGGTCGAGGACGTCCTTTTCCAGGGCGTCCGGGCTGTCGAGGTAGGCACGGCTGAGCGGCTCAAACATGAACCGCGGATTCTACGCCGGAGCCAACTCCTTGAGAAAGTGGTATTCCACCGTGTCGGAGATGTCGTTGAGGCTGCGGCTGCGCCCGCTGGAACGGTAACCCAGCGCCAGATAGACCTGGTGGGCGGTCTGAAAGCGGCTATCCGACCATAATTCGATCACTCGAAACCCGCGCTCGCGGGCCACCGCCTCGATGTGCTCAATCAGGCGGCGGCCCCAGCCCTGGCCGCGCAACTGCGGATCCAGATAGAGCTTTTTGAGCTCGAAACGGGCGTCGGCGGCGGGCGCATCGAGCCCGTGCCCGCAAGTGATGCAGCCGCGCACCTCGGCCTCGGCCTCGACCACCCAGAATCCCGGAAAGGAGCTCGCCGGAGTGCGCAGCCCGGGCTCCTCTGCGTCCACGTCGAGGAAACAGTTGGGGTATTCGGCGTAGACCCGCGCGATCAGGTCGATGATCGCGGCGGAATCCGAATCCCGTGCCTCGCGCAGCTGCGCGGCCGGGCGGTCAGGCGGCGGAACCATGGCCCCAGCCTAGAGCGGACCCCTCACCGGGCAAGGCCGGCAGCTGGGAAACGCCAAGGTGGATTCGGGTCACCTGCACGCGCACAATGAGTCCGATTGGATAGTAGCCTGCGGCGCGCCGATGGCCGATCTCCACCACACCCTGCGACTGACCTTCGGCCACGACGCCTTCCGGCCCGGCCAAGAGGAAGTGGTGCGCTCGGTGGTGGCTGGGCGGCCGACCATCGCGGTGCTGCCCACCGGCGCCGGCAAGTCTCTGTGCTACCAATTGCCGGCGGTGGCCACCGCGGGCACCACCGTGGTGGTCAGCCCGCTGATCGCCCTGATGAAGGACCAGGTCGACGCGCTGCGCCGCCTCGGCGTGGCTGCCGCGCACCTCACCAGCGCCGACCCTCCCGAAGACCGCCACCTGGTCCTGTCCGACTTGCGACAGGGACGGCTCAAGCTGATTTACGTTTCCCCCGAACGACTCGCCCAAGAGTCCTTCCGCGGCAGTCTGCGCCAGGTGCAGCTGGCCCTGCTGGCGGTCGACGAAGCGCATTGTGTCTCTGCCTGGGGCCACGACTTCCGCCCCGACTACCGCCTGATCCGTGAGGTGGTCCAGGAACTGCAACCGCCGCGGCTGGCCGCCTTCACCGCCACCGCTACCCCCGAGGTGCAAGAAGAACTGGGCGAAGCACTGGGCATGGACAACGCCGCGCTCTTCGTGCGCGGTTTCCACCGGCCCGATCTGCACCTGCGCGTCGAGCGCTCGCGCGGCGCCGAAGAGCGCTGGAAGCTCTTCGAGCAATTGGTCGAGCAGCGCCCCCAGGGGGCGCCGGTGCTGGCCTACGCCACCACCCGCCGCCATGCCGAAGAAGGCGCCGAGCGCCTGCGCGCCCTCGGCCTGCGCGCACGCCACTATCACGCCGGCCTCGAGGCCGAAGAGCGCCATGGCGTGCAAGAGGCCTTCTTGGGCGATCATCTCGACGCTCTGGTCGCCACCAACGCCTTCGGCATGGGCATCGACAAGCCCGACATCCGCCTGCTGATCCACCTCGGGTTGCCAACCTCGCTCGAGTCCTACTACCAGGAGGTCGGCCGCGCCGGGCGCGATGGCTGCGGCGCCGAAGCGGTGCTGCTGTACCAACCGCGCGACGTCCGTACCGCCGAATACCTGCTGACCGAGGGCAACCCCGACGGCGAGCATTCCCTTCACGTGCAGCACGCGCTGCGCAAGTTGTCACGCCTGGTCCGCTACGCCAGTGGCGGCACCTGCCGTCACCGCACCGTACTTGAGTACTTCGGCGATCCCGACGCCACCTCCCTGCATCCGGGGTGCGCGCGCTGCGACCGCTGCGACGAGCAGGTGCTGGGGCTGCGCCAACCGCTCAGCGAGGAACATCATCTGATCGTGCGCAAGGCGCTTTCAGGTGTGGCCCGCACCCACGCGCGTTTCGGCCGCGGCCGCGTCGCCGCGATGCTGGTCGGCGCCGAGACCCGCCAGGTGCGCGACGCCGGGCTCGACCGGCTGTCGACCTATGGTCTGCTCAAATCCCAAGGCCGCGCCTTCGTCCTCGACCTGCTCGATTGTCTTGAGAGCGCCGGCCTGATCCAGACCACCGGCACCCAGTATCCGCTGCTGGCGTTGACCGAGCTGGGCGTCGCGGTCATGAAAGACCAGGACCGGGTCGACCTGGAGTGGCCGCAGCTCCAGCACGGCAATGGCTCCAGCCCCCCACGCAGCCGCGCGTCGGCGCGCTCCGCCGGCAGCCACGAAGCCGACCCCGACGAAGACCAGGAATTATTCGAACGCCTGCGCGTCTGGCGCACCCAGACCGCGCACGAGAACGGCAAGCCGCCTTACACGGTCTTCTCCGACCGCACCCTGCACCAGCTCGCCACTGCCCTGCCCGTCAGTGTCGAGGATCTTGCCCTGATCCACGGCATCGGCCCAGCCAAACTCGAACGCTACGGCGAGGAAATCCTGTCCTTGCTCCATCGCGCTCCGGCCGATCAGGGTTGACCCGGCCAACCCAGCACTCGGGTCTTTCTGCTTCCCGCGGCGGCTAACTGGCCGTGGATAAAGTGCTTTCGTTCCATGGCAAGTGGTTTTGTTCCCTGGCAAGGAAGCTAGTTCCGCCCCTATCTTCAGATAGGGGCGGGTCCTGCTGACGCCGTCCAGGGGAAAAAACGCTGCCGTGGGGCGGAATGACTTGGTCCACGGTCAGCTAAACTACCGCCCATGAACGGCACCATGCTGGCCTTGATCCTGGCTGTAGCGGCCACCTTTCTGGGCGGCGTCGCGGCCTATGCCGTGCTGCGCCTGATCGGCGCCATCGACCTCTCGATCAACGGCACCGTCATGATCCAGGTCGACGCCATCATCCTGGGCCTGGCCTTGGCCGGCCTGGTCAGCGCCCTGTTCCTGCAACTATTCCTCAGCATCGCCTCCAGTGCGCGAAAGAAAGGCTTGCAGGCCCTTGAGCAGAAGATAGACGCCCGCCTGCGTGCCTTGGAATCACGCAGCACCGCTTCCGTAGCGCCTTATGCAGCGCCGCCTGCCAGCGCCTCCGCAGCACCGCTCTCATCTGCCTCCTCCCTGTCATGAAGCCGATCCTCGAATGCGTCCCGAACTTCTCCGAAGGCCGGGACATGGAAGTCATCCGCCGGATCACCGACGAGATCGAAAGCGTTGAGGGTGTGAAGCTGCTCGACGTCGATCCCGGCACGGCCACCCACCGCACCGTGGTCACCTTCGCCGGCGCGCCCGAGGCGGTGATCGAGGCGGCGGTGCGCGCCGGCCGTCGCGCCGCCGAACTCATCGACATGCGCCGCCATTCCGGTGAGCACCCGCGCTTCGGTGCCATGGACGTGTGCCCGCTGGTCCCGATCGCCGGAATCAGCATGGAACAGACCGTCACCTACGCACACCAGCTCGGCCGCCGCCTCGGCGAGGAAGCCGGCCTGACGGTGTACTGCTACGAGCACGCCGCCACCCGCGCGGAGCGGCGCAACCTCGCCGCGGTGCGCGCCGGAGAATACGAGGCACTGGCCGAGCGCCTGCAGGATCCGCAATGGGCTCCCGATTTCGGTCCGGCCGAATTTCAGCCGGGCAGCGGCGCCACCGCGGTCAGCGCGCGCGATTTTCTCATCGCCTACAACGTCAATCTCAACACCACCAGCAGCCGGCGCGCCAACGCGATCGCCTTCGACGTGCGCGAGAAGGGCCGCATCCTGCGCCAGGGCGATCCGCTCAACGGCCCGGTGGTGCGCGACGAAAACGGCGCCCCGGTATGGCAGCCCGGATCGCTGAAGAGCGTCAAAGGCATCGGCTGGTACATCGAGGAATACGGCATCTGCCAGGTGTCGATGAACCTGACCGACCTTGAACAGACGCCGTTGCACGTCGCCTTCGACGAAGTGTGCGCCAAGGCGCAGGCGCGCGGGGTGCGCGTGACCGGCTCCGAGATGGTCGGCCTGGTTCCGCTGCAGGCGCTGCTCGACGCAGGCCGCTTTTTCCTGCGCAAGCAGCAGCGGTCGACCGGTGTCGGCGACGCCGAGCTGATCAAGATCGCGGTCAAGAGCATGGGCCTGGATGAACTCGGTCCCTTCGACCCGCAGCAGAAGGTCATCGAATACGTGGTCGCCGGCGGCAGCGGAAGTGGCCGTCTCGCCGGCCTCAGCCTAGCCCATCTGGTTGACGAAACCGCGTCCGAGTCCCCCGCTCCGGGGGGTGGTTCAGTGGCCGCGGCGGTCGGCGCGTTGGGCGCCGCACTGGGCACCATGGTCGCCAACCTGTCGGCGCACAAACGCGGCTGGGACGAGCGCTGGGAAGAGTTCAGCGTCTGGGCCGAACGCGGCAAGACCTGCCACGCCGAACTGCTACGACTGGTCGACGAAGACACCGCCGCCTTCGCCGCGATCACCGCGTGCTGGCGCATGCCCTCGACCAGCGTTGCCGAGCAGGCCGCCAAAGACTCCGCCACCCAGGCCGCCACGCTGCGCGCGATCGAGGTTCCATTCCGCGTCATGCAAGTCGCGCTCGCCTCCATGGAAGTGGCCGCGGCGATGGCAGCGGAGGGTTTGTCCGCCTCGGCGTCCGACGCCGGGGTCGGCGCCTTGTGCGCGCGCCTGGCGGTGCGCGGCGCATTCCTCAACGTGCAGATCAACGGTTCCGACCTCGACGACCGCGCGCGCCTGCAGCGCTTCCTGCAAGAGGGCGCCGCGCTCGAAGCCCAGGCCGAAGAACTCGAAGGCCAGGTCCTGGCGCAAGTCGCCGGACGCATGGCCGCATCCTGACCCGGGTGGCCGGCTCCTGACCCGCACGCCCAGCGCCAGGTGGGAACCTGAATCTCGGCGTGGGCGCCTACTTGACCAGGCGGAACTCGCCGCCGGAGTCCTTGGCGAGCTGCTGCAGCAACGGCACGCGGCCACCGAGGGAAACGCAGTGCAAGGGCAGCTGGCGCGTCGCGTTCCACTGCGCCACGTCGGCGCGGATCAAGGCCGGATCATCGATCTTGCCCAGATAGGGTGCACCATCAGAGAGCAGATAGACCGCTTCGATTTCCGGCGCGGCAAAGGCCAGTTCCAGCGCGTCGTAGAGCGCGGTTCCAAAGCGCGTCTGCAAGGCCATGACGAAGGCCACTGCCTCGGCGCGTACCTTGGAGTCCATCGTCGCCAGAGTGTCGCGCCAGGCCCAGCCCTGGCGGTCAAAGAGATAGATATTGAAAGCGGTGCCGTCGGGCAGATCGCGCAGCGCTTGCACCAATTGCGCCTGAGCGGCCGACAGCCGGGTTCCCTGGCCGCCATAACGCGAGGCCGCGCGGTAACGGGCCTTCATTGAATCGCTTGTATCGAGCACAAAGGCGATGCGTTCGCCGATCACCGGCATGCCCCAGAAGCCGGCCACGGTCTGCGCTTCGGCCTGGCTGCGCGCGCGCTGTTGCTGGCGCTGTTTCACTTCAGCCGGCGACGGGAATTGGAAGTCGGTCTGGTCCTGCCACCATCTTTGCCACACCCTGGCGCTAGGGCCGAAGCTCTCGCCGGTCAGTCCCTCGAGCGTGCCCAGCACCCGGTCGGCGGTCACGCTTGCGGCGTGATCGAGGTGACCGATCAGCAGCGGCACCACCTGGGGATCGCGTAGAGCAGCGAGGCTGAACAGGGCCTGGTGGCGCACCGCGGCCGCCGCGTCACCCAGCAGGTCGTTCAAGTGCGGCAGGGCCGCGGCGGCAGGCTTCTCGGCGTAAGCGATGGCGGCGGCCTGACGCGCCACCGGGTCGGCCGAGGCGGCCAATTCGGTCACCGCACGGCCGCGCCCCAGGCGTAGACCCTCACGCAGCGCGGCGAGGCGGATGCCGGGGTCGGCGTGGCGTGAGAGCCGGTCCAGCGACTTGGCGTGGCGATCGCCACCCCACTTCGCCAGCGCGCCCAGTGCGGCAAGGACCAGCGCATCGTCGTCGGCAGAGAGTGCTTCCTGGGCCAGATTGTGCAAGCCGTCGGCGGCCTGCCGCGCCATCGCCTGCAGCAGCACGCGTTTGCGGAACAGCGGATAGCCGGAGTCGCGCAGCCGCGTGCGCAGTTCGCCGCGGTACGGCTGCAAGGGGAAGGCGGCCAGCCACTCTTCGAGATCGCTGCTGCTGCCACTATGGCGCAGCAGAAACTGGTCCAGCACCAGCTTCAGGCTGCTCTTGTTGGCGCGCTGCTGCAGCGCCGGCAACAAGGGGCGCAAGGCCTGGGCGCGCGCGATCTGGTCCTGATGACCGCGCGCCAAGGCCAGCAGTTCCTTTTCCGCAACTGCGGCAAAGGGTGCCAGCGCCTTGACCGCGTGGCGCGCGATCCCCGG
>JAJFFB010000091.1 GCA_021776925.1 Planctomycetota bacterium | reverse complement strand
AGATGGTTGCCAAGACATGACTTCCTGCACTGCGATTACCTGCATGGACGGCCGGTTTACCGAGACCGTGACCCACTTCTTGCGCCAGCGTTTGAATGTTGACCACGTCAACTTGCTGACCGGTCCTGGGCCGGTGGCGGGTTTTGCCGACGGGGAGCCCGATGACTACGTGGCGCCGATTTTGCGCGGGGTGCGGCTGTCGGTTGAGTCGCTTGGCGTGCGCAGTGTGGCGATCATGGCGCACCAGGGCTGCTTGGGGAATCCAGCCGACGACGCGGTGCAGCGTCGTCAGCTCTTCAAGGCCAGTGAGAAGCTGGAGCGGGAGTTGCCCGGAGTTGAAATCCTGCCGTTATGGGTGAAGCTCGATGGCGCCGTCGAGGTCCTGCAGCGATGAGCACAGTGACGTCGCCCTACTCTCTGCCCCTATTCGGATAGCCACTGGCTCAGGAGTTGGACCAATGGAAGCGACTAGAATCGAGGCATGCTGACCAGTGTTCTCCTGTCGGTTGCAGCCGCCTTCACTCCTGGCCAGAGTCCGATCGAGGCCGACTTGGAATCGGCGCTGGAGCAGGTCGAGGAGCAGTGCAGAGTCCTGCTCAAGTTGAAGGACATCGACCTGAAGAAGGTCGGCAAGGTACTGCGCAAAGAGGCCAAAAAGGCCAAGACCGACCAGGATGAGATGGTGTTGTTGCAGCACCTGGTCGCGGCACTCCAGGACGGGCACGCCCGGGTCGAGCGCAGCGAGGCGCTGAAGGAACTGCGCTGGCCGGAAGACGAGTCCTGGTTTGATTCCTCGCGCGAGCGCGGCGACTCCGGACTGGCTCTATGCCAGGTGGGCAAGAAGATTTACGTCAAGGCGGTCGCTGGTGCGGCCGAGGACGTCGGCATTGAAGCGGGTTCGGAAGTGCTGAAGATCGATGACAGCAAACCGCTGGACTGGCTCGAGGAGCGCATCGCCACCAACCGCAAGATCTTTTCGTGGTCGACCGACACCCAGGCGTTTTTCTGGGCCACCCACTGGGGTCTGGCCGGGCGCGACAACGAACGCATGAAGCTGGAGCTGAAGGGTCCCGACCGCAAGAAGAAGAAACGCACGATCAGCTATGGGGATTCCTCGGTGCGCATGGCCGGACCGGCGGTGTGGCCAGCGAATCTCGAGACTACCAAGGACCTCGCCTACGGCCTGCTGCCCGAAGGCTGGGGCTACGTGCGCCTGCGGCGTTGCAAGGATGACCTTCCCGAGCAGATGGACCAGGTGCTGGAAACTATCGGCGCAGCGCCCGGCATCATTCTCGATTTTCGTGGCAATGGCGGCGGTGGCTTTGACCACGACGCGTTGCTCGGTCGCTTCGTACCCAAGGGCACCTCGCTGCAGTTCGCCAAGACCATTCCCTCTGCCGGTCCCGCGCCCTATGGCGGACCGGTGGTGGTGATCGTCGACGGCACCGTGGTCAGCGCCGGCGAGACCGCCAGCGGCATGTTCAAGGAAGAGGGGCGCGGCTACATGATCGGCGAAAGCACCACCGCGGGCATGTCGGCGTCCAAGGCCACCCTCGAACTGCCCTCGGGCAAGTTCTCTCTCTACGTTTCGGTTCGTTCGAATAAATCGCGCTGGCAGAACGGCCGCGGCATCGAAGGCATCGGCGTGGAACCGCACGAGATCGTCGAGTTTGACCCAGAGGACCTCGCTGCGGGCGTCGACACCCAGATCCGGGTTGCCGGCGAGCGTCTGGCCAAGATGCCAAAAGGAAAGGTGCCGTATAAGCCGATTGGGGAATAGGAACCGTCTGCACAGGGTGCCAGCCCTGGGGTACACTGGCAGAACACCCCGAATCTGCCATTATGGAATGGTGGTCCTGCCATGGTGACTCTTCCCCTCCCCGTCATCCTTCCCTTCCCCCTGCTCCTTTCCCTCGCGTCAGGTGCGGCTGCGGTCATGCCGCAGGACGGCACTCCAGGCGAGCTCGGTGGCCGCGTCTATCAGTCCTTTGCCGTTTTCGGTGAGCAGGACTGGGAAATCGGCAAGTCCAGGCCCGGCGGCGATCTCAATGGCGACGGCAAGGAAGACTTTTTGGTCGGCACCATCGGCAACAAGAAGCAGGGGCCGTTGACGCAGGGGCGCATGCAGGTGCACAGCGGGCAAAAGGGCGTCGTTTTTCGTACCCACCTCGGTGCTGCTGTCGGTGACCGCTTTGGCTTCGACTATGCGTCGACCGGCGACCTCAACGGCGATGACGTGCCCGAGTACATGGTGTCGGCGCCCAGTTCCGATCTGTACGGAACCAAGCGCGGCGTGGTTTACGTCTACGACGGAGCCACCGGCGGCGAGTTGCGCAGCATCGGCGGCAGTTTCCAATACGGTTTCATCGGCGGCGCCGTAACCGGCGGCCACGATTTCACCGGCGATGGTGTGCCTGACCTGGCCATGCTCGATGACAGCGATACGGGTGGCGGCAGCGACCTAACCGCCAAGGTGGTGTTGGTCTACTCGGGTGCCACGATCGACGACCCCAACTCGCTACCGGTTCTTAAGGCGCGTTTTGCCACCCTGAACCTATTCCTCGACGGGGTCAGTGACCTCAACGGCGATGGCTGTGACGACCTGGTGGTGCACTGGGGGGGCCGCATGCGTTTCTTGTCGGGCAAGGACGGTTCCGTGATCTGGGAGCCCACCCGCGTCAGCCGAACCTATTGCGAAATCGACGACGCCGACGGCGACGGCAAGCGCGATTTCCTGCTGGGCAACGACCGCAGAGGGGCGGGCAGCCTCGATGGATCGGTGGATCTGTACTCGAGCAATGGTCCGGTCAAGATCCTCACGGTCGAGGGCGCTGCCGGTGGCTCCGAGCAGTTCGGTTACGCGCTCGCCGACCTGGGCGACATCAATCATGACGGCATCGGTGATTTCGCCGTCGGTTCACCCAATTTCGACCCCGCATCTGCCTCTCCCTTCGGCATGGTGCGCTTTTTTTCCGGCGCCGATGGCGACGTGCTCGCCAAGGTCGAGTCCTGGAAGGTGCGTGACGGATTTGGCAGTGTCCTGAGCAGTGCCGACGTCAATCGTGACGGGCGCCGCGAACTGATGGTGGGCATTCCCTCGCGCCACCACGAGGTCGGCGGCGTACTCCAGCTCAACACCGGAGTCGTGTTCCCGATCGGTTTCGACCCGATGATCCGCATGAGGCCGCAGGAGTTTTCGGCTTCCACCGGGGGCACCGTGCGCATCGACCTGAACTTCGATGGCGGCACGATGGACTACATGCTGCTCGCCAGCGCCTCTGGTAAGGGGCCCACGATGCTGGGCAATCGGGCCGTTCCGCTGACCTTCGATGGGGTGACCGCGGTGATGTACCATCACCCGCCGCCCTGGTTCACGCCGGGCGCACATGGCACCACCGACGCCGACGGCCACATCGCCATCTTCGCTGTACTCGGCCCTGGCGCGATGAGTTCGCTGGTCGGACGCTCGATCTGGTTCTGCGGCATCGGCCTGGACGGCCCCCTCGGCCCCGGCGTCCATTGGGTGACGACCTCGCAGGAATTGCGCATCGTCCCCTAGCCTGCTTGAAGGGGCCTCTCCCAACACTGTTCGCAGGGACCTCTCCCACCATGTTGCTTCTTCCCCTCGCTCTTCCCCTTTTCCTTCCCCTCGCTGCTGCCGACGCCGACGCTTTCTCCCAGGTCGGACAACCCGGCCCGCTGGGGGGGCGCATCTACAAGCAATACGAAGTCTTCGGGCAGACCGACTGGGGGATCTCCAAGTCGCGGCCGGCCGGTGACCTCAACGGCGATGGCTGCGAGGATTTCCTGATCGGCACCATCGGCATCCACAGAAGCGGGCCGCTGACCCAGGGCCGGCTGCAGGTGCACAGTGGTCTGGACGGCAGCGTATTGCGCACCCATTTGGGCGCCGCTGTGGGCGACCGCTTCGGTTTCGACTACTCCACCGCCGGCGACCTGAACGGCGATGGTGTCGCCGAGTACATGGTGTCGGCACCGAGTTCGGATCTGTACGGCATCAAACGCGGTGTGGTCTATGTCTACGACGGCGTGACTGGAACTGAGATCCGCAACATTGGCGGCCGTTACGATTTCGGCTTCATCGGTGGCGCCTTGGCCGGCGGCCACGATCTGACCGGTGACGGCGTGCCCGACCTGGCGATGCTGGACGACTGCGACGCCGGGACTCCCTGGTCCGGTGGTTGGCGCAACCCCAGCGCCAAGGTGGTCAAGGTCTACGCTGGAGCCAAAATCGGCAATCAGTTTTATCTGCCCGAATACGTGGTGCGTTTCAGTCGCATTGATCTGTTCCTGGAGGCGGTCAGTGACGTCAACAACGACGGCTGTGACGAATTGGTGATTCACTGGGGCGACCGTATGCGTTTCCTGTCGCCCAAAGACGGCGCCGTGATCTGGAACGCCAGCCGCGTCAGCTACGCCTTTTGTGAGATCGACGACGTCGATGGCGACGGCAAGAGCGATTTTGTCCTCGGCAACGAGGGCAATGGCGTGACCTTTGCTGATGGATCGGCACACGTCTTCTCTACCGCCGGATTGGTCGAAACGCTCACCGTTTACGGCCCGGCATGGGCTTCGGAGCACTTCGGTTTTTCGCTGGCCAACCTTGGAGACATCAATGCCGATGGTGTCAGTGACTTCGCCGTCGGCTCACCCAACTGGAACATCGCCTCGACGACGAAGTACGGGCGCGTGCGCTTCTTCTCGGGCGCCGACGGGGCCGTGCTCGCGGTAATGGACGCGGAAAAAGAACTCGACGGTTTTTCCCAACAGCTGAGCAGCGCCGACGTCAACGGCGACGGACGCCGGGAACTGCTTGCCGGCATCGATTCGCGCCATCACACGGTAGGCGGCACCTTGCAGCTCAACACCGGAGTTGTGTTCCCGATCGGATTCGACCCGATGATCGAGATGTTTCCCCGAACTATGTCCGCCGCGATCGGCGGCCGCATGCAGTTCGATCTGGACTTCGACGGCGGCAGCATGAATTACGCCCTGCTGGCGAGCGGCACCGGCACTGGTCCGACTCTGCGCGGCGCCGTGCTGGTGCCGCTGGATTTCGACGGCCTAACCTCGGCCATGTACTACCATCCGCCGCCGTGGTTCGGCTCCGGCACGCAAGGAGTGACCGATGGCAACGGCAATGCCAGGGTCGACGCCTACGCCGCCGCCAATGAACTCGACCCCCTGGCCGGCCGCACGGTGTGGTTCAGCGCTCTCGCCTTCGGCGGCTCCGCAGGCAACTGGATCCACTGGGCGACCACCGCCCAGGAACTCGTCATCACCCCTTGAGAGGGGGGGGGCGACGATCTGCCGCCGGGTCAACTGGCAGTCAGGTCTGCCCGCCGCCGGGTCAGCCCGCGGTCAGATTGGCTTCGGCTTCGGCGATGCCGTTGACCACGGTGTCGTGCACCGCGCCACCGGCGGTGGCGAGCACGCCGCGGTTCTCGAGCAGCTTGCTGCCGAGGGTGAAATCGAGCGGCTTGCCGTCCATGTCGGTGACCTTGCCGCCGGCCTCCTGCGCCACGATCACACCGGCGACGTGGTCCCAGATGTTCTCGCGGTAGTCGGGGCGGCTGCGCGGGCGCAGATAGATTTCGGCCGCGCCCTCGGCGATGATGCCGTACTTGACCTGGCTGTCGTAGCGCACGAAACCGCCGAGGATGCCGGCCTCTTCCATCATGCGCACCACCAGCTTGGGATCGCCGTGCGCCGACTCGACCGAACCGAGCACGCGCCACTTGCCGGGATCGATGCCCTCGCTGGTGATCGCCGGGCCGACGGTGCCGCCGTCGAGCGGAATGCGCGAAGTGCCGAGCCCCATCGCGGCGACGTACATGACGCCGAGCTGACCATCGGGCCGCGCCAGATCGACCGGCAGGTTGGGGCACACCATGACCCCGGCGAAGGGCACGCCGTCGCGCAGCAGACCGATGGCGATCGCGTACTGCTGGCGGCGCAGGAAACCCTTGGTGCCGTCGATAGGATCGATCGCCCAGGTGAACTCGGCGTCGGCCGCCCCGGCGTGATCGATCCAGGCGCACACCTGGTCGAAGTCGGCGGGGGTTGCGCTTCCAGCCTCAGCGCTGTCGGCAGGATCGTCGCTGATCACGTCGTTGACCAGGCCAACGATGCGCGCGGCGCCTTCTTCGCCGGCGCTGGCGCGCAGGTGCTCACTTCCCTCTTCAGAGATGACGCCGTGCATGGGGAAAGCTGCCCCGAGCGCGCGCAGGATCAGCGCCTGCGAACCATAGTCGGCGATGGTCACCGGCGACTTGTCGCTCTTGTCCATCGACTCGGGAGTGGTGGCGTGCACCGCCCGGCACAGGGCCGCTGCCTGGCGGCCGGCCGCCTGTGCTACCTCAAGAATGCGCTTCACGTCGCTCATGGCGGGGGAGATTGTATCCGGGCGCCGGGCTGGGTCCCGGCCCCGCTCCTGGCCCAGCTGCCCAGTTCCGCCGCCCTCGCTGGAGATTCAAGTTCTCAAGTTGGGACGATAATTGTCCGTTAAGACAAATGTCCGCCCCATGGCCCTAGAGCCGAGAAAACCAACATGTCGGAACGACTGCAGTGCTGGGAATTCAAGAAGTGCGGCCGTGAAGTCGGCGGCACGAATACCGAGGAGGATGGGGTCTGCCCGGCGGCCACCCACTGGCCGGCCGACGGCATCAACCGCGGCATCGCCGCCGGCCGCGCCTGCTGGACCGTCGACGGCACCCTGTGCCCGGGCGGCCCCAAGGAGAAATTCTGCCGCTGCCTGGAATGCACCTTCTTCCGCGTGGTCTCGGAGCAGGAAGGGCGCAATTTTGAGAACGGCCTGAGCCGCTGATCAAGGCTGGATGGTCGTGCTCAGCGTGCCGGTCTTGGCCGAATCGACCCCGCCGGCGCCGCGCCGCGCCACCGCCTGGAAGTGGATGCCGATCAGCGGCGCGCCGGCCGGCACGGTGCCGGTGAAAGTGGCGGTGCCACTGGCGTTGGCGGCTGCCGAGCCCAGGGTCTGGACCGGCGCCAACAGATCGAGGCACAGGCCGCCGAGCGGCGGCGGGCACGGGCCGGCGCCGATGCCGGCGAAGCTGTAGAGGAACCACACGGTTTCTCCCTGGATGGCACCGTCGACCTGCAGGTCTGCGCTGGTGCCGCGCACCAGGTCGCCGAGCAGTTGCAGGCTCAAGCCCTCGATCGGCACCGCGGCGGAGAACTCCGAGGTTGCACCGAGTGGTTCGAGGGTGGCGGTGGCGCTGACCACCCAGGTGGGGGGGGCGCCGACCGGCAGGCTGAGGTCGAAGGCGGCGTCGCCCGCGGCGTCGGTGGTCACGCGGGTGGTGCCGAGGAACAGCTCGCCCTCGCCAAAACCGGATGGGTCGGCGGTGGCGGAAGCAAAGAAGTCGAGGGTGAAGGTGTCGTTGGGGCTCGAAGCGAGACTGCCGCTCACGCGCACCGAGTTGTTTTGCGCCAGCGCCGAAGCGATGAGCGGGAAGTTCTGCAGACCATTGCCGCCGCTGTCGGCGTCGAGCGGATCATTGGCGCTGACGCCGGTGCCGTAATCGGATTCAATCAGGTCGATGCCGAGCGCGCCGTTGGCGTGAATGGTGGTTTGTTGCAGGCGCACCTGCACCACGTCCTTGCCGATGGTGATGCCGTTGCGCAGGTGGCCGGCGATGACGTTGCCTTCGCCGGGCAGATCGCCGCCGATGCGGATGCCGGCGACCGAGGAGGGGTGGGTCACCATGCTGCCTACGTCGATGCCATCGACGCTGCCGAGCAGCGGCTGGTCGTTGGCGTCGAGGCCGAAGGTGTTGCCGATCAGATCGATGTTGGACCCACGGCCGCTGATCAGCACCGACCAACCCACCAAGGCACCATTCCAGTGCGGATAGGTGCCGTGCCCGAGGATGCCGGCGATGCGGTTGTTGCGGATCACCGTGTCGTGGTTCTCGCCCTCGAAGCCGATTCCGATGGTCGACGCCTGGCTGCCCTGGGCGAGCCCATCGGGGGTGGTGCCGATCCAGTTGTTTTCGATCAGGGTGCCGGTCGAGTCGAAGATCTGCACGGTGGTGCCGGAGGGATAACCCTCGCCGCTCCAGGTGCCGTAGCCGGTGATGTAGTTGCGCTCGGCCAGGGTTGGCCCGCCGATCCTGTTGTTGCTCGCCGCCTGGCCGCCGCCGATCCAGCCGAGCACGCGCACACGCTGCACGGTGTTGCCTACGACCAGGTTGTCGCTGGAACGATCGATCTTGATGGTGCCGCCGGTATTGCCGCGGATGGTGCTGCCCGAGCCGCTGTACACGTCGATGTTCATGGCGGTGTTGCCTTCGACCCGGCCGACCGACCCGGTCACCGAAACCGCGGTGCTGTCGAAGCCGAGCATGCTGCAGCCGTCGGCGTTGAGATAGATCGTGGATCCGTAGGTCGCGACTTCGTTGCCGTCGGCGTAGGTGTCGCCGGTGAACGCGGTCTGGGTGGTGCCGTCGACGGTGACGCTGTCACTCGCGCGCCAGTAGTACCCGGTGACCGTTTTCAACACCGCGCGCCCCGGGTAGAGAAACTGCAGCAGCCAGTCGCTCTGCGGAATGTTGAAGGCGATAGTCTGATGCCCGGTCGTGTTGTTGGTGGCGATCATCGCCTCGGAGAACGACACCTTGCCGTCGGGTCCGGGCAGGTCGGCAATCACCGCGGTCCATGGGTCGATGTCGATGACGTCATCGCCGGTAGTCACGGTCACGGTCTGCGCCGGTAGCGGCGCTGCGAGCAGGAACAAAGCGATGAGTAGGAGTGATTTCATGGAGCTGGATTCCTCTACTTTCCATAGCGCACTATGCCGCCAAATGCCTCAGCATTCCGCACAGTTCGAGCGGCCTGCAAACGACCGGTTGGCGGCCTTTGAAACTAATGTTCCATCCGTGGTGCCCGACGTAGGCCGGGATGTAAAAACCCGAGTGCTTCATCAACGCCGCCTGCTGCTCACGGCTCTGCTTGACGCAGATGCCCGCCTTGCCGTTCTCACTCCCCCAGGTCGCATAGATCTTCTTGCCGGCCCTAACTGACCGTGGACAAATTCATTCCGCCCCACGGCAGCGTCTTTTTCCCCCTGGACGGCGTCAGCAGAACCCGCCCCTATCTAAAGATAGGGGCGGAACCAGCTTCCTTTCCAGGGAACAAAGCCACTTGCCATGGAACGAAAGCACTTTATCCACGGCCAGCTAAAGGTCGGATGCTCCCAGGTCTCGACCTCGCTGCTCTCCGGCAGCCCCGCCGCCAACGCGCGCAGCTTCGCCAGGCACGGATGATCGAGATGGGTGGCCTTGGACATGCCCAGTTTTAGCAATTTGGCCTGGGGCGTGGGCACGGACCCGTTGCCGACCTTCGAAGCGAGCCTAGTCATCCAAGATGCCGGACCTGAATGACCAGAGCTTTGCTCGGAGGGTGCCCATCCTAGGACTCTTGGCCTTTGCATTGATCCTGGGATGGGAGGTCCGCGAAGTCCGCGATGTCCCTGAAGGTCCTGAAGCGCGGGGAACGGTAGAGCCCCTCAATGACCCCCAGAGTGTGGAATCCATCACCGCCGAGGGCCTGGTGACCCCCCAGGGAACGTTGATCCGCATTCCTTATGTCACCGAGGTGCCGACCGATCTGCCCATCCTCGAGGTGGCCATCGCCGAAGGTGTCGAGGTCGGGGACAACGGCCGCGTCGTCGGCCGCATCAAGATCTGGACCTGGTGCGGCAACTGCGACTTCGGCCCCCGCGTAGGGCGCATCGACCTATCTGCGCTGATCCTGGCCGCAGGGAGTCAGGCCGGGCTTGAAGTGCCACCCGAAGCCCTGGAGGCCATCGAATCCGACCGCAAGGTGGTCTACACACCCCACGGAATGAGATTCAACAGGTATTACGACGTGGCCCGAATCGCAAAACTCCTTCCGGACTAGCCGGCTTGGATCGGTCAACCATAGAGAACTGAGGTCACATTTCCCTGGATCGGTCAGCCACTGGGAAATGGGGTCACCTTGAGTCCCGCGGTGCGTCCTCAACCAAGACCGTGCAGCACGAGACGAACCCTGCCCTCGAGTCGATGCGGAAGGCCCTGCGCCTGCGCCACTATGCGCGCTCGACCGAGTGCAGCTACCTGCAATGGAGCGGCGAATTCCTGCGCCACGCCGCCAAAACGCCGGACCAACTCGAACCCCACGACGCGGTCCGCTACCTGACCCACCTCGCCACCAGCGGCCGCGTCGGCGCCGCCACCCAGAACCAGGCCCTCGCGGCGCTGAAGTTCTTCTTCAAGGCGGTTCTCGGCCAGGACCTGGACGAGATCGACGACATGGTGCGCGCCCGGCGCCGCCCACGCCTGCCGGTGGTGCTGAGCCCCGACGAAGCACGCGCCATCCTGGCCCAGCTCCACGGCACCCCCAAGCTGATGGCCGGAGTGCTCTACGGTTCGGGTCTGCGCCTGATGGAGTGCTGTCGCCTGCGCGTCAAAGACCTCGATTTCGACTATATGCAACTCACGGTCCGCGTCGGCAAAGGCGGCAAGGACCGGGTGTCGATGCTGGCGCAAAAACTGGCCGAACCGCTACAAGACCATCTCGCCCGCTGCCGTCTACAACACAAAAGCGACCTGGCCAAGGGTTGCGGCTGGGTCGAACTCCCTGACGGCCTCGGCCGCAAGCTGCCCAACGCCGGCCGCGAATGGCCGTGGCAGTGGGTCTTCCCAGCCACCCGCCCCTACCAATGCCGCGAAACCGGCCAACGCCGCCGCCACCACCTGCACCAGACCGTCCTGCAACGAGAAGTCCGCCGCGCAGCAAAAAATGCCGACATCGCCAAGCGCGTCACCTGCCACACCTTCCGCCACAGCTTCGCCACCCACCTGCTCGCCAGCGGCTACGACATCCGCACCGTCCAAGAACTGCTCGGCCACAAAGACGTCCGCTCCACCATGATCTACACCCACGTCCTCAACCGCGGCGCCGCCGCCGTCCGCAGCCCCCTCGACCAATAACCCCCGCCGCACAACAACCCACAATCACAGACCCCTCCCACGCAGCCCAACCCCCCACCCCCAACCCCCTTTCCACGCCACCCAGCCCAACATCCCTCAACCCCCCCTCCCTTCACCGCTATTATGAAACTCCAACCCCACAGCCCACGAACCCACCCCAGGGCTGTCCAATACGAGTTGGGCGGATTCAATACCAAGAGCGTTGCGTTCCTTCAGTAGAGAGCCCGTCATCAATCTTGATAATCCGGCCCGCGCAATCTCAGGGTGGTGCTCACTTACCGCCCAACCAGCCGCAGCAGCGGACGCTTCGCGCCGCTGAGCGGCAAACTCGTTAGCATGACAAAGAAATATGCCTAGTTCCGATAGTGACGAGTCGGGTTCACTTCTGGACTCCTTTCCCAAACACATGGCTTCAGTAGTTGAGAGTGTTTTGTCCAAGCTGCCCCCAGCTCAATATTCGCCATCGGGTCGCTTGGAGGCCGTTATCAACGGTGAGAAGATTGAAATTCCTTCACGAGTCTATTATCCAAAAATGAGGATTCCAAAGGGTGAACATGGGATTGTGGCGCACTGCATCTACTCTCGTCATCATGATGGGTTTGTGAGGGAGCGCCATATCGCCAAGCTACTATCAATGAAGCAAGATTGGGTGGTTCCGTTTGTTCTTCTCCCACTAGGAGAATATGTGATGGAGATAATACGGCTAGTTCAGGAGAATCGATCAGTCCTTAGTGGGGAGTCATTTCGCAAATTCTCACTCGAGAACCCAGATTTCATTCGACGTACAAAGAGTCGGGTAGTCAGTTACTGGGATTGCTATTACCGAGGCCTATTTCCATCCATTTCTAGTTATCCTGGATTCCTTGTCCTTGAGGATTTGGGCTGGTGGGATTCAGGTGATATTCCTAAATTGAGGGCATGCTAACCAGGCGTTGCAGCGGACGCGCTTCGCGCGCAGCTGAACGCCAAACCCGTTAGACGTACATGGCGACCCCCCCAGAGTACCCAGCCGTCTGCAACCCAAATCGAGTTGGGGAGTATCCGCCGACTGCCAAGGCCGGTGGCGGATTAGTGTGGGATGCGGTGCTCGAGTACCGAGTGTGGTGCCACCCGGAACGCGGAGCCCAGAACCACAGTGACGGCAGCGACTACTACTACGCCTTCCCGTCGTTCGAGGAGGCCCTCGCATTCGCCCAAGCGACGGACGGAGCAGAGGAGCCGCTCGCGCTCGTACTCCAGGAGGAGTACATCGATGAGTCGGAGCCTGGAGAGTACGCCCATGTCAGGGAGCGGCGTGTAGCGGAGTGGCCAGTGGACTTCCTCAGCCGGCCAAGGCGCACTGAGCGCACTATTCCCGACTTCCTTTCGCCGGACGCACCGCCTAACCGGCTGGACATCCTTCGAGGCCTTGCCGAAGAGTAGCCTGGCTCGGTGCGATAGACTGACGTCTAACAACGCCGCCGCAGCCGACGCGGTCGGTGCTCACTCGCGCTCGCACCGCGCAGCTGAGCGCCCAGACGTTAGCTGAACCTAGCCAAAGCTGACCAGCATGTCACAAGAATCAACAGAAGAAAGGATTCCAAAATACCGAGATGCCAGCAACCGTTTCCAGAGGAGCTCAGATGCCAGTTACGGGATTCAATGCAATGAAAACCAAATCAGCCAAATGGCACCTAGTCCTCTCAATATTGGCCCTGGTTATCGCCTCCTGTAGCCAGGGCACGATCCAGCAGGATTCGAGCTTCACGTTTTCGCCGGATGTCAGTTACACAATCCTCCGGAACGACTCTAAGGTGGGCATTGGAAGCCTTGATGTGCGGCTGAATCGAAGTGTGGCACCAGCTACGCTAGAGAAGGTTTCTCGAGAGATAGTGGACAGGTCAAAGGCAAAATGCGAGATCACCTACATCCTCTACTATCTTCCTGACATGCAAATTGGCAATGGGGCCTGGTCATTCACGGACACTTCGGGCGGAAACACGACGTCCTACCATAGAATTGGCCCGAAAGTAGAGCTGAGGTTTCGCGCACTTTGTACGGACTCAATAAATGACACGAACACTGGCCCAACGGAGGAAGAGCTAGTTGAAATGTTAGCGTTTTTAGAAGAAAGACTGCTCGAGACGGAAACAGAGTTTAGAAATTACCCATCAAGAGCATCTTCATATGAGCAGAAGATCTTGGAGGTCAAAGAGTTGCTAATGCGAAAACGAGAGGACCAATAATATGGATCGTCTGTCACCTAACCCGTTGCAGCCGACCACCGGACCGCTTCGCGTCCCGGCGTCAGCTGAGCGCCAAACCCGTAAGGCAAGCACTGCTAAGACCTAGTGGAAGGAGGGATCTGATAAGGTCCTTTACTCAGCGGAAATACTCCGGTGATCCGGATTTTTGGGAAAATACAGATGAAGCCAAGCCACGTCGCCCTAGTAGCACCTTTGGTGCTGCTCTCTTGCCAAGTTCCAGCGCCAAATGATCGAATGATAGAAAACCAGGGCAACGGTGAAATTGCAGGGACCGTCCCGGAACATGGAATCCAATACCTCGAAATCGTAACGCCGGAAGCGGAAGCTCTGCGAGATTTCTATAGCCAGTCCTATGGCTGGGTATTTAGCGAAGCAACTCCGGAATTTGGCAATGCATTTTTTACGACACAGTCCAATGGATCACTCTGGGGCATTCGGGTCCCATTACGCGAATCGGAAGAGCCAATAATAAGAATCTACTTGCGCGTCAGCGACATTGAGAAGAGCGTGCGTAGAGCGGAAGATCTGGGCGCAACAATCGCGCTTGAGCCAACAGAGATTCCGGGGCGGGGAGAATTTGCCATTTATCTACTCGGTGGAATTGAGCATGGTATTTGGCAGATCCCATGAGTTGTTGCTTAACCTGCCATTGCAGACAGCCCTCCGTTTCGCTTCGCTACACTGCGACTGCTGAACAGCAAACCCGTTAGGCATACAATGATGTTCAGGAGATCCCCAGAGGAAAGACAATGATCAAGTTCGTGATGTGCCTGACCAGGCACCCCAACATGTCACGTGAAGAGTTTCGCGAGTACTGGCTCAACCAGCATGGTCCGTTTTTCATGAAGAACGCCGATGCGATGGGGGCCAGGAAGTACGTTCAGTCTCACACAATCCCGAGTCCGCTGAATGAAGGTCTCCGAGAATCCAGGGGCATGCAGCCTGAGTATGATGGGATAGCTGAAGTTTGGTTTGACTCAGAAGAATCTCTAGTGGCTGGGATGAGTTCACCTGAAGGTCAGAAGCTCGGTGCGGCTCTGCACGAAGAGGAAGGGAACTTCATCGACCACTCAAAGTCCTCCGCATTTATTGTTGAAGAGATTGAGATCTAGACGCCTAACCAGGCGTTGCAGCGGACGAGCTGCCAAACGCCAAACCCATTAGGCAGACATGGAGTCGAGCATGTTAAACCTCGGAGATTTGCAACTGCAGCTGACATTTGTTGAGCGGCAGATTGAGGTGGCCGGGGAACCGTACCTCGATTGGCTGATATGTGATCTGGCAGTCGTCGTCCCTGACTTCTCAGGTTCGGTGCGTTGGAGTGTGATGCCCGTAGAACTCTCTCAGCTTGCCGATGACCTCGACCGTCTCTACAAGGCGTTCCCAGAGTGCGGCTCCGTCGCGTTCGAATCCGTAGAACACATTCTGGCTCTCGACTTCAACATCGAAACCACGGGTTCCATTCGCGGTAAGTTCTGCGT
>JAJFFB010000010.1 GCA_021776925.1 Planctomycetota bacterium | reverse complement strand
CCCCACGCGCGGCTCACGATTTCCACCCGATTGGTCCCCTCAGGAAGCCAGTTCCGCCCACAGTTCCTCAACTAAAAGGGGTGGGGGGGATCGGGATTGGCTCGAGTGCGGGGCTCTTGGCCCCTTAGACGGCAGCCTGCGGCCGCCGATGCGCGTCCAAAAAACCCGCACTCGAGCCAGGATCCGATTCCGTTCCAGCCGGCAGGAAAAATGTTATTCCTCCATATTCAATTCCGCCCTCCAAGGCGGAACGCCATCTCCCCTCCCACTCAAGCCCTCAAAGACGGAACGCCATCTCCTCTCCCACACTCAAGTCCTCAATAACGGAACGCCCCCAAAAATAGGTGGGTGTGGCTCGGGCTTGCGGGGGGTGCTTTTGGACGCGCATCGGCGGCCGCAGGCCGCCGTCTAAGCGGCCAAGAGCACCCCCCGCAAGCCCAGGAACAACCCAATCCGACTCAACGATTCGACTCAATCCTCGACAATCTCAACCACTCGGAAGTAATCCCCATCCCAGGCGCTCTTGCGCACCAAACCACCATCTTTGTCGCGCGGGTGCAGAGCGACGTGGAAGGTCCAGGCGTCGCGGGTTTCGGGGACCGGGATCGAGAAGATCAGGCCGAGGCGGTCCTTGTTGAGGTTGAGGGTGACCTCGTGTTTGGCGCTCTTGGCGCGGCCGAACTTGGGTGAACGCACCAGGTCGAACAAGCCGACGCCGACCGGGTCGCTGCTCGGGGTTTCCTGGGTCACCGCCAGCAGGTATTCGCTGTCGGGTTCGAGGGTGAGGCCTTCGATGGAAACGCCCCACAAGTCCTTGATCGGCACTTCATCGCCCTTGGGTTCTTTGGGCTCGTACTTCTTGGGCATCTTGTTCGGCGGTACGTTGGCGCCCAGGTCGAGAATGGTTTCGGCCTCGAGCGGCGGGATGTACATCAGCGCGTAGGTGCCGGGCAACAAGTTGGCCTTTTCCATGGCGACGGTGGTGTGCAGCACGCCGACCGGGAACAGGCCCTCTTCTTCGACCTCTTTGGCCAGGCGGCCCTTGCGGATCTCGAGTTCGCGGATGGGGATGATGCCGACGCACTGGTAGCGTTTGAAGACACGGTAGTCTGCGGGGATCTTCGAGGCCGGCAGCGGATCTGCGGGGGCCGCACGGCTGCCCGTCAGTTCGGAATCTGGAACCACCTCGCGCTTTTCAAAACCGATCACGCGGTCGACGTCGAGGCGGCGTTCGGGCATGCCCTTGAGGACGTTGCCGCTGACCTTGTGGATAGCGTAGTGGGCTGCGTTCCACACCGGCTGCGTGCTGCTGGCAACGCGGAATCCGAGGATCGACGCGCGGAAGTCCTTCTGGATCCCGGTGCGCGAATCGATCGAGCAGACGAAATCGGGATTGGTGTAGGAGCCGCCCTTGATGACCTTCAGGCTGGCGTCGAAAGTGGGCGAGATCGGCAGACGGCCGACTTTGGTCTCGACTTCGAAGGAAGCGAAACCGGACAGGCGGCTGAATCCGCTGTCGGTCCACTCCCACATGTTGCCGACCATGTCGACACAGCCAAAGGGTGAGGCGTTGTCGAGTGCGGCCACCGGAAGTGCCTTGTAGCCGAGTCCGCGTGGCTTGGTGGCTTCGAAGGCTACCTTGGTCTCGTCGAATTCCTCACCGAAGGGGAATTCGAAATCCATCTGGTCGCTGCGGGCGGAGCGCACCCATTCGATTTCGGTGGGCAGACGCAGCCCGGCCCAGACGCAGTACTCGACCGCGTCGAGATAGCTGATGTAACCGACCGGCATCAGTTTCTGGTCCGGAGGCACCGACCATTCGACCTTGCCCAGGCCCCAATTTTCTTCCCACCAGATTCCGCGCTGGTGGTCGTCAAACTTGGCGCCGGCGGTTTCGGCCTGCAGTGCGCGGATGATTTCCAGGCGCAGTTCACGGTCGATCTGGGCCCAGGACGCCGGTGGCATGGCCCCGGTGTCTTCGACGAAGCGCAGGTACATCTCGTTGGTGACCTCGGTCGGCGAGATATAGAAGGCCGGGACCACCGGAGTGGCGTTGCCGACCCAGGAGCCGAGGCCCTGGGCATCGTTGGGCTTGGAGGCGATCAGGGCACGGGTGTGCTCTTCGCGGGCACCCAGGCGGGTTTTGCCGGCATGAACCGGAACCAGGCCAGGCATTGCGTCTTGGCTGGCGGCCTGCATTGGGGCCATCAACAGGAGGGCGGTCGTCAGCATGCGGGATTCAACGGAGGTCGTCGGGGACAAAAGGGCCGGACAGCTTAGCCGAAGGCGCTGCAGCCAGCCAATTGGGCGGCCCATGCGGGCATTCGAATCGCCGGTTTCACTAGACTGTTGCCGCCCTCTGGTTTCTTCAAGATGCCACACAATCCTGCTACGCAGCGCGCCACCGTTCCCGCAGCACATTCCGGCCAGCGACTTGACCTGGTCGCGCTGGAAATCCTGCCAACGGGTATATCTCGTTCCCGCCTGGGAACATGGATCCGTGATGGCCGCCTGTCGGTCGACGGACGGGTGGTGGTGCAGCCCGGCGCGCTGGTCGAAGCCGGCCAGGATCTCGAGCTCCAGCCCCCCCAGATGCTGGTGCCGGAACCGGGCTCGCCATTGGAACCGACCGTGCTCTACCAGGATGAGCACCTGGCGGTGCTGGACAAACCCGCCGGCCTGGTCATGCACGGCACCTCGCCGGGGGATACCCAGCCCACGGTGGCTTCGTGGCTGGCGGAGCGCTTCGGTCCGGGGCTGCCGATCGGCCAAGGGGCCGAGCGCCCGGGGGTGGTGCACCGCCTTGACCGCGACACCAGCGGGGTGTGCGTGGCGGGACTGACGGTGCCCGCCTTCGAAGAGTTGATGGCCCAATTCGCCGACCGCAGCGTCGCCAAGGAGTACCACACCATGGTTTATGGCGAACCGCGCTTTGAGTCCGACTGGATCGAGAAGCGCCTGATGGCCGATCCACGCCGGCCGCAACGGGTGCGCATCACGCGTTCGTTTGAGTCCGGCAGCCGCGACGCAGCGACCTTCTGGCAGGTCCTGCACCGTTATCGCGGCTTCGCCTACCTGCGCGTGCGTCCGCGCACCGGGCGCAAACACCAGATCCGCGCGCACCTGCGTTCGATCGACCACCCGGTCGTCGGCGACCCGCATTACCGCGCGCGCAATTATGGTCTGGGAATGCTCCCCGCAGGCCATCCCCCGGTCGAGCGCACCTTGTTGCACGCCCATGCCCTGCGCTTCGAGCATCCGGCGAGCGGAGAGGTCCTGACCTTCTACGCCGAACCCGCTCCTGATCTCTCCGCTCTCGCCGACTTCCTGGCGCAGGCGGCACCCCCCGCTTCCTCCCCCGCATGAACGCCACGCTTCTCCCCCTCAGTTTCCGCCGTCACCGCTTGCGCCTCTCACGTGCCGCCCACTGGGTGCCCGCCGTGCTGTTGGTTTCGAGTCGGTTGAGCGCACAACAGGGTGGTGAAGTTACCGGTGATTCCCCGCGTATGGCGGCTCTCGCCGGCGCCGGACTGGCCGGGGGGCGGGACCTCGCCGAGGCTTCGCACAATCCGGCCATGGCCGGTTTCGTGCTGGGGGGTGCCTCTAGCGGGCGCTTCGAATTTTCTCTGCGCGGGATCAACAACCCGGTCATCGCCGAGTCGCTGAACGGTAGCCGCTTCGCCGGCGACGACCACCTCGGCCTCGGCCCCTGGTTCGGCGTCGGTACTTCCTTCGCCGACGGTTGGGCGGCCACCTTGATGGTGATGCCCACCGCCGGTGGCTCGCTCAGTTTCGACCGGCTGACCGATTTGAACATCGCCGCCGACGAGGACCCGCCCGGGTCCGGGACCATCGTGCCGCGCACCAAGACGGTCCAATTCACCAACGAATTGCAGCAGGTGTCGCTCGATCCGAGTCTTTCCTGGCAGGCCACGCGCGGGCTGGTGTTCGGCATCGGCGCGTCGATCCGGTCGACCGAAATGGACCTCGCCGGCGCCTACGATTTTTCCCTCGACGACCTCGCCGGCGCGCCGCCGCCGGTCCTCGGCGGCCTCGGTTCCACCTGGGGAGAGGTGTTGAAGACCCTCGGCATCCTCGGCGGCCGTGAACTCGAGGACTTCCAGGTCGATTACTCGGCCAGCGCCACCGCCGACACATCGATCTTCCTGCGCCTCGGCGCGGCGTGGCGCTCGGAGCGCGGCACCACTGTGGGCATGTGGTACCGGCCGCAGTCGACCTCCACCGATCTCGACGGCAGCGTCGACATCGACGTCGATTCGGAACTCGGCGACATCATGCGCTCGGACAGCGTCTTCGGCGCCGACGCGCAGACCGACGGCAGCTATGACCTGCGCATCCGCGACATCCGTTTCCCGCAGCAGTTCGGCGTGGCTTCGATGCACCCCTTCGGCGAGCGCGACCGCATGCACGTACAGGCGATCTGGACGCAGTGGTCACGCTCCTTCGACGGCTGGACCTCCGAGCTGACCAACGGCACCAACTCTGATTTCAACGACATGGTCGGCGGCGACGGCGACACCCAGATCGACCTCGACAACACCTGGGACGACGCCTGGTCGTTGTCGATCGGCTGGGAGCACGACTGGCGCTGGGCACCAGGGGCGTGGGCGCGGCGCCAGATCGCGGCGCGCGGCAGCGTCACCGAGGGCTATGAAGCGGTCAGCCGGGTCGGTCTCGGCTGGGCCACCGACCCGGTCGGCGGGTCGATCGTCGGCGGCCTGGCGCCGTTCAACACCTGGCATGTCGGCGCCGGCGTGTCGTTGCGCGCTGCCCCGCTGGGGGGGGTGTGGCATCTGGGCGCGGTGGTCGCGCTGCCGGATACGAAAAGGGCCGGAGAGAACGCGCTTCTCTCCGACCTTTCTTTCGACTCCTACCGGCAGAGCAATTATGCGGTGATGTTCGGCTGGTCGATCAACTGGTAGTCCCGCCTGATGCAGCTCTGCGCGGGCCTACCCCGCGCAGAGTCCCGCGGCACGAACCCCTTACCAGGTGTAGGACTCCGACGCGGTGGTGGCGCTGCCGCTATTGCTCTCGCCGCCGAGGGCGACGACGTTGCCGGTGCCCGAAACGATGGTGACGTGTCCGCCGTGGCTCGCCGCCATCGGCGCGATCAGGGTGGTGGTGTTGGCGACCGGATCGTAGATCCACACGTCGGCGGTGGGAATCGGATCGTCGAGGTCGCCGGTGGCGCCGCCGACGATGATGGCGCGACCGTCGGGCAGCGTGCCGGCGCCGGCGAAGGCCGAAGCGTGACTGAGGCTCGGCACGCGGGTGAAGGTGTTGGCCGCCGGATCGTAGATCTCGACCTGGTTGATCGGGCCGATGTTGAAGATGTCGCCGCCGCCGCCGCCGGCGAGGAGCACCTTGCCGTTGTTCAGCTTGGTGACCGCCCCGAGCGCGCGCCCGTCCCGCATGGTGTTGCTGCGGAAGGAGTTGCTCGCCGGGTTGTAGAACATGGCGGTGTCGGAGAAACCCGGGATCGGAATGAAAAAGATGATCTCGAAGGTGATGCCGCCGGCGATCATGATCTCGCCGTTGTTGAGAGTGGTCGAGATGGCGCCCGCTTTAGGCTCGAACATGTTCGGTCCCGCCGACCACGAGTTGGTGGCCGGGTTGTAGATCTCGGTGGTGCGCAACGAGGTGGTAAGGATGTCATCGACGCTGAACAGCTCGTTGTTGCCGTTGCCCTTGGTGCCGCCGGCGACGAACACGCGTCCGTCGGCCATCACCGAGGCGGTCGATCCGGCGCGGAACTGGCCCATCGGTGCGACGGTGGTCCAGGCTCCGGTGGCAGGGTCGTAGATCTCGCAGCTCTTCAGCACCTTGGTGAAGTAGGGATTATTGCCGAAGGGGCCCTGGATGCCGCCGATCACCATGATGCGTCCGTCGTTCAGCCGCACCATGTTGTGGAAGGCGCGGTCATCACTCATCGTTCCGCTGAGAAGTGTGAACTGTTCCTTGATGGTGTCGTAAGTCCAGGCGCGGTTCTCGGTCGGATAGGGGGTGGTCTCGTCGGTGAGCAGGAAGGGCCCGCCGCCAGAGACGAATACGCTGGAGATGCCGCCCTGCGAATCCCAGCCGTTGGGCACGAAGGCGAGGTTGGCCACCGGGATGGGGGCGCTGTCCAGGCCTTGCCAGCGGCCGGATTGGTTGAGGGTGACCTTGGTGTAGTTGGTGAAGGCGTCGAACTCGGTGCCGCTGATGGCGCTGAAGGCCTGCAGATAGAACGGCATATCGAGGAAGGCGGCGTTGTTGGGAATCACCAACGCGAAGTTGGCGTCACCGGCGCCGTTTGAGTTCTTGGTGAAGAAGGTGCCGCCCTGGGCCAGGCCGAGGCCGATGGTGAGGAAGTCATCGGGATCGCCGGACAGTCCGACCAGGTAGTTGCTGCCGGACAGATCGGTCGACGGCAGCAGGTAGGTGGTGGTGTTGGGCACCATGCCGCTGGCGTAGGCGGTGGCCGGGCTGCCGAGCGTGTCACCGACCACGTGCAGGTCGGCGGTGGCGTTGCCCTGGGCGTGAAGGCTGCCGACGAGTGCACCGGCGGCGAGAAGGCGAGAAAGCTGAATGTTCATCGGGGATGGGTGATGGGAGGGGATTGGGTTTCCGTCCCACCCTATCAGAGGCACGGTTCGGTCGCGGCAGCGGGTCAGGGTTCGAGCCCTTCCCAGGCAGCAACGCGGTCACGGAAGGCCGCCGGCATCGGCGTGCTGGATTGGGAGCTGCCGTCCCACATCACCATCAAGGCGACGGCTTCGGCCCACACCGCGCCAGCGGCTGCGCGCACGCGGTAGGCCTGGTGTAGCGAACGCCCGCCCAGATGGGTGGTGGCGACCTCGACCCGGACCGCCTCGGGCCCGCTGCCGGGCTGCAGGAAGCGTACGTCGCACTGCAGCAGGACGAAGGCGAAGTGGCGCCCGGGACCGATCAGTCCGAGGTGGTCGAAGTAGCGGTAGCGGGCTTCTTCCATCAGCGACAGAAAGACCGCGTTGTTGAGCACTCCCTGGACGTCGACGTCGGACCAGCGGGTGGTTAGTTCAGCGGTGAACCGCATCGCTGCGGAAGCGGGAACGCGGGGCGGATCGAGGCGCATGGTGGGCGATCCTATAATCCCGCCATGTCACGGGTTGTCGGCGTAGACCACATCGCGATCGCGGTTCAAGACCTGGATCAGGCCACCAGCCTGTGGCGCGACGTGCTCGGCCTGCGCGCCGGGGCCCGCGAAACCGTCGCCGATCAGGGCGTCGAGATCCAGATGATGTACGCCGGCGACACCCGCGTCGAACTGGTGTGTCCGCTCGACGCCGCTTCTCCGGTGGCCGCATTCCTTGAGCGGCGCGGCCCCGGCCTGCACCACCTGGCCCTGGCGGTCGATGACTGCGACCAAGCCGTGCATCAGGTCCGCGCCAGCGGTGCCCGGGTGATCGACGCCGAACCGCGCAGTGGTGCCCACGGCACGCGCATCGCTTTTCTGCATCCGAGTTCCAGCGGCGGCGTGCTGACCGAACTGGTGCAAGGCGGCGAGGGCCCGTGGCAGCGCACCCTGGCCGATTGAAGCCTCCCGCCTCCCCTTCCCTACCCGACATGAGCGAGTCCGTCCAAGACCGTCTTCAATCCATGCACGAGGCCGCGCGTCTCGGCGGCGGTGAACAGCGCATCGCCGCGCAGCACGGCAAGGGCAAGCTGACCGCGCGCGAGCGCGTCGAGCTGCTGCTCGATCCTGGTTCCTTCGCCGAAATCGGCGAACTGGTGACCCATCGCAGCGAGAACTTCGGTCTCGGCGCGCAGCGCGTTCCTGGCGACGGCGTGGTCACCGGCACCGGCACCGTCGACGGCCGCCCGGTGGCGGTGTTCAGCCAGGATTTCACCGTCTTCGGCGGCAGCCTGTCCGAGGAGCACGCGCGCAAGATCGCGCGCATCATGGACCTGGCAATGCAGGTCGGCATTCCGATGCTCGGTCTCAACGATTCCGGCGGCGCGCGCATCCAGGAGGGGGTGGTGTCGCTGGCCGGCTACAGCAAGTTGTTCCTGCGCAACGTGCAGGCCAGCGGCGTGGTGCCGCAGCTGTCGGCGATCCTCGGCCCGTGCGCCGGTGGCGCGGTCTACTCGCCGGCGCTGACCGATTTCATTTTCATGGTCGACGGCACCTCGTACATGCACATCACCGGGCCCGACGTGGTCAAGACGGTGACCCATGAAGAGGTCACCAGCGAGGACCTCGGCGGAGCACAGCTGCACGGCAGCATCAGCGGGGTTTCGCATTTCACCTGCGACGACGACGCCGAGTGCCTCGCGCGGATGCGCCGGCTGCTGGCCTTTCTGCCCGCCAACAACAGCGAAGACCCGCCGCGGCGCAGTTGCGAGGACCCGGCCGAGCGCCAGGATCCGCTCCTCGACAGTATCATTCCAGAAGCGTCGAATCAGCCCTATGACATGCACCGGGTCATCCGCGCGGTGGTCGACGACGCCGACTTCCTCGAGGTGCAGCCCGACTTCGCGCGCAACATCCTGGTCGGTTTCGCGCGCCTCGGCGGGCGGCCGGTCGGCCTGGTCGCCAACCAACCGGCGGTGATGGCCGGAGTGCTCGACATCGACGCGAGTGAGAAAGCGGCGCGTTTCGTGCGCTTCTGCGACGCCTTCAACCTGCCGCTGGTGACCTTAGAGGACGTTCCCGGATTCATGCCCGGAACCGTGCAGGAGCACGGCGGCATCATCCGCCGCGGCGCCAAGCTGCTCTACGCCTACTGCGAGGCGACGGTGCCCAAGCTCACCGTGATCACGCGCAAGGCCTACGGCGGCGCCTACTGCGTGATGTCGAGCAAAAGCACCGGCGGCGATTGGAACGTCGCCTGGCCCAGCGCACAGGTGGCGGTGATGGGCGCCGAGGGCGCCGCCAAAGTCATCTTCCGCCGCGAGATCGCCGCCGCGGCCGACCCGGCCGCCGAGGAGCGCAGCAAGATCGAAGACTACCAACAGCGCTTCAACAACCCCTTCGACGCCGCCGAGCGAGGTTTCATCGACGCGGTCATCCAGCCCGGTGAAACGCGCGGCCGTCTGATCCGCGCGCTCGAGCTACTGGCCACCAAGCGCGCCAGCATGCCGGCCAAGAAGCACGGCTCGATCCCGCTTTAGAGATGGCTCCGATCCGCAAGCTCCTGATCGCCAACCGTGGCGAAATCGCCCTGCGCATCCAGCGCACCTGCCGTGAGATGGGCATCGAAACCGTGGCGGTCTATTCGAGCGCCGACCGCGAAGCCCTGCACGTGCGCTTCGCCAGCGAAAGCTACCTGCTCGGCGATCCGGCGCCGGCCGATTCCTATCTGCGCGGCGATCGCATCATCGAGATCGCGCAGCAATGCGGTGCCGATGCGATCCATCCGGGTTTTGGCTTCCTCGCCGAAAACCCGGAATTCGTCGCCGCGGTCGCCGCCGCCGGTCTGGTCTTCGTCGGCCCACCGGCCGGCGCGATGGCCATCATGGGCGACAAACTCGCTTCGCGTCAGGCGATGGTGGCGGCCGGCGTGCCGGTGGTGCCGGGCAGCACCGAAGCCGCCGCCGACGCCGCCACGGCGCAGGCGGCGGCCGAGGGAATCGGCTATCCGGTCATGCTCAAGGCCTCGGCGGGGGGGGGCGGCAAAGGCATCCGCGTGGTGCGTGAGGCGGCCGAGATGGACGGCGCCTTCACCACCGCCAGCGGCGAGGCGCAGCGCGCCTTCGGCGACGGCCGCATGTACCTGGAGAAATTCCTCGAGCAGCCGCGGCATATCGAAGTGCAGGTGCTCGGCGACCGCCACGGCAACCTGATCGCGCTCGGCGAGCGTGAGTGCTCGATCCAGCGCCGCCACCAGAAGCTGATCGAGGAAGCGCCGGCGGTGGGAATTCCCGCCGACACCCGCGAGCGCATGTACGCCGCGGCGGTCGATGCGGCGCGCGCGGTCGATTATTTCAGCGCCGGCACGGTCGAATTTCTCTATGTCGACGGCGAGTTCTACTTCCTTGAAATGAACACGCGCTTGCAGGTCGAACACCCGGTGACCGAAGAGGTGTTCGCCGTCGACCTGGTGGAACAGATGATCCGCGTCGCCGGCGGCGAAGAACTGCGCCTCGCGGCGGGCATGCAGCCGCGCGGCCACTCTATCGAGGTGCGGCTCAACGCCGAAGATCCGCAAAAAGACTTCATGCCCTCGCTCGGCACGATCCACAATCTGCGCCTGCCGGGTGGCCCTGGGGTGCGCGTAGATTCGGCGGTCTACCAGGGCATGGAGGTCACCCCCTACTACGACTCGATGCTGGCCAAGCTGATCGTGCACGGCTCGAACCGCGAACAGGCGCGCCGACGCATGATGCGGGTGCTGAAGGAACTCCACGTCGGCGGCGTCGCCACCAGTGCCGGGCTGGCGCTCACCGTATTGCAGACCGAGGCCTTCCGCGAGGGCCGCTACGACACCGGATTCCTTGAGCGCTTCCAGAAAAACGGCGAGACTCCGGCGCGCGACGTGCCCGACGACCTCGAAGAGATCGCGATGCTGGTCGCGGCGATGCACCGCACCCACCGCGGCGTGGTCCGCGTGGAGCGCAGCGACGCCGGCGACGGGCTGGCCCCATGGGTTCAGGTTCATCGCCGTAACCTGCTCGGCGGGAGGACCAGTCGGTGAAGTACTTCCTGCGCAGCAGCAGCGGCCGCCGCCTCGAGGTCGAGGTCGAACACGATCCGCCGAGTACCTTCCGCCTGCGCGTCGACGGCCGCAACTTGCGCGCCGACCTGGTCGACGTCGACCGCCAGGGCCAGTACGCCGCCTGCCTCGACGATCGCAGCTTTGCCGCCGCCATCGAGCAGCGCGACGACCAGCACCTGCTGGTCACCCTCGGCGGGGAGTGCTTCGTAATCCAGGCCACCGACGAGCGTGAACAGGCAGCCGGGGCGCTCGCCTCAACGCGTCCGCGCGCCGAGACCGTCAAAGCCTCGATGCCCGGAATCGTTGTCCGCGTAAGCGTGACTGCAGGCGAAGCGGTCAGCGCTGGCCAGCCGCTGCTGGTGCTCGAGGCGATGAAAATGCAGAACGAGGTGTGCGCCGAACACGTCGGCGTGGTGAGTACAGTCGAAGTCAGCCCTGGCCAGGCGGTGGCCGCCGGCGAGATCATGCTGCGCCTGGATCCGCCGGCCGCTAGTCGCCCCGCGGCACCAGATTGACGACGGCGGGCTCAAGCGCGCTGATTTTGGCCTGCTTGACCTGTTCCTTGATGAACGCGCGGATGTCTTCGCCAGCCTCGGAACGCTGCTTCAAGTCAGGGAACATGACCAGAATATGACGCACCTCGCTGGTGTCGTCGGCGGGGGTGGCGCCGCGGTGGTAAGCCAGGACCTCGAGGAAATGGAAGCCGTAGACGGTCAGGAAGGGACCTTGAATATGGCCAACCATGCCGCTGTGGGCGTGGCGGTCGAAGGGCTGCACCGCGCGTTCACGGGCGAAGGTGTAACGCCCCTCCGGATTCTCAGCTTCGGTGTCATCGCTGTATTCCCTGGCCACGTCGGCCCAGGAGGCGCCGCCCTTGATCTTGGCCAGGGCCTCGTCGATGCGCTGCCGCATGGCGGGGATGTCCTGGCGGTAACGCGCCGCAAAGACCGCGCGCGGCAGCAAGGTGTTGACCGCCTGGCGCAGGTGCATGTCGAGCACGGCCTGACGGTAGACCTGGAAATGGGCGACCATCTCGTTCAGTTCCGAGGCGCGCAGGGTGCCGTCGTTGACTTGCAATAGAGCACGGTCGCGCACGAAGGGCTGCTGCGCGCGTTCCTGCAGCGGCCGCGGCTGCAAGGGATCGTCGGGCGCCTGGGCGGGGCCGCTGGCCTGAAAGCCCGGATTGCCGTGCTGCGGCTGGTGGACCATCGGCGCCTTGACCTCGTCTTCCTTGTGGCGGTCGGCAGGAACCAGCACGCGCGTTTCCTGAGTGCGCTGGTGGGCCTTTTCCTTGCCGCGTTCACGGGGGTCGTCCTGGGCACTTGCGGCAGCGGCAAGCAGGGACCAGATCAGCACGGAAGCGAACCAAGGGATGCGGCGCATGCCCGGATTCTAGCAGTCGTCGGCGCCGCGCCAGGCACGCATCAGCACCTGGCCGGGCGTCAGGGTGGCGTCGGTGCCTTCGCGCAGCATCGCCTGCAGCAGTTCGGTGCGCCCGGCGGCGTAGAGATAGACCATGACCACCAGTCCGACCAGGAACAGGCCGTACCAGGTGCAGGCGATGAGGCCGAGCACCATGACCCAGTTGGCCCACGCCACCGCGGCGCGGGTGGCGTCGACCAGCGGCGAGTGGCGCGCCAGCCAGGCGCGCAGCACGCGGCCGCCGTCGAGCGGAAAGGCCGGTAGCAGATTGCCCAGGCCGAGGACCAGGTTGATCCACACACCGGCGTCGCCGACCCCACCTGGGATCAGGACGAAGAGCGCCGCCAGCAATAGGTTGGCGAGCGGGCCGGCGGCGGCGACCAGCGCTTCGGTCAGCGGACGGTCGGCGGCGTTCTCCACCCGGGCCACGCCGCCGAGCGGGCCGATCAGGATGTCCTGGACGTAGAGGCCGCAACGCTTTGCGGTCAGGGCGTGGGCCAGTTCGTGCACCAGCAGCGACAGCGTCAGCAGGCCGAGCAGGCCGATCACCTGGCCAGCGGCGACGCTGCCATTGCGGCCGGCGATGCTGACCACCAGCAGGATCATGATCAGGAACACCACCGGCAGCCCGCGCACCGGCACGCCGAACAGGCGGCCTAGATGCAGCGGGCGGAACAGGGCTCGAATCATGCGGTGCGGCCTAGACCCGCGCGCGCTGACGCGCCTTTTCGTCGAGCAGGCGCTTGCGCAGACGCAGGGAGAGGGGAGTGACCTCGAGGAGTTCGTCGTCGTCTAGGTACTCCAGGCACGCCTCCAGGCTCAATCTGCGTGGCACGCGCAGATTATCGAGCACTTCTTTGTTGGCGGAGCGCACGTTGGTCAGCTTTTTTTCACGCGACACGTTGAGGGTGATGTCGTCGTCGCGGGTGTTCTCGCCGACCACCATGCCGGCGTAGACCTGCGCCCCGGGGGCAATGAAGAAATCACCGCGGTCTTCGAGCGCGCGCAGCGCGTAGGCGGTGACCCTGCCGGGGTGGCTCGAGACCAGCACGCCGGTGTGGCGGGTGACCACCAGGCCGCTGAGCGGGGCGTAGCCCGAAGGTGCGCCGCTGAGCACCCCCTCGCCGCGGGTCAGGGTCAGCAACTGGGTCTGGGCGCCGAGCAGGCCGCGGGTGGGGGCGGTCAGGTGGAGCGTGGCGCGGGTGCCGCTGCGCACCATTTCGGATATGTCGGCGCCGCGCCTGCTGAAGAACTCGATGACCCGGCCCATGCTTTCTTCGGGCACTTCTACCTGGCACTTTTCGACCGGCTCGAAGCGCTTGCCGTCGATCACGCGCTCGAGCACGCGCGGTTTGCCGACCGCGAACTCGTAGCCCTCGCGACGCATGTTCTCGATCAGAATGCCGAGGTGGAGCACGCCGCGCCCGGCGACCAGATAGGCGCCGCTGGTGCCCAGGGTCACGCGCAGCGCCGGGTCGATGTGTCCGGCGCGCTGCAGCCGGGCCAGGATCTGGCGCGAAGTTACGAAACGGCCCTCTTTGCCCGCCAGCGGGCTGTCGTTGGTGAGGAACTCCATTTCGACGGTGGGTTCCTCGACGGTGATCGGCCGCAGAGGTTCCACCAATTGCGGGTCGCACAGGGTGTCGCCGAGACCGAGCTTGTCGAAGCCGGCGAGACAGGCGATGTCGCCGGCGGAAACACTTTCGGCGGCGACGCGCTCCATGCCCTGGTAGCGGTACATCTCCTTGACCCGCCCGCGACGGCGGTCGCCATCGTTGCCCACCACGACCACTTCCATGCCGCGGTGCAGTACCCCGCGGTCGACGCGGCCGACGCCGATGCGGCCGACGTAATCGTCCCAGTCGAGGGTGCTGATCTGAATGCGCACCGGCGCCTGTGGGTCGCGGGCGGGGGCCGGCACACAGCGCAGGATCTCGTCGAGCAGCGGGGTCATGCCCTGGTCGGTCTGCTCGGGCTCCAGCCCGGCCCAGCCGCTGCGGGCACTGGCGTAGACCACCGGGAAGTCGAGCGCCAGTTCCTCGGCCCCGAGTTCGACGAACAGGTCGAAGACCTCGCCGAGCACCGCATCGGCGCGTGCGTCGCGGCGGTCCATCTTGTTGACCACCACCAGCGGCGACAAACCGTTGTCAAAGGCCTTGCGCAGCACGAAACGGGTCTGCGGCATCGGCCCCTCGAAGGCGTCGACCACCAGCAACACGCCGTCGGCCATCGACATCACGCGTTCGACCTGGCCGCCGAAATCGGCGTGGCCGGGGGTGTCGATCAGGTTGATGCGCACACCCCGCCACTCGACCGAAGCGTTCTTCGACAGGATGGTGATGCCGCGTTCGCGCTCCAGGTCGTTGCTGTCGAGGAGGCGCTCTTCCTGCTCATCGGCGCGCTTGAGGGCACCGGCCTGGCGGAACAGGCCGTCGACCAGAGTGGTCTTGCCGTGGTCAACGTGCGCGACAATGGCGACGTTGCGGACGATGGAGGGGGTAGGCACCTTGGGCACGCTGGGGGAGTTCATCAAGAGGAGCTAGAAACCGTTGCCGAACAGCATGCCGACGAAGGAACTGACCGGCTGGGCCTCGCGTACGTCTTCCAAGGACCCGGTCAGCAGTTGCAGCGCCTTGATCAGTTCGTCATAGGCGAGTTCCTCGGTGAGCAGCTTGCCGACCGTGCCCTGGCCGTCGACCAGCCGTTCGCTGACGTGGTTGAGATTGGCGAGGAAAGACGCGGCGTCGGCGGCGAGGGTCGGATTGGTGAGCAGTTCACCAAAGAGTCCGCGGCCCTGGTTGGCTTCGCTGAGCATGGTGCGCAGTTCGGCGGCGGCGGTGCGCAGGTCGCTGACCGTAGCCATCGCGTCGGCCTGCAGCGCCTGGTCGTGGATGGCGGCGCCGAGCAGGCCCTCGCCACTGGCAATCATGCGACTGATCTCTTCCAGGTCGCGCGCCGAGGACTCCAGATAACGCAGGGTTTCCTGCAGGCGGCTGCGCGCTTCCTCGTCGGTGGCGAGCAGGCCGAAAATGCCCTTGCCCTGGCGGATGTCGGCGGCGAGGCCACCGGCGGTGTCGAGGAAGTCCTCGAGCTGGGTGCGCATTTCTGCGCTGTTGATCAGCGCGCCGAGCGGCCCGCGGCCCTCGGCCAGCGCGGTGGAGGCGGTCTCGAGGTTGCCGATGATGATGTTGACCCGGTCGCGGTTCTCGGCCACCAATTCGCCCAGCGCGGCGATCGCCGAGGTGCCGACCACGCCGAACAACGGCGTGTCGAGCGGGATCACCGCCGCTTCGGCCGGTCCCGGATCGATCTCGACCACGCGCCCGCCGAGTACGGTGAACTCGGAGATGCGCAGGCCGTAGCCCTGGTGCAGGGTCACCGGCTCATTGAATTCCATGCGCACGCCGATGCGTTCGGCGTCGGGACTGCCGTCATGGTAGCTGACCTCGCGTACCTTGCCGGTGGGGCGGCCGGCGATGAGCACCGCGTCGCCCTCCTTGAGGCCGCTGGCGTTGGCGAAACTGGCGTTGAGGAAGAACTTGTCGTCGAGCGAAAAGCCGGTCAGCACGATGGTGTAATAAAGGAGCATGGTCAGGGCTCCGAAGAAGACCATGCCGAGGAGGAAGTCGCGACGAGTAGAGTTCTGTTCCATGGCGCTTATTTCTGCACGTCGAAGAAGGAGCGCACCCGCGGGATGTCCGAGGCAAGGACCTCGGCGGGTGGCGCATCGATGAGGAAACGGCCCTGCTCGAACAGGGCGATGCGGTCGCCGACCATCGAGGCGCACGGCCAGCTGTGGGTGACGGTCAAGGAGGTGGTGTTGAGTTCGTGGCGCAGGCGCAGCATCATGCGGCTGACGCTGTTGGACATCTCGGGATCGAGGCCCGCTTCGGGTTCGTCGTAAAGAATGATGCGCGGGTCGGTGACCAGTGCGCGCGCCAGTCCGACGCGCTTCTGCATGCCGCCGCTGATCTCGGACGGGAATTTCTCCCGAGCTTCGCCCATGCGCACCAGTTCGAGGGTGTGCTCGACCTTTTTGCGGATCTCGGCTTCGGAACGACGCGTGGTCTCGCGCAGGGGCAGCGCCACATTGTCGTACACCGACAGCCAGTTGACCAGGGCCGCGTGCTGGAAAAGGTAGCCCATGTCGCGGCGCAGCTCGCGCAGTTCACGCACCTTGAGCCGCGGAACCGGCTTGCCCTCGACCAGGACCTCACCGCGATCGGGCCGCAGCAGGCCGATGACGTGCTTCAGGATCACCGATTTACCGGCCCCTGAGGGGCCCATGATGACCAGCGACTCGCCTTCGTGGACGTCAAAGCTGAGGCCGCGCAGGACCTCCTGGGTGCCGAAACTACGGTGTACGTCGGTCAGGCGGATGATCGGATCGGGACTCATCCGAGCAGCACCTTGCCGAGGTAGAAGTCGAGCACGATCACCAGGATGATCGAATCACGCACCGCGGTGCGCGTGGTGCGGCCGACTCCGCTGGCGCCGTTGCTCGCGGTCATGCCGCTGGCGCAGCCGATCACGGCGATGACGAAACCGAACAGGGTCGACTTGAGCAGACCGTCGTAGAGGTATTTGGGCAGCGGCACGGTCTCGCCGAGCACGCGCATCGATTCGATCGAGTTGTGGATGTAGCCCTCGAAAGAGAGGCCGAGCTGGGTCACCGCGATGACCCCGCCGCCGAGCGTGCCGACCCAGGTGGCGAGCACCGCCAGGATCGGCGACATGATGGTCAGCGCGAGCACCCGCGGCACCACCAGATAACTGACCGTGTTGACCGACAGCACTTCGAGCGCGGTCAGTTCCTCCTGCACCTTCATGGTGCCGAGCTCTGCCGCCATCGCGCTGCCGACGCTGGCGGCGAGCAGGATCGCGGTGATCAGCGGGCTCATCTCTACTGCCATCATTGGCGCCACCAGCAGGCCGATGCTCTCCTGCTGGCTGAAGGTGGCGAGCTGCAGTCCGACCTGCAGCGCCACGATCATGCCGATGAAGAAACCGACGAAGACCACCACATGCAGCGTCTTGACGCCGACGGTGTACATCTCTTGCAGCAGCGAGCGGCGGCGTTTGCCGGCGTGATGGAACAGCATCAGCGCCTGCAGGCCGAGGGCGACGGTGAAGCCGGCGCGCTCGACCACCGGGCGCAGGGTCACACGGCCGATGCGCGTGATCGGGTTCATCGGCCGCCGTCCTGTGGTTCTTCGACTAGATCGGCAAGCTCCGGCTGGTGGGCCGGTGCCGGATTCAGGAGCGGCAGATCGTCGGTGGGTTGCAGAGGCCGGTTCATGCGGTGCAGGTCCGGCCAGCCGGGACCGGGAAAGGCGGGCCGTTCCAGGCCGCCGCCGGAGCCGCTGCGCCAGCGCAGCAGGCCGAACAACCAGGAATGGTGGCGGGTGCCATCGGGCTCGGTCCAGACGCCGCCGACTACGGGCACCGACCAGCGGTGGTGGCCGCCGGAACGAACCGAATGGTATAGCCCGAGAAAGGCCCTTTCCACCTTGGTGGCGTCGCTGCCGGCCTCGCGCTGGTGACTCTGCCACAGGGCCAGCGGGTTGGTCAGGTTGCGCGCGATGACCTTGCCCAGATAGGGCGTCTCGAAGTGCCGGCGCCCGTCGGAGTAATCCTGTTTGGCGAACAGCGGCCAGGACTGGGTCAGCACTTCTTCGCCGACCTCTTCCGGCTGGCCGTCGCCATCGACGTCCTGATAGCGCTTGGTGCGCAGATGCCACCACAGCGGCACCGCGTAGGTGCCGTCGGTAACCTGGCCGCCATACTCATCGTGGCGGCGCCAGAAGAACGGCCACACCCACGAGGTGAACTCGGTGTGCTGGTCCTCGAAATGGAGGTAAAAGGGCAGGAAACGCGCCAGGCGGCGCAACAAAGGCTGCCCTTGAAGGTCATGCCCGCCGCTTTCAAATTTCAGCAGTGGCCACAACTGCCAGCTGGAATACTCGGTTGACGGCCTGCTGGAGCGGCCGAAGAACGGCCACAAAAAGGTGACGGCTTCAAAATCTCCTTGCTCGGTCTTGCCGTACAAGGGGAATAGAAACCAGCTGCGCCGTGGGTTGGGTTTGTGCAGGTCGGTCTCGGACTCCTGCCAGAAGGGCCACAGCAGATAGCTGCGGCGCTGGCGGCCGGGTACCTCGAACTCGCCGTAGAAGGGCCACAAATGCCAGCCCTGGCCGCGCCCGCTGCTGCGGCCGAAGAAGGGCCACAGCCAGTGGGTGCTCTCGGTCCCGCCGGGCTTGCGCGTTTTTGCCCACAGCGGGAAGAGGAAGAAGCGTGCGTCCTCGAAGGTCAGCCAGTCGCGCAGGTGACCGTAAAAGGGAAAGAAGGCGAAGGAATCCTCCTTGCCGTCGCTGGAACTGCCGCCGAGAAAAAAGGGCAGCAAGGCCCAATCGGTGTCCTGCACACCGTCGGGGCGGCGTTCGCTGCGGTACCACAGAAAAGGCACCAGCCGCGTCCATGTGCGGTTGCGCTCGGGCATGAACTCGTAGCGCCCGAGCAACATAAAGTAGTCCGCCTGCACGCGGCCGTCGGGCCGGCGCTCGCGCCACAGCAGTGGGTTCAGCGCCCACAGCGTGCGCCCGGCGTCTTCTTCGTAGCGGGCCAGGCCGCCGAGCATCTCGACGCGCTGATAATCCGGGGCCGTGGTGCGCTGATACAGCGGTGCCAGATCGATGTCACTCGACGGCGACGCGCAGGCGCCCGCCCACGCCAGCAGCAGCAGAACGGCGGGGCGGACTACGGACATGCGCAAATTCTATGCCCGTCGCGCCTTGCGCCGTAGGGAATGGGCCGCAGCTATGCTGGCCGCGGCCTCCTTTGCCTCCGGCCCGTGCTTTCTCCGCCTGATTCCCTGTGCCGTGACCCGCTTGAGCGGCGGTCCCGCCCGCCAGCCCGGCGCTGGCTCGCGCGTCGCCACCTGGGCGATCGTCCGCCGATCGGTCGGCCTATGGCCAGTCGGCTGCTGGTAGCTTTCACCGTGGGCGCTTTGGCCGTGGGCGGCTGCGGCCTGCTCAGCCGTGACGCGACCGCCCCTTCGGCGGCCGAGGTCGCCCAGGCGCGTGCCGACGAAGCGGCGCAATGGGAGAGTCTGGAACGGGCTTACGTTCTGTGGAGCGAGCAAGGCTGGACCGCGCTGGAAGATTATTTCCGTGCGCTGCCGCAACCCGGGGTGCGCATGGAAGTCCTGCGCCAGGATCTGATGCTGATCGAGCGCCCTGCCGACGAAGTGCGTTTGACCTATCGTCTGCGCCACCAGGCTGGTGGCGATGCCTTGTCGGCCTACCTCTACAGCCGCGTGGCGCCGACCACCGCGCTGGCCCTGACCCTGATCGAACAGGCCTTGCGCCGTGATCCCGGCCTGCACCAGGCCGAGGTCGACCGCATCCGCCTGGAGGGGCAGCAGGTCGGCGACGACGAGCCACTGGTCAGGCTGCTGAACCTGCTCCAGGACGATCCAGGCCTGGCCGAGGGCTGGCGCCTGCTGGCCGATATCGCCCCCGACTACGGCCGCACCGATCTCGCCCTGCGCGCCGTGCAACGCGAACCGTGGTCGTCCTTCCAGGATGAGAGCCGTGTGCTTTTTGCCAATCTGAGCGCCTTGCTCGCCGACGGCCAGGCCGAGGGCGCGCTGCTGCATCTCGACCGCGCCGGTGCTCAAGGACTCGAGGCCGGTTTGTTCCGCTCCACAGCGCTCGCCGACCTGGGCCGCGCGGTGGAGGCGTGGGCCGAGCTGGAACGCCTGGCCGAAGCCCACCCGCAGGATGCGCGCGTGTGTTTCAACCGCGGGATTCTGGCGCGCGACCATCTCCACTGGCCCGAGGTGGCGATCGACGAATTGGAGCGCTTCTTGCTCCTCGATGCGGCCAGTGAGGCGAGCAGCTACCGGCGCCGCCTGCAGGCCGAATCGTGGTTGCGGCAGCTGCGCAACCCTCAGCCCAGTCCGCCGCCGACCCCGGGGTCCGGCTCGCGACCGAACGCGGGGTCCGGCCCGCGACCGAACGCGGGGTCCGGCCCGCCCCCTGGTCCGCGATGATCGCGTTGCTGCAGCGCGTGGACCACGCCTCGGTGCGCACCGCTGCCGGGGTTTCCGGCGCGATCGAGACCGGTCTGGTGGTGCTGCTTGGCTGCCTACGCGACGATGGCGAAGGCGAGGCGTTGCGCCTGGCCGAAAAAGTGGCGCGCTATCGCGTCTTCGCCGACGCCGACGGACGCACCAATCTGGACGTGCGTGCGGTCGGGGGCGCAGTCCTAGTGGTCCCGCAATTCACCCTGGCGGCCCAGACCAACAAGGGCAATCGCCCCGGATTCGACCGGGCCCTGGCGCCCGAACAAGCAAAAAAGCTTGTTTCGGTCTTCGCCGACGCCCTGCGGCGGCTGCAAGTCCCTGTGCAGGAAGGAGTTTTTGGCGCCGAGATGTGGTTGGATTTGAGAAACCACGGGCCCGCCAGCTACATTCTTGAGGTAGGCTATGAGCATTGAGGAAGCGTGGGCCATTGGTCCCAAGTTCCCTGCCTGCAAGCATGTACAACCCGGCGCCGAGCCGGACCAGAGCGGAGCCCAGCATGGAAACCCCCAGATCCGAAACCGTCACCAAACGTGAGCTGGTGCAGAGGATTGCCGACCAGACCGGACAGACCAAGGTCCTGGTCAGAGACATTATTCAACGCTTCCTCGACGAGGTCGCTGGCGAACTGGTTCGCGGCAATCGGCTGGAGTTCCGCAAGTTCGGTGTCTTCGACGTGCGCTCGCGCCCCGGTCGTATCGCGCAGAATCCGAAGACTCTGCAAAAGGTCACCGTGCCGCCCAAACGGGTGGTCAAGTTCAAGGTCGGAAACGTGCTCAAGAAACGCGTCGAGGGCGGCCCCGGCGCTGCCGCAACCAAACCCGCGACCCCGTCCAGCAACGACTCCGCGCCGAGCTGGCCCGCCGCCGACTAGTTCGCGGCAATGCGCTTTTCGCGCACGAAGTTGGTGAGGATGCGGAACACCGACAGGTCGAGCACTTCCCTGGCCGCCTGCGAAGTCTTGTTCCAGAACTTCTCTTTGGCGATCTCGCGTAACTGGTCGTAGCGCAGGCCGAGGTGGTCGATGGCATAAGCCTGACGATCCTCGCGCTTCTTCAGATGGGTCGCGTGCAGCAACCCCTGTTCTTCGAAGTGGTTGACCGAATCGAGAATGATGCCGTGGCCGGCCGGGAACCACGCCGCCAGGTTGCCCTCGCCCCAGTTCTCGGCGCACTCGGGACTGTCGACCAGCACCTCGCTGCGCTCATAGTCGAGCACCTCGATCAGGTGCGCGCCGACCAGCGCGTACCTTGGCTCGCAGCCGGGCGGGAAGACCCCGCGCAGGTAGGGGCTGTCGACCTCACACGGGGCGGCGAGCACGTCGTCCATGACCTCGCCCTGGGTCGGCAGCTTGCGCAACACGCCGGGGAAGACGCGCTGGATCGTCATCGACAGCGTCCAGCACGATCCGAGCAGGGAGCCGCCGGTACGCACGAACCAGCCCAGGCGGCGGACGTCGCTGGCGTCGATCTCGCCGGTGCAGTTGACCACGCACACCGCGTGCGGGTGCAGTTCGGTCTCAGGCAGCTGGCCGTAGGCGGTGGTGCGGTGGTGGACGCCGAGTTTGTCGAGCACGTGCTCGATGTGGTCGCCGCGACTCAGCAGGACGACCACGTCGAAGCCGTCGAAGAGCGTGCCGGTGTCGCGGTCGGCGGGGCCGCCGTAGCCGTACTTCTTGCGCCGCGCTTCGAGTTCCTGCGGATCGAACAGCTGGATCGAGCGTTCGACCTGCGCCCACCATTGCTGCCACGGCTCGACCTCGGCTTCGCGGTTCTGCTTGGCGATGCGGATCAGGGTTTCGTGCGCAGTTCGGCGTACCGTAGGGTCGGCATCTTCCAACGCCAGGATGATCGGCGGCACCGCTGCCTTGAGATAGGTGCGTTGCAGACCAATCACTGCGGCGCCGCGCAGGCGCCAGTCTTCCGCACGCGTCATTTCGGCCAGCGCCTCGACCGCGCGCGCGTTGCGGGTCATGCCCAGCGACACCGCGGCGACCACCTGCACCCACGGACTCTGGTCCTGGATTCCCTCAAGCAGGGCTTCGACCGCCGACGGCTGCCCCTTGATCGCCAAAGCCACCGCGGCGTCTTCGCGGTTGCGCGGGGATGGATCGTGCAAAAGCGCATGGATCAGTCCCTGCATCGCGATGGTCTGCGCATCGGCCTCCTGGTCTGCCTGATTGACGTCCACACCCGCTTCCTGGTCAGCGGGTTGGTTGACGTTGACACCCGCTCCCTGGTCGGCGGCCGCTTTCACCGCAAGCTTGCGTACCTCGGCCAGGCTGCGCAGCGCGGTGCCGCGCGCGGCGCGGTCAGTTTCGGCGCGCACCTGCTGCGCCAGCCATTCCGCGGCCGCGCTTTGCTCCGCGTTCGTCCCTGCGCGGCAAATGGAGATCAGGGCGCCGGCGATGGCCGCGCGCGCCGGGGGCGCCGAGGTCTGGGCCGCGCTGAACAAAGGACCGAGCGCGTCCGCGGGCTGGATCGACCCGGCGTCGACCAGATCGGCGAGCAGCCGCACGCGCGCGGCCTGCCCGTGTTCGCCGCCACCCTGGCGGACCGCGGCCATAACCGCCTTGCCGCTCACCGTCCCGAGCGAAGTCAGCAGCTTGCGCGCACGGCGTTCCACCACGTCGGGAATGTCGCTGTCGCGGAGCAGATCCAGGGCCACCGGCACCAGCGCGGCATCGCCGCAGCCGCTCAGGGCGTCCAGCATTTCGCAGCGTGACCAGACACCGGCGTCCGGCCATAGAGCCTTGAGGCGCGCTGTGCGCTCGGCATCCAGGACTACCAGTGCGGTGGCTGCGGCGCGCCGCACTGCGGTCTCCTTGGAGCGCAGCAGTTTCTCCAACCCGTCCAATTCAATTCGCCCGTTCCATGCCGCAAAGGCGGCCGCCGCCTCGGCGGCGGCCAGCGCGGTCTTGCCGCCGAGCTTCTTGTCCAAGGCGACCCAGCCCGCGGCGCCGAAGGCCTCGGCCAGAGCTTGGGCCGCGCTGCTGCGGTGGCGCGCCGAGGGGGCATGCAGAGCCAGGTTGAGCAGCTTCTTGTCGGCGCCCTTGCCGCCGACCTTGCCGAGCGCGGTCAACGCGGCCTCCTGCACTTCCCAATCAGGGTCCTTCAGCGTGGCGATCAGCAGTTTGGTGGCGCCTTCAGGCTGCGCTGCAGTCAGCGCTTCGATGGCCTGCAGGCGGACGGCGTGGTCCTTGCTGCGCAGGTCTTTGGCCGGGTCGCCCTGTAGCCCAGGGGCCAGTGCAAGAAGGATCCATGCTGCCGAGAAAGTCATTGTGGATGGCTGAGGGGGGGGAAGGGGTTCCAGGTTTGATCGAGGTCGTGCGCAACGGACGGCATCGGCCTCCTGGCCAGGACACACCATCGCATTGCCCTCAATTCCATGGATTGCCAACCTGAGGATTCCATTCTCGAGAGTCATCGGACCGGCACCCCATTCGCTGCCCATTTGCGCCGCGGTTTCCACCCACTACCATGGAATTGGAAATCGAACGACAGGACCCCCTTCGCTTCATGTTTGAAAGCTCCCCCTCAAGCCGCCGCGGCTTTTTGCGACTCTGCGGAGTCATCGGTTTGCCTGCGCTATGGGCCCCCAGCCATCTGTGGGCAGCGGGCAGGAGTTCCCGCATCGAGCGGATTGAGGTGTATGCCCTCCGCTACGCCATGGCCGGTCACTTCAAATTTTTCACTGGCCCGCACGGAGCCAAAGGCCGAGCTGCGGTGCTGGTGAAGATGACCACCCAGGATGGGCTGGTCGGTTGGGGCCAGAGTGTCCCCATCGCCCGCTGGAGCTATGAAACCCTCGAAACCGTTGCCCTGGTTTTGCGTGAGTATTTTGCGCCGGTTCTGCTGGGAAGCGATCCACTTGACCTTCAGGGCGCGCACAAGCTCATGAGCGGGACGGTCGCCAGCGGTTTTTCCATTGGTATGCCGATTGCGCGAGCCGGCATCGACCTGGCCCTGCATGACCTGGCGGGCAAGATTGCCGACAAATCGGTGGCGAAACTCTGGGGGCGCACCGCGGACAATCCACTGCATCTGTCGTGGACCGTCAATCCGCGTACCCCCGACGAAACGGCAGCTCTGGTGGAAGCGGGGCTCGCTCGGGGCTATCGCGATTTCAATCTCAAGGTGGCACCTGACCCCGAGGTCGATCTGGCCGTGGCTCAACAGGTGCGCGCACTGGCTCCTGAGGCCTTCTTGTGGGCCGACGCCAACGGGGGTTACTCGACCGAGGTCGCCCTGGCGATCGCCCCCAAACTTGCCGATGCCGGGGTCGACGTCCTTGAGGCACCGCTCAAGCCCAATCGCATCCAGGGTTACCAAGCCCTCAAACAGCAAGGGGCGTTGCCGATCCTGATGGACGAAGGCATCGTTTCGCCGGTCGAACTCCAGGAGTTCATCCGCCTGGGCATGTTGGACGGGGTGGCGATGAAACCCTCACGTTGTGGCGGCCTGCTTTCCGCCCGTCGACAGATCGAGCTGCTGGAACAACAGGGGTTGATGTGGCTGGGCAGTGGTTTGACCGATCCCGATGTCTCCCTGGCTGCGACGCTGCTGCTGTACGGCGCCTACGGCTTGCAACGACCCGCCGCTCTGAATGGGCCGCAATTCCTGACCGAGAGTCTGCTCCAGCAGCCCTTGGAGGTTCGAAATGGCACCATGGTGCCCCCCAGCGGCCCAGGTCTCGGGGTGAAGATCGACGAAGACAAGCTCGCCGACCTGGTCGCGAGAACCGCTGCCGAAGCCGCAAAACCGCCTCGACATGCAACCACCGAGGCCCAGCCACTGCGACTGGAATGGCGCCAGGTGCCTGGAAAGTCCCTTGCTCTTTGGGCACTGGGAAAGGAACTCTGGCAACTCCATCTGGATCCTGAGAACGCGCATAGCTACTTCCATCCGCTCGCCCTTCCTGGGTCGCCCGCCCTGACTCGCGACGCGCCGGCCGACCACCCGTGGCACCACGGCCTGTGGTTCTGCTGGAAGTACATCAACGGGGTGAACTATTGGGAGAACGCTGCTGGTTCGGATCATCCGATCGGCCGCACCCGTTGGCGCCAGGTTGTGGTGCAAGCGCGGCCGGACTTCGGTGCGCGGGTGCAAATGGACCTGCTGTACGCACCCGCCGATGGCGACGCGGTGCTCAGCGAACGCCGTGTGATCGAGGTCGGCCCTCCCAAAGCCGACGGTTCCTACGTGATTGACTGGCAGGCCGACTTCACCGCCTTGGCCGAAACAGTCGTGCTCGACCGCACTCCCTTGCCGGGTGAAGCCGGTGGCCAGGCTTATGGCGGCTATGCGGGGCTTTCCCTGCGCCTGCAGAATTTTTCCCAGCGTTCCGCCGCGAGCAACGCTGGCCCGGTTTCCTTCAACCCGCAAAACCGCTATCGCGGTCGTCATTCCGCCCTTGACTACAGCGGATTCCTGGACGGCAAGGAGGTCGGGATCGCGGTGAGCGCGCACCCGCAGAACCTCAATGCTCCGAGTCCGTGGTACGTCATCCGCTCGGAGGAAATGAGTTTCTTCACCCCGGCGGTCCTGTGCTACGGTGCCACCGAAATGAGCCGCGGCCAGAGTTTCCGGCTGCGCTACCGGGTTTTCATCCACCCGGGTCGCTGGGGTTCGCAGACCCTGCAACAACTGAAAGCTTCTTCCCCATGAACCACTCCATTTCCCGACGAACCGCTTTGAAGTACGGGGCTGCGGCGATTGCTCCACTGAGCTGGCCCGGCCGGTTGCCTTCCTTCGCCAGCCCCAACAACGCGGTGCGCATCGGCTGCATCGGTGTCGGCCGCATGGGCCTGGGGGATATGCGCAGCCTCTTGTCCCGCGGCCTGGCGCAAGACCTGAACGCCCGCATCGTCGCGGTATGCGACCCCGATGGTCAGCGTGCCGCTTTCGCCAAAGCCGACGTGGAAAAGCGCTATGCCGACAAGCTCCCAGGCGGACCTGCGATCGAGGTCGACGCCTACTCCGATTTCCGCCGTTTGCTGGCCCGTGAGGACATCGATGCGGTCACCATTTCGACCCCCGATTTCTGGCACGCCGGAAATGGGGTGGCCGCTGCCAAGGCGAAAAAGGACATCTACATCCAAAAGCCCATCACCCTGACCATCGCCGAAGGCCAGAAACTGGTGCAGGCGGTACGTGCCAACGGAGTCATCCTGCAGACCGGATCGCAGCAGCGTTCGGACGCCCGATTCCGCCAGGCGGTCGAGTTGGTGCGCAATGGACGCTTGGGCAAATTGAAGAGAATCGAGGTGTGGTTGCCGCCAGACCACGGCCGTGCCGACACCACCGCAGCCGCCAAACCCGATGACTTCGACCACGATCTTTGGATGGGCCCGACCGCGGTGCGTGCCTACGCCGAACAGGGGGTTCATCCGCGCCAGGGTTATGGGCGGCCGGGTTGGCTGCAGCGCGAGGGCTACACACGAGGCATGATCACCGGCTGGGGTTCGCACATGAACGACATCGCTCAATGGGCGCACGGCAGCGACCGGGATTCGGGCCTTACCGAAATCCAGGCCAAGGCGGACTTCCCGCAAAGAGGTTTGTTCGACGTGCATACCAGCTTCCAAGCTCAGGGGCGCTGGGCCGATGGTGTGCAGTTGATTCAGCGCACCGACCCCCAAGCCGGAGTGACTTTCCTGGGCAGTGAAGGCTGGTTGTTCGTTCGTCGCGGAGGAATTGAGGCAGGTCCTGCTTCCATTCTGCGGGAACAGATCGGCGCCGACGAGACACAGCTCTACGTCAGCAACGATCATTACCGCAACTTCCTTGAATGTGTGCGCAGCCGCAAGGAGCCTATCTGTCCGGTGGAAGTCGGCCATCGCTCGAACAGCCTCTGTGTGATCACCCATATCGCCATGAAACTGGAGCGCAAGCTCAAGTGGGATCCGGTGACCGAGACCTTCCCCGGGGATCACGAAGCCAACGCTCTGTTGGATTTCCAGCGCCGTTCACCGTGGGAACTGTGATCCGAAGCCCCTTCCTGGGCACTCTGGTCTTGTTCGGAGTGGTCGGCTGCGCCGCACCAGGCGCCCTCGATCGCAGCGAGGTCAGCGTTATCGAGGATCCTCAGGCCGCCACCTTGAGCTTTTCGATCGGTGGGCGCGAGGCCTGCGTTTATCAGTTCAATCAACGGCTGGCCATTCCCCACATCTGGCCGCTGCGCAGCCCATCCGGAAAGTCCTTGCTGGTCCAGCATCCACAGCCCTTTCCTCATCACCGTTCGTTGTGGATCGTGGACAGGGTGCAATTGGAAGATGGGCCGATCACCGATTTCTATCACCAATGGAAAAACCTGCACGACGCGGAACAGCCGCAACTAGGGCACCACAGTTTCATTCGCCACGACAGTTTCTCCTCGATCTCCAGCGGCAAGGGTGTCGGCACCGCCAGGGCCGAACTGACCTGGATCGCCGGCGGCAACCCGGTGCTCGCGCAGAGCTGGACGTTCGAACTCCTGGATCTCGGGAATTCCGAGTACATGCTGAACTTGGCCTGGGAGCTACGCGCTGAATACGGAGAAGTGAAATTCCATAGCGACTGGGTGCACTACGCCTGGCCCTATCTACGCATGGATCCGTCGTTCAGCGGTGAGCAAGGCGGGACCATCGTTGATGACCAGGGTCGGCGGGGTCAGGAGGCCACCAACGAAAAGCATGCGTTGTGGGTCGATTATTCGAACACCGTCCAAGGCCTTACCGAAGGCTTGACGGTTTTCACACCGGATGACGGCAAGGCGCGCAAATGGCTGACCCGTGAGTACGGCACCTTCGGCCCCCGTCGCCCGGATGAACTCAGCGGCATACCCTTCCGCCTGAAACGTGGCGAAGCGGTCACCGGTCAGGTAAAAATCCTGGTCCACAGCGGCAATGCTGAACAAGCCCAGACCGCCGAACGATACCAAGATCTCCTCTGGCACTGAATCCAACCGATTCCTCTGGCTTCCGCGTTGCCAGCCTGGCAAGGCTGAGCGGTTGCTAACAGATGTGGACAAAGTCATTCCGCCCCTGCGCGACCAACTCCGCATATTCTGGCGTCAAAGACCTGATTCCAGTCTCTCTGCGATCCTGACTACCGCAGCCTTGATCCGCGCCGCCAAGCCGGCAAGCTCCTCCGCAGGAAGCAAAGCGCCCAATTCGGTGTGCAAACGTTCTTGAGTGAGCGCGCTGGCCTCGGCACGAAGTTCGGTTGCGAGTTCGGTCCGGCTCATGCATTTGAGTCGCGCGAGTCGAGGAATCCTGGACTCCACTCGGGCCAGGCGGGAATCGAGCACTTCGTCGGCCGGCGTTTCACCAAGGCGAGCGGAATAGAAGTAGCAATCGTAGAGGTCACGCAGCAGGCGCCGTTCGTTCCAGGCCGCGAGTTTGTGGGCAAGGGCCCAGTCCAGACTCATGATGCGTACGATTCGGGGTGGCTGGCCGAGACTGCGGGCAAAGCCACCGGTCGACATGGGTATCCCGTTACACACCTGGGCCACATTGGCTTCCAATTGAATCGCCGCCTGATCGATCGTGATCTCGGCGCGCAGCTTCTTGGAGTGCAGTTCCAGGCGTACGTCGGCGCCTTCGATCTCGGCGAGGACTTGTCCGATCTTGTTTTGGATGTCCTTTTTGGAGGCGTATGGGACAAAAACATAATCGATGTCCGTGGTCGATCGCGGACTGTCCATCAGGCGCATCGCCATGCCGCCCTTGAGGATTGCGTGGTCGCTAAAGACCTCGGCGAAGCGGTGCATGATCCAGAGGAAAACGGCTTCGGTCGTGGCGGGCCTTGGAATCGGATCGGTCATGACAGGCCGAGGACTCGCTCGGCAAAGGTGACGAACTTGGGGTTGCGGTAACGTTGCAGGAAAGCGTGGGCGCGGTCCAAATCCAGTTTGTGCAGATTGAGGTCGGAATAGAGGTCGAAGGCCGCGCGCCTTCCACGTAAGTGGAAATAGAGAACGTCGAGTACGGCTTTTTCCCGCTCCGCGTAGCGGATGCCGTCCACAATCCTGAAGCCGAAGGACAAGTGCGGGGCAAGGCTGAGATGTTCGATCTCGTAACCCAAGCCGGAATAGAGGCCGGGCCGCCCACTTCGGGTCGCCACCAGGCGCCGTTTGGGGTCGGTGCCGATGACCAGGTCCGCGGCCAGGACCGACTCCAGGCTGATCACCGCGTCGCGGGCGATGCGCTGGCTAAGGACCGGCAGTTCGAAATCCGCCAAAACGTAAAAGCCGCGGGTAAAGCGGAACAACACCTCCTGCTCGATGAGGTAGCGTACCCTGCGGCCAAAGGCAGCTGGATGCGGGTCGGCGAGGGCGGTTCTCAGGTCTGCGGTGCTAAAAACCCCACCCTGAGCCAGGCTGAGCCCGCTCAGGAGCCGGAGGTCCTGTAGGGTTTTCATAATGCTTGAAATAATACAATACAGTGGTTTTTCCTGCAATTAAAAATCGTTTCTGTTGAGGTGAGCCTAGCTGCACGAGATTGGAACCACTCCGCTCTGGAAATGACTCGCTTGCACCGGGAGTACCCTGGTCGCCGTGAATAGGAGCCCGGAAGGTCGCCTCAGATCCAGGATGATCGATGCGGTTGCCGCTGTGCTCGGGGTTTTGTGGGCTGGGGGCCTCATTGCCTGCTCGCCGCTGGCAGGGATCCTGGACGGATTCGAAATCGTTCAGGGTTGCCTGGCTGGCGGGCTGGTCAGCATGGGGCTGTTTTGCTATGGGCGGCGCTTCGCTCGCCTGAGGCCGTGGACGCTGTTGTTGCTGGTTCCGATTTCGGTCCCAGTGATCGCCTGGAGTTGGTGCACGGTGGGTGCGCTGCTGGGCCTGGTTCGGTTCTGGGACCTCAATTTCTGGGCCTTGGGCGCCGGCTACCATTGCATGAAGGCCCTCATGGAGGCGCTCGGATGGTGGGCCTTGGCCTCCGTACTATTGGTGGGCCAACATTTCCTTCTCGATCAACTGGATCGACGCTGGGCGCGCCACCCGACGCCAGACTGAGCCGGCGATTTTGATTCAGGCAAGAAGGCCCGCGCGTCGGATCAGACTAAAACCATTTCCGATTGGATCAGACCGACGCCAGGGCGGACTCGAGGTCGCGGCGCAGGTCTTCGCCGTCTTCGACGCCGACCGACAGGCGTACCAGGCCGTCGTTGATGCCGATGGCGCGGCGGTGTTCGGCCGGCACCGAGGCGTGGGTCATCGGCACCGGCAGTTCGATCAGCGATTCGACGCCGCCGAGCGATTCGGCCAGGGCGAAGAGCTCGGTCGCCTGCACCAACGCGGTGGCTTGTGGGACGCCGCCGGGCAACTCGAAACACACCATGCCGCCGAAGTCGCTCATCTGCTCGCGCGCGATGGCGTGACCGGGGTGGCTGGGCAGGCCGGGGAAGATCACCCGTTCGACCTTGTCGTGCGCGGTGAGGAAATCGGCGAGCAGACGCGCGTTCTCGCAATGACGCTGCATGCGCAGATGCAGCGTGCGCAGGCCGCGCAGGGTGAGGAAGGCGTCGAAGGGGGAGTTGACCGTGCCGGCCGAGTTCTGGTGGAACCACAGGTCCTCCTTGCGTGCTTCGTCGCGCGCGACCAGCGCACCGCCAACGACGTCGCTGTGGCCGGAGACGTATTTGGTGGTCGAGTGGATCACGTAATCGGCCCCGAGGCGCAGCGGCTGCTGCAGCATCGGCGTGGCGAAGGTGTTGTCGACCGCGACCTCGGCCCCGACCCGCGCGGCGGCTGCAATCGCCTGTTCCAACGGCGTGATCGACAGCAGCGGATTGCTCGGCGTTTCCAGATAGAGCAGACGGGTGTCGGCCGGAAGTGCTGCCAACGCCGCTTCATCGGCGGTGTCGATGAAATCGAATTGCAGCCCAAAACGCGCCTCGATGCGGGTGAAAAGCCGATGCGTTCCGCCATAAAGATCGCAACCCGCGACCACCCGGTCGCCCGGCTTCAGGGTCAGCAGCAGGGTGTGGATCGCGGCCATGCCCGAGGTCATGGTGAAGGCGCAGGCGCCACCTTCCAAGTCGGCCAGCGCGTCCTGCAGCGCGAAGCGGGTGATGTTCTGCGTGCGGCTGTACTCGAAGCCCTCGCGTGGTTGTCCGGGCGCGTCCTGCACGTAGGTGCTGGTCATGTAGATCGGCGGCATGACCGCGCCGGTCTTTTCCTCGGGCTGCCAGCCGGCGTGCACCGCGCGCGTACCGGGTCCATGGGGATGCTTCATTTTGTCTTCAGGGGTTCAGGCCTTGGGGGGCGGTCGTCGCTCGATCAGATCCGCGGCGTTCAGGGGCGCAGGCGGGGGAGGCTGCGCAGCAGGTCGGCGCGGGTGAAGCCGACCAGGCCGGTGGCGTCACGCAGCAGCACCGCAGGATACTCGTCGAGCGCGTCGCTGAGGTCCTGCCACGGCTGTTCCGGACCCAGCACCGGCGGCGGTGGCGCCATGCACTTGCCGACGCGCATACCAGCAAGATCGGTGCCTTCGACCAGATGCCGGCGCAGGCGCTCCTCGTCGAGGATGCCAACGACCTCGGCCGCGGGATCGAAACAGTCGCCGACGACCACCGGCAGCGGATGCACGTTGCGTTCGCTGCGGTGCTTGTGCGCGATCGCAAGATCCTCGTCGACGCCGACCACGGCGCGCGCGCGGGTGCGCGCCAGAGCGGCGATGGTGGCAGTGGCGCGCGGGCTGCCGTCGGTGAAGCCGCCATCGGCGAGCCAGTCGTCAGAGTAGACCTTGGACAGGTAACGGTTGCCCGAGTCGGGCAGCAGCACCACCACGCGAGCGCTCTCCGGCAGCTGGCGCGCGTGGCGCAGAGCGGCGCACAGCGCCATACCCGAAGAACCGCCGACGAAGAGGCCGGCCTCGGCGGCCAGGCGCCGCGTCATGGCGAAGGAGTCGCGGTCCTCGACCACTTCGTAGGCGTCGATCAGCTCACGGTTCCAGGTATCCGGAATCATGTCGTCGCCAACCCCCTCGACCGCGTAGCTGCCGGTCGGCGGCAGCTCGCCGGTGGCCCAATAGTGGGCGTAGACCGATCCAGGCGGGTCGACCGCAAGAATCCGAACCGCGGGATCCTGCTGTTTGAGGAAACGCGCCGTGCCGTGCACCGTGCCGCCGGTTCCGCACCCGCCGACAAAGAGATCGACGCGGCCGTCGCAGGCCTGCCAGATCTCGGGGCCGGTGGTGTGGAAGTGGGCGTCGGGATTGGCCGGATTGCAGAACTGGTTCGAGTGCCAGGCGCCCGGCGTCGACGCGGTCAGGCGCTCGGCCACATTCAAATAGTGCTGCGGATGCTCGGGGCCGAGGTCGGACGGCGTCAGCACCACCTCGGCGCCATACGCCTTGAGCATGTCGACCTTTTCCTGGCTCATCTTGTCGGGCATGACCATGATCGCGCGGTAGCCCTTGACCGCTGCGACCAGGCACAGGCCGACGCCGGTGTTGCCCGAGGTGCATTCGATGATGGTGCTGCCGGGGCGCAATTCACCGCTGGCCTCGGCGCGTTCGACCATCAGGGCGGCGATGCGCGACTTGACGCACCCGGTCGGATTCAGCGCCTCGATCTTGAGCAGGACCGCGCAATCCACCGTCGGGTCGAAAGCGCGCGGCAGGCGCACCAGCGGGGTTCCGCCGATGCCCTGGATGATGTCGTCCAGCACCTCGGAGGGGCGGATCCTGCTTTTCAGGGATGCGTCCATGGAGAGGAGATTCTAGGCTGCCGCAGCGTCGGATTCCCAGTCGCGTCCTCATGTCCCGTTCCTCTTCCGCGCCGCCGCCCGAACCCACGGCGGAACCGCCGGGCGATCCGCCGTCGAAGGCCGACGCCAGCGCTGACAGCGATCTGCCGCCCAGTTTCCCGGCGGACGCGCTCGAGGCGCTGGACCTGCTCGAGGTCCTGGGATGGATGGCGCACAAGGCTTCGACCCCGCGCGGCCGCCGCCGCCTGCTGGAGGCCACGCCGCACATGGACCCGGAAGCGCGCGAGCAGCGCCGCCGCCGCGGCCAGGAGGCTCTCAATGCGCTGCGCGCCGAAGAAATGCCCGGCTTCGCCGGCAGCGCCGACGTCGAGGATCTCGCCGCCTGGGCCGCCAAGCGCCTGCTCGAGGGCGAGGAACTGCTGGCGCTGGCCGACCACCTCGACCTGGTGCGCCTGCTGGCCGGATGGGCGGCGGCGCATCCGCAGTGGCCAGAACTGGCGCGCGCGCTGCTGGCCGCACCCGACTGCCGCGCGCTACGCGAGCAGCTGCGCGCCAGCCTCGGTCGCCGCGGGGAGATCCTCGACCAGGCGCATGCGCAGCTCGGCGGGGTGCGCAAGACCGTGCGCCGGGTCAGCGAGCGCCGCGCACGCCGCATCGAGGAACTTGCGGTGCAGCTGCACCGTCGCGGGGCCCTGCGCCAGCGCCTGCCGGTACAGCGTGGCGACCGCCTGCTGCTCGCGGTCAAGGCCACCGAGGCCGGCCGCGCGCGCGGCGTGGTGCACGATCGTTCGCACAGCGGCGACACGCTGTTCATCGAACCCGGCGAAATCCTCGAGCTCTCCAACCAGATCAGCGAGGCGCGCGCCCTCGAGCGGCGCCTCGAGGAAGAGGTGCTGACCGCACTGACCCGCGCGGTGCTCGACCAGCGCCACGACCTGATTCTCGGCGAGCGGCTGCTGGCCCACGCCGATCTGGCCTTCGCCTGCGCCCGCTGGGCCGCCGAGACCGACGCGGTCTACCCGGAACTGCTGCACGGCCGCCTCAAGCTGCGCGCGGCACGCCACCCGCTGCTGCTGCGTCAGCTCGGCGCTGCGGCGACCGAAAGCCTGAGCCTGGCGCTGGGCGAGGACTACGACCTGCTGGTGGTCACCGGGCCCAACACCGGCGGCAAGACCGTGGTCCTGAAAACCGTCGGGCTGCTCGCCGCGCTGGCCTGTTGCGGTCTGCCGGTGAGCGCCGGCGAGGGATCGCAGCTGCCGCTATTGAGCGGTCTGATGGCCGACATCGGCGACCAGCAGTCGCTGGAAAGCAGCCTGTCCACCTTCAGCGGCCACCTGCAGCGCATCGTCCAGATCCTGGCGGCGGTGCAGCCCGGCACCCTGGTGCTGCTCGATGAACTCGGCACCGGCACCGACCCGGAAGAGGGCGCGGCGATCGGCCAGGCGGTGCTCGAACACCTCCTCGCGCGGGGCGCGCTGACCATCGCCAATACCCACCTCGGCCAGTTGAAGCTGTTCTCGCTCGACGTCGGCCGCGCCGAGAACGCGTCGATGGAATTCGATCCCGCCACCCTTGCACCCAGCTTCCGCCTGATGGTGGGGGTGCCCGGCGCATCCCACGCGATCGAGGTCGCCGAGCACTTCCCGCTGCCCGACGGGCTGCTCGACCGCGCGCGTGCGCTGGCGCGGCGCGGCGACGGCGCCGAGGACCTGCTGGTGCACGTCGGCCGGGTGCGCCGCGACGCCGAGGTGCTGCGCGAGCGCGCCGAGGCCCACGAACAACAGGCGCGGCAGAGCCGCCGACGGGTCGAGGAGGACGAGGAGTTGTCGCGCCACCGCGCCACGCTGCGCGAGAACGAAGCCGAGGAGGCCTTCCTGCAGCTGCGCCGCGGCCTCCTCGGCCGCATCCACGAGCACGCCGCCAGCCTGGCTGCGGGCCTGGCGCGGGCGGAACAGGACCGTCTGCGCGCCTTTCTCGCCGATCTGCAACAGCAGATCGAGGCCAGCGAGCTCGGGCGGCGCTGGGAGGACTTCCTCAAAGGGCTGAAGAAGGGCGACGTGGTCTACGTGCCGCGGCTGCGCGACCGCCTGCGAGTGGAAAAGATCCTGCGCCAGCGTCAGACTCTGAAGCTGCGTGGCGGCAACTTGTCCATCGAGCTGCCGTGGCGTGAAATCACCTGGGTCGAGCCCCCGCCTGGGGACGACCCGTGATGCCGCCGGCGATGAGCCAAGTCCTGATCCTCGACAACGATCGCGCGATGCGCGAAATGCTGGTGCTGGCTTTGCGCCAGGGGGGTTTGCAACCGCTGGCGGCGGCCACCGCCGAAGAGGCCGAGCAGCACCTGCGCGCAGGCCACGCCGACCAGATGCTGCTCGACCTGAACCTCGGCGGCGGCCACTCGGGCGTCACCCTGGTGCAGCGCTGGCAGGGCCTCGGCCTGTTACGCCCCTTCCTGATGTTGACCGGCACCCCCGACGATCCGGCCCTCGATGCTCTGCACGCCTGCCCCGGTTTCGCCGGGGTCCTGGCCAAACCTTTCGCGGTCGACCAGCTGGTGGAGCGCCTCAAGCAATTGGGTGCCGGCTGAGGCGTGCGCCCTTTCCCTTCCAGAATCCTCTGATGAGCCATTCCCTGAGTCCTGCCGCCGACGGCCTGCGCTGGAGCACCGCAGGTGAGTCCCACGGGCCGTGCCTGGTGGCGCTGCTTGAGGGCCTGCCAGCGGGTCTGCCGCTCGACTTCGAGGCGCTGCGTAGCGGCATGCGCAAGCGCTGGGAAGGCGCCGGTCGCGGACTGCGCGCCGGATTCGAAAAGGACCACCTCGAGGTGCTGGCGGGGCTCAAGAAGGGGGTCACTCTGGGCAGTCCGCTGGCGCTGTCGGTGGGCAATAGCGATACCCGCATCGACGAGCTGCCCAACCTGAAAGCGCCGCGCCCCGGTCACGCCGACCTCGCCGGGGTGCTGCGCTCACGCTGCCGCGACGTGCGCGCGGTGCTGGAACGTGCCAGCGCCCGCGAGACCGCGGCGCGCACCGCACTGGGTGAGGTCGCGCGCCAGCTCCTCGGGGTGTTCGACATCGAGGTTGGCGGCCGCGTGCTCGAGGTCGGCGGGGTGGCCGACGACGGCCGCGGCGCGGAGTGCTGGGCCGAGGCCATCACCGCAGCGCGCGAGCGCGGCGACTCGCTGGGCGGGGTATTCGAGGTGGTGATCGACGGCCTGCCGCCGGGCCTCGGCGGGCTGGAACAGCCGGTCGACCGGCTCGATGCTCGTTTTCTGGCGGCTCTGGCCTCGATTCCGGCGATCAAGGGGGTCGAAATCGGCCTCGGCTTCGGCGGCGCCGGCGTGCCCGGCAGCGAGTACCACGACGGCATCCGCCAGGGGTCCGGCTGGGCCGGGCTGGAGCGCCTGAGCAACCGCTGTGGGGGCGTCGAGGGCGGCCTCAGCAACGGCCAGAGCGTGATCCTGCGCGCGGTCATGAAACCGATCCCGACGCTGCGCCATGGCGCCCCTTCGGTCGATCTGGCCCATTCCGGCGACACCCGCGCAACCTACGAGCGAAGCGACGTTTGCAGCGTCGAGGCGGCGGCGGTGGTGGGCCAGGCGGTGTGCTGCCTGACGGCGGCCTCGGCGCTGCGCGCGCGCCTCGGCGGTTTCACTCTGGCTGAAATGCGCCAGCGCTATGCTGCACTCGGCCGCACCGAGTCGCCGGCCGACTGGCCCGACGATATTTCCGGCCGCGGCTAGGAAATCGGGCAATTTTCCCAAGCCCTCTGGTTGACTCTGGATGGGGGATCTTTAAACTGTCCTGCCCATTTCTTGCCCGCGCTTCGGGCTAGCGTAGCTCAGTTGGTAGAGCTTCCGCCTTGTAAGCGGACGGTCAAGGGTTCGAGTCCCTTCGCTAGCTCCATTCTCAGGGGGCAGGGAGGGGGAACGGTTCTTTGGCGCTGTGATGGTCGCCGTGAAGCCAGCCGGCTTCCCGGGGAGATACCGAAGTGGCCAAACGGAACGGACTGTAAATCCGTTGGCTCAGCCTTCAGAGGTTCGAATCCTCTTCTCCCCACCAGTTCACTCAACGCGAAGCCGCTTCGCGTCCCTTTCGTCGCGTTCTTTCCTCTGCGGGTGTAGCTCAATGGTAGAGCCCCAGCCTTCCAAGCTGGTCACGTGGGTTCGATTCCCATCACCCGCTCCAATTCGATCCCTGGTTCCGCCGCTGCGGAGCCCGCTGCTGTAGCTCAGGGGTAGAGCACTTCCTTGGTAAGGAAGAGGTCTCGGGTTCAAATCCCGACAGCAGCTCCAGCGATCGCCGTGGACCCGTGTCCACCAACCCTCTCCATGCTCCGCGCACACGCCGGGGCCGCCGGCAAGCCGGCATCACCTACAAACCACCTGCTCGACCCAGCCTGATCCGGAAGCCCCGCAAGGGGGATAGACCAATGGCAAAGGAAGTCTTTGAACGCACCAAACCGCACGTGAACGTCGGCACCATTGGTCACGTCGACCATGGCAAGACCACGCTCACCGCGGCCATCACCGGGTACCTCGCCTCGATCACTGGTTCGACCGCGATGGCCTTCGACCAGATCGACAAGGCGCCCGAGGAAAAAGCCCGAGGCATCACGATCTCGACCGCCCACGTCGAGTACGAAACCGAAAACCGTCACTACGCCCACGTCGACTGCCCGGGGCACGCGGACTACGTCAAGAACATGATCACCGGTGCCGCCCAGATGGACGGCGCGATCCTGGTGGTCGCCGCGACCGACGGCCCGATGCCGCAGACCAAGGAGCACATCCTGCTGGCCAAGCAGGTCAACGTGCCGGCCATGGTCGTGTTCATGAACAAGTGCGACGCGGTCGACGACGAAGAGCTGATCGAGCTGGTCGAAATGGAGATCCGCGAGCTGCTCTCCGAGTACGACTTCCCCGGCGATGACCTTCCGGTGATCCAGGGCTCGGCGCTGAAGGCGCTCGAAGCCGTCACCGAAGGCGCGGACATCGAGGATGACCGCTTCACCTGCCTCAAGGAGCTGATGGCCGCGGTCGACGACTACATCCCGCAGCCCAAGCGCGAAATCGACAAGGACTACCTGATGCCGGTCGAAGACGTGTTCTCGATCGAGGGCCGCGGCACCGTGGTGACCGGCCGCATCGAGACCGGCATCGTCAAGATGGGCGAAGAGATCGAAATCGTCGGCATCAAAGAGACCAAGAAGACCACCTGCACCGGGGTCGAGATGTTCCAGAAGACCCTCAACGAAGGCCAGGCCGGCGACAACGTCGGCGTGCTCCTGCGCGGCGTCAAGAAGGACGAGGTCGAGCGCGGTCAGGTCCTGGCCAAGCCGGGGTCGATCACCCCGCACACCAAGTTCGAGGCCGAGGTCTACATCCTCAACAAGAGCGAGGGCGGCCGCCACAAGCCGTTCTTCACCGGCTACCGGCCGCAGTTCTACTTCCGCACCACCGACGTGACCGGCAACATCGAGCTGCCCGAGGGCGTCGAGATGGTCATGCCTGGTGACAACGTCAAGATGATCGTCGAGCTGCTCACCCCGATCGCCATGGACGAGCAGCTGCGCTTCGCAATCCGCGAAGGCGGGCGCACCGTCGGCGCCGGCGTGGTCGCCAAGATCCTCGCCTGATCGCGGCCAGGCCGTAGGGAGCCCAACGCGGGCTCCCTACGGCTCCACCGCATTACGCTCCTGCCCAAACTGCCTCAACCTTCCGGCCATGAAAAACAAGGAACGTCACGTTTACCTCGCTTGCACCGAGTGCGCGAACCGGAACTACACAACTGGCAAGAGGCAGCGCGCCGAGTACAAGATCGAGCGCAAGAAATTCTGCCGATTCTGCCGCACCCACACCGTTCACAAAGAGCGCAAGCTCTGATTTTTCAGTCCCGGACCCACTGCAAGCGCAATGCTGTTCCGCTACAAGCCTGAAGAAGGCCGCAACGCCCGCCAGATCGCCTTCTGGGGCGGCGAGGCCGTGCTGTTCTTCGGCTGCATGGCGCTACGCGGCACTCTCGACGGCATCGGCAGCTTGCAGCAGTCGCTGTTCAGCGGCTTCCCGGCGGTGCCGATCCTCGGCTGGAGGCTCAGTCCGTCACTGCTGATCACAGTGGCCGTCTTCCTGCTCGGCAGCTACCTGCTGATCAGGAAACTTGCGGCGCAGAAGGCCGCCCAGCACCTGATCGAAGTCGAATCCGAGATCAACAAGGTCACCTGGCCGAGCTTCAAAGAGGCCTCCAACTCCTCCGTCGTGGTGATCAGCACGGTGATCGTGCTGATGGGCTTCCTGGCTCTTGCGGACTTCCTCCTCGGCACCTTCTTCCGCTCCATTCTCTGGGCGGACTAGGTTCCTCTTCTTCTACCCAAGCTCAAGCATCGTCATGGCACTGGACTGGTACGTCGTACGCGTCGCAACGAACCGCGAGGATTCGGTGCGGGAGCGGCTGGTCCAACGGGTCAAGGCCGACAAGCTCGAGCACCGTATTCCGCAGATCCTGGTTCCGGTCGAGCGCATCGCCGAGATCAAAAGCGGCAAGAAGAAGGTGGTCAACCGCAAAATTTACCCCGGCTATCTGATGCTGCAGGCAGATCTTGGCGAAGCCGGCTCCGAGGACCAGGAAGACCAGTCGGTGTGGTTTGCCTTGCACGAGACCCAGGGTTTCGGCGATTTCGTCGGCGGCGGCAAGGAGCCCACTCCGATGACCCCCGACGAAGTCGAGGGAATCCTCTCGCGCATGGAGCAAAGCGAGGACGCCCCGCGCCTGGACGTGCGCATCAAGCGCGGCGACCTGGTGCGGATCACCGAGGGCCCCTTCGAAGGTTTCGACGGTTCGGTGGAAGACGTCGACGAAGGCAAGGGCCTGCTGCACATTTCGGTTACCATCTTCGGTCGCGCCACCAGCGTCGAAATCGATCACTGGCAGGTCGAACCGGTCTAGACCGGCCTGCCCCGCCGCCGCCTGCGGGCAGCGGCACCCCCGTCTGAACCACGCTGAGTGGGAGGGTCAAAATGGCAAAGGAAATCAAAGCAAAAATCAAGTTGCAGTGCCCTGCGGGCGCCGCCACCCCGGCACCTCCGGTCGGCCCCGCCCTGGGCGCCCACGGTGTGCCGATCGGCGAGTTCGTCAAGCAGTTCAACGACGCCACCGCCGACAAGCGCGGCATGATCATCCCGGTGGTGATCACGGTCTACAAGGACCGTAGCTTCAGCCTCGAGTACAAGTCTCCGCCGGCAGCGGTGCTGCTGCTCAAGGCCGCCAACCTGGAAAAGGGTTCGGGAGTGGTCGGCTCCGAAATCGTCGGTGCGGTCACGCCGGCGCAGCTGCAAGAGATCGCCGAGATCAAGCAGGCCGACCTGAACGCCGCGTCGGTGGAAGCCGCCATGCGGATCATCGAGGGAACCGCCCGTTCGATGGGCATCGAGGTCAACCGCTGACCCTGCGTAAAGCAGAGCCACAGGAATCCTGCCATGAAGCGTAGCCGTCGTTACCGTGAAATCGCCGAGCGCGTTGACCCCCTTCAGGTGTACCCGCTTGAAGAGGCCGTCACGCTGCTGAAGAGCGGCCGTCCGACCAAATTCGACCAGACCGTTGAAGTCGCCGTGCGCCTTGGCGTCGATCCGCGCAAGTCCGACCAGATGGTCCGCGGCGCGGTCAGCCTGCCGCATGGTCTGGGCAAAACCGTGCGTGTGATCGCCTTCGCCGAAGGTGCGGTCGCCGACGCCTGCAAGGAAGCCGGCGCCATGGAGGTTGGCGGCGAGGAACTGGCCAAGAAAATCGAAGACGGCTGGACCGACTTCGACATCGTCATCGCCCACCCGGCGATGATGCGCGTGGTCGGCAAGCTCGGCCGCACCCTGGGCCCGCAGGGCAAGATGCCCTCGCCCAAGTCCGGAACCGTTACTCCCAACGCCGCCCAGGCGGTCACCGAGTTCATGGCCGGCAAGGTCGAGTTCCGCGTCGATTCCGGCGGCAACGTGCACGTGCCGGTGGGCAAAGCGTCCTTTTCCAGCCACAAGCTGGCCGAAAACGCCACCGCCTTCCTCGACTTCATCATGACCCTGCGCCCGCCAGCGGCGCGCGGCGCCTATCTCAGGAATATCACCGTTTCCACCACGATGGGGCCGGGCCTGAAGGTGGCCTACTCCCACTAGGTCTTCGTACCCAGAGCCTCACAAGCGGAGCAAACAGCCATGGTCAGCACCATCAACAAATGGATCGTCCAGGAATACACCGAACTGGTGAAGGAAAAGGACGGCGTGGTCCTGTTGTCGATCGACGGATTGTCGGTCGAAGAGGCCCAGAACATGCGCAACAACGTGCGCACCACCGGCGCCGATCTGGTCTTTGGCAAGCGCCGCCTGGTCAGGGTTGCGCTCCGCGAAGCCGGCCTTGAGTTCGACGAGAGCGCCTGGGTGGCGGGCAATATGGCCCTGCTGGTCGGCGATGCCGAGGCCACGATCTGCGGTGCCAAGGCGATCAAAGAGACCTTCAAAAAGGCAAAAAAGGACAAGAAGGACGAGGAAAAGATCCAGTACCGCGGCGCCCTATTCGACGGCTCCGTCATGAACGCTGCCGAGGCAGCCGGCATTGCCGGCATGCCCGACCGCGACACGCTGCGCGCAATGATGTGCGGCGCCCTGGTGGGTTCCGCCCGCCAGCTTGCTGTCCTCCTTCAGGAGGTCGGCGCTTCTACCGCCCGTGCCTTGCAGGCGCGGGCAGACCAGGAGGAGGCCGCTTGATTCCAGTGCCCGTCGGCGCTGCAAGCCATCGGCTTCCGCTTTCCCGCTTCCCGCGAAACCCGTCAGAATTCCAGGATTAGAACCATGTCCGAAGAGACCCAAGCCACGGTCGAACTAGACTCCGACCTCGAGGACCTCTTCCAGAAGCTCGATGCTCTTCCCATTGGCAAGGCCGCCAATCTGGTCAAAGCCATGGAAGAGCGTTGGGGTGTAAGCGCTGCTGCACCTGTTGCTGTCGCCGTCGCCGGTGGTGGCGATGGGGGTGGCGAAGCCGCTGAGGAGAAAACCTCTTTCGACGTCATTCTCGACGCCATCGGCGAAAAGAAGATCAACGTCATCAAAGCCGTCCGTGCCATCACAGGCCTGGGTCTCAAAGAGGCCAAGGACCTGGTGGAGTCCGCTCCCAAGGCGATCAAGGAAGGCGCCAGCAAGGACGAGGCCGAAGACCTCAAGAAGCAACTCGAGGAAGCTGGAGCCACCGTCAAGCTCGGCTAGGCGGTTGCTGTTTCTTTCCCTGTGTGGACTCCCGAGCACTGCCCGCACCTCTGCGGGCGGCTCCGGGAGCAGTCCACAAAGTGCCCGAGACGCGGATTTCCGTGTCTCAGGGGCGTTTGTCTGCTACGCTCTGGGGCTTTTCCAGCCCTAGCGCGGTAGGGGCTGATAGGCCCCCGGTGTACCGTTCCCGCAAGCCAGGCCATGACCGTCGAAGCTAAGTCCATTGCTGACTTTGAGATCCGGGATTTTCGTTCGTTCCAGTTCAAGGACGATTCGATTCTCCCCGGTCTTTCGGATCTGCAGATCCGCTCCTACCACGAGTTCCTCCAGATCGGGGTTCCAGCCAAGCGCCGCAAGGTGGTTGGCCTGGATGCCCTGTTCCAGGGGGCCTTCCCAATCGAGAGCCATGACAAGAGCATGGCGCTCGAATACCGCGGTTACAGCCTGGGGCGCCCGCGGTACACCCCCGACGAGTGCCGTGAGCTGAAGTACAGCTACGCCTACCCGCTGCGGGTCCGGGTGGCGCTGCGCAAAGGCGACGAGATGATCGAAGAAGAGATCTATCTCGGCGAGATCCCGGTGATGATGGGCGGCGGCGAGTTCATCGTCAACGGCTCCGAGCGCGTCATCGTGTCGCAGCTGCACCGCTCGCCGGGCATCGACTTTTCTGCCGAGATCCATGTCGGCGACAAGAAGTTGCACTCGGCACGCGTCATTCCCGAGCGCGGTTCGTGGGTGGAAATGCTGGTCTCCGGCAAGGGCAGCCTGCAGGTGCGCATCGACCAGCAGGGCAAGTTCTCGGCGCTGACCTTCCTGCGCGCGCTGAAGCCCGAGTGGGGTTCCGACGACGCCATCCTGCGCCTGTTCTATCCGGTCGAAGCGCTGAAACGCGGTTCGACCTCGAAGGGCAAGTTCGCCAACGTCCTTGAGACCCAGCGCACGCTCGGCCAGATCCGTGACAACCGCACCGGCGAGGTGTGGGTTGAGCCCGGTCAAGAGATCAGCGCCGAAGCCGCCGAACGCATCGCCCAATCCGACATGAAGTCGGTAGAAGTTCTGTCGCGCGATCCCAAGTTCCAGGGTGACCACCCATGGATGGACGATCCGCTGATCCTCGATTCCCTGCGCGAGGACACCTCTTCCACCCACGAAGAGGCGCTCGCCGCGATCTACGCCAAGCTGCGTCCGGGCAACCCGATCCAGCTCGAGAAGGCGCGCGAACTCATCCATGACCGCTTCTTCGACAGCCGCCGCTACAGCCTCGGCCGCGTCGGCCGCTTCCGCATCAGCCGCAAGTTCCACCGTCCGTCCGACGCCGACAAGGGTCCGTCGACGCTGCTGCCCGAAGACATCTACGACGCGGTGCGTTACCTGCTCGGCCTGCGCGCCGGCATCGGCGAGATCGACGACATCGACCACCTCGGCAACCGTCGCGTGCGCACCCTGGCCGAACTCGCCGGCGAGGAGTTCCGCAAGGGGCTGCTCAAGGTCTCGCGCGCCGCGATCGACCGTATGTCGCAGCAGAGCGACACCGAAACGCTGACCCCGCGCAGCCTGGTCAATGCCAAGGCCTTCTCCACCGCGGTGGAGCAGTTCTTCGCCCGCGGGGAACTGTCGCAGGTGGTCGACCAGACCAACCCCTTGTCGCAGCTGGCCCACGAACGCCGTCTGTCGGCGCTTGGCCCGGGCGGCCTCAACCGCAAGCGCGCCGGCTTCCAGGAGCGCGATGTGCACATCTCGCACTACGGCCGTCTGTGCCCGATCGAAACGCCGGAAGGCGCCAACATCGGCCTGATTTCTTCGCTGTCGCTGTACGCGGTGGTCGACGACTACGGCTTCCTGACCACCCCTTACCGGGTGGTGAAAAAAGGCAAGGTGCTCGAAGACGTAGCCTTCCTGCGCGCCGACGAGGAATACGAGCGCATCTTTGCGCCGGCCGACTCGCCGGTGACCAAGCGCAAGCTCGAGGCCGACGCCAACGATTACGTGATGTGCCGTTTCCACGGCGAATTCACCCTCAAGCACGTCGACGAGGTCGAGTACCTCGACATCGACCCCGGCCAGATCCTCGGCATCTCGGCGGCGTTGATTCCCTTCCTCGAGCACGACGACGCCAACCGCGCGCTGATGGGCTCCAACATGCAGCGCCAGGCGGTGCCGCTGATCACCACCGAACCGCCGCTGGTGTGCACCGGCATGGAGCGCGCGGTGGCCGAGAACACCGGCTGGGTGGTCAAGGCGCGCAAGGCCGGCACGGTCGAATACGTCGATGCCGACCGCATCAAGCTGAAGGAAGAGGCCGAGCCCTATCACCTGCGCAAGTTCAAGGGCACCAACGAGCACACGGCCCTCAACCAGCGCCCGCTGGTGCGCGTGGGCGACAAGGTTAAGCGTGGCGAGATCCTGGCCGACGGGCCGTCGACCTCCAAGGGCGAGCTCGCCATCGGCAAGAACCTGCTGGTCGCCTTCATGTCCTGGGAGGGCTACAACTACGAAGACGCCATCGTCGTCTCCGAGCGCCTGGTCAAGGACGACGTCTTCACCTCGATCCACATCCACTCCTTCGAGGCGGAGATCCGCGAGACCACGCTGGGCAAGGAAGAGTTCACCCGTGACATTCCCAACGCCGGCGAGCGCGCGCTGCGCAATCTCGATGAGCACGGCATCGTCCAGATCGGCACCCGGGTCGGTCCCAGCGACATCCTGGTCGGCAAGATCGCGCCCAAGTCGAAAACCGAACTGACTCCGGAAGAGCGCTTGCTTCACGCGATCTTCGGTCGTGCCGGCGAAGACGTGAAAAACGTCTCACTGAAGCTGCCTGCCGGAGTGCACGGCGTCGTCATCGGCGCCCAGCGCTTCTCGCGCAAGGTCAACATGACGCCTGCGGAGCGGCGCGCCGCCCACGAACAGATTCGCCAGATCGAGGCCGAGTACGACACCGTGCTGCGTACGGAATTGCAGTCGTGTGTCGAGGACCTCGAGGAGTACGTCGGCGACCAGCTCAAGCTGCCCAACTCGCGCAAGGCGCTGAAGATCAGCGAAGCAACGCTGTTCGGCGATCTGATGGTGATCCAGGACTACCTCAAGTCCTTCTCCGAGGGCCTCGACCATCCTTCGCGCCGCACCAAGGCCGAAGAGATCGTGCGCTCGCACCTCGACCGCATCGAGGACAAAGAGGCGTGGAAGACCAAGATGGCCAGCCGCCTGTCGCGCGGCGACGACCTGCCCAACGGCGTGCTCGAAATGGTCAAGGTCTACATCGCCACCAAGCGCAACGTGTCCGCTGGCGACAAGATGGCCGGGCGCCACGGCAACAAGGGTGTGATCTCCAAGATCCTGCCCGAAGAGGACATGCCCTACCTCGCTGACGGCACGCCGGTCGACATCATTCTCAACCCACTGGGCGTGCCCAGCCGGATGAACGTCGGCCAGATCCTCGAAACCCACCTTGGCTGGGCGGCACGCCAAAGCGGCTTCCGCGCCATTACCGGGCCTTTCGACGGCGCCAAGGAAGCCGATATCGAAGAAGCTCTGAAAGAGGCCGGCCTGCCCATCACCGGCACCGCCGAAGTCTTCGACGGCCGCACCGGCGAGCCCTTCGAGCAGCGCGTCTGCGTCGGCTGCATGTACATCCTCAAGCTCCACCACCTGGTCGACGAGAAGGTGCACGCGCGGTCCACTGGTCCCTACAGCCTGATCACCCAGCAGCCGCTGGGCGGCAAGGCACGCTTCGGCGGCCAGCGTTTCGGTGAGATGGAGGTGTGGGCGCTCGAGGCCTATGGCGCCGCCTACCTGCTGCAGGAGCTGCTCACCGTGAAGTCCGACGACGTCGACGGACGCACCAAGATTTATGAGTCCATGGTCAAGGGCAAGAACATCCTCGAGTCGGGCACCCCGGTGTCCTTCGAGGTGCTCATGAACGAGATCCGTGGCCTCGGGCTGAACATCAAACTCGATAACGCAGATCCGCAGTAGGGGAGTCAACCGATGGAACAGCAGACCAACACCGCGACCCAGCCGACTTCCCCACAGGTGCCGCCCGCCCCGGCCTCCGCTTTCGAGCGGCGTGACGGGCTGGCAGTTTCGATCCGGCTTGCCTCACCCGAGGACTTCCGTCAGGCCTCATTCGGCGAGGTCAAGAAGCCCGAGACGATCAACTACCGCACCTTCCGCCCGGAGAAGGACGGCCTTTTCTGCGAACGCATCTTCGGCCCTGAGCGCGACTACGAGTGCGCCTGTGGCAAGTATCGCGGGCAGAAGCACATGGGCATCGTTTGCGACAAGTGCGGGGTGATGGTCACCACCTCGCGTGAGCGGCGCAAGCGCATGGGCCACATCAACCTGGCGGCTCCGGTCGCCCACATCTGGTTCTTCTCGGTCACCCCGAGCCGCATCGGCAACCTGCTCGGCATGAAGAAGACCGAGCTCGAGCGCGTGGTCTACTTCCAGGACTACGTCGTCATCGACCCCGGTGAGTCCGAGTACAAGAAGTGCCAGCTGGTCACCGAAGACGAATGCCGCCGCTCGCGCGCGCAGTATGGCAGCTCCTTCGTCGCCGGCATGGGTGCCGAGGCGATCGCCGACCTGTTGCGCGGCCTCAACCTTGAAAGTCTGGCGCTGGAACTGCGCGAGGACCTCAAGAACTGCAACTCCAAACAGCGCATGGCCGACATCATCAAGCGGCTGCGCACCGTGGAGATGTTGAAGGACTCGCCCAACGATCCGGCTTGGATGATCCTCGACGTGGTGCCGGTGATCCCGCCCGAGCTGCGTCCGCTGGTGCGCCTGGACTCGGGCAACTTCGCCTCGTCCGACCTCAACGACCTCTATCGGCGTCTGATCAACCGCAACAACCGCCTCAAGCGGTTGATCGAACTCAACGCGCCGGAAGTCATCATCCGCAACGAGAAGCGCATGTTGCAGCAGTCGGTCGACGCGCTGTTCGACAACGGGCGCTGCAAGCGGCAGGTGATGAGCACCTCGAACCAGCCGCTCAAGTCGCTGACCGACATGATCAAGGGCAAGCAGGGGCGTTTCCGCCTCAACCTGCTCGGCAAGCGTGTCGACTACTCGGCGCGTTCGGTGATCGTGGTCGGCCCGGAGCTGCACCTGCACCAGTGCGGCCTGCCCAAGGTGATCGCGCTGGAACTGTTCCAGCCCTTCATCATCCGGCGCCTCAAGGAGCTGCGCCTGGCCGAGACGATCAAGGCCGCCAAGAAGATGTTGGAGCGCCGCGAGGAAGCGGTGTGGGACATCCTCGAGCAGGTGATCCAGAACCACCCGGTTCTGCTCAACCGCGCGCCCACCCTGCACCGCATGGGCATCCAGGCCTTCGAGCCGGTGCTGATCGAGGGCAACGCGATCCAGATCCACCCCTTGGTGTGCCAGGGCTACAACGCCGACTTCGACGGTGACCAGATGGCGGTGCACCTGCCGCTGTCCTTCGAAGCGCAGATCGAGGCGTGCACGCTGATGCTGGCGCCGAACAACGTGTTCAGCCCGCAGAGCGGCAACCCGATCATCTCGCCGCACCAGGACATCATTCTCGGTCTGTACTACATGACCGCGAACAAGGCGATGTCGCGTAACGAGTGGACCGCCGGCCACGGCATGGCCGGGGTCTATTCGTCGATCGATGAACTGCTGCTGGCCTACGCCCACGGCCACCTCGAAACCCACTCGGCGGTGCAGGTGCGGTTCCCCGCCGGCACCGTGGTGTCGGTAAAGCACAAGACGCCCTTCCGCACCCTCGAAGCCGACGAACTGGTCACCACCACCGCCGGCCGCGCCATCGTCAACCACGTCTTCCCTGACGGGATGCCCTTCTACAACTACCCGTTGGACAAGAAGGCGATCCAGGATCTGGTTCACGACTGCCACAAGCTGTGCGGGCGCGCCGAGACGCTCGATTTCCTCGACCGCCTGAAGTCGATGGGTTTCAAGAGCGCGACGCGCTCGGGCATGTCCTTCGCCAAAGACGACATGCTGATCCCCGCCCGCAAGTGGGACATCGTCGCCGAGACCCAGGTCAAGGTCGACAAGGCGCAGGCTGATTTCCAGGCCGGCCGCATCACCGACGCCGAGCGTTACGCCCACGTCCTCGACCTGTGGACTTCCGCACGAGACGAAATTTCCGGCGAACTGCTCAAGGGTCTCGAAGCCGAAATCCGCGATGGACGTCCGTATCTGAACCCGGTGTTCGTCATGGCGCACTCCGGTGCGCGGGGCGGCGTCGATCAGATCCGCCAGCTTTCGGGCATGCGCGGGCTGATGGCCAAGCCCAGCGGCGAGATCATCGAGACTCCGATCCGCGCCAACTTCCGCGAAGGCCTGCGCGTGCTCGAGTACTTCTCCTCCACCCACGGCGCGCGCAAGGGTCTGGCCGACACCGCGCTGAAGACCGCCGACTCGGGCTACCTGACGCGCAAGCTCGCCGACGTGGCCCAGAACGTGGTCGTCAACCTGCACGACTGCGGAACCATGCAGGGCATTTCCAAAGAAGCCGTCTACCACGGCGAGAAGCTGGTCCTGCCGCTGGCGCGCGCGATCCGCGGGCGCGTTTCGCGCAACACCATCCGTGACCGCATCACCGACGACATGGTGGTCGAGGAGAGCCAGCTGATCACCCCCGAGATCGCCGACAAGATCGAGGCGCTCGGCTACACCAAGATCCGCGTACGCAGCCCGCTGACCTGCGAGGCCGGCCACGGCGTGTGCCAGCTTTGCTACGGCGAAGACCTGTCGCGCGGTCAAATGGTGGAAATGGGGCTGGCGGTCGGCATCATCGGCGCGCAGTCGATCGGTGAGCCCGGCACCCAGCTGACCATGCGCACCTTCCACATCGGCGGCACTGCCAGTCGCGCAGTCGAGGTCTCCTCGACCAAGGCGCGCCGCGGCGGCACCGTCGAGTATTTCGAGTTGCGCACGGTGATCAACCCCGAGAAAGTGCTGGTGGCGCTGTCGCGCACCGGCGCGGTGGTGGTCCGCGACCCCAAAGGCCGCGAACTCGACCGCTACGACGTTCCGCTTGGTGCGCGCCTGCACCTCGAGCACGGCGGCAAGGTCAAGAAGGGCGGCAAGGTCTGCGACTGGGATCCACACTTCCTGCCGATCCTGGCCGAGCACAAGGGCACGATCCGCCTCGAGGACGTGGTCGAAGGCAAGACCATGAAGGTCGAGGAAGACCCGGCCACCGGCGTCAAGCGCATCAAGATCATCGAGTCACGCGGAGATCTGCACCCGCAGGTGCACATCATCGGCAAGGACGGCGAAGTGCTGCACTACGCCACCCTGCCGGAAAATGCCTACGTCGACGTCAAGGACGGACAAAAGGTCTCTGGCGGTGAATTGCTGGCCAAATCGCCGCGCAAGGCGCTGGGCACCGCCGACATCACCGGGGGTCTGCCGCGCGTAACCGAACTGTTTGAAGCGCGCACGCCCAAGGAGCCTGCGGTCATGGCCGAGATCGACGGCACCGTCGAACTCGGCGACAAGCGCCGCGGCAAGCGGGTCATCGTGGTCAAGGATCCCGAGTCCGAGATCGAGCGCGAGCACGTCGTGCCGCTGACCAAGCACCTGCGCGTGCACACCGGCGACCGCATCCGTTCCGGCCAGCCGCTGGTCGACGGACCGCTGCCGCCGCACGAAATCCTGTCGATCCAAGGCGAAGAAGAGGTCCAGCGCTATCTCGCCCAGGAGATCCAAAACGTCTACCGCGCCCAGGGCGTGGCGATCGACGACAAGCACATCGAGATCATCGTCAGCCAGATGATGCGCAAGGTGCAGGTCGACGATCCGGGCGATTCCAAGCTGCTTCCCAACTCGCTGGTCGACCGCCACCAGTTCCGCGCCATGCGCGAGGCGCTGATGGAGAAGGACAAGACCGCTCCCACTTGCACTCCGGTGCTGATGGGCATCACCAAGGCCTCGGTGCAGTCCGACTCGTTCATCTCTGCGGCCTCCTTCCAGGAAACCACCAAGGTGCTCACCGAAGCGGCTCTCAAGGGCAAGATCGACACCCTGCGCGGCCTCAAGGAAAACGTCATTCTCGGCAACCTGATCCCGGCTGGAACCGGCTTCCGCAGCCTGCTCAAGACCCGGGTACAGAAGAAGGTCGACTTCTCCCAGTTCGCCGACGTCATGCCCGATCTGGCCTCGGTGGCCAAGCAGGCACCGGTCACGAAATCCCCATCCGCCAGCGAAGTGCTCGGCGGCAGCGATGCCCCGGCCGCCAGCGTAGAGCTGGCTGGCGACGCGGCAGCGGCTGACCCCGAGGCTTCCGCCTCTCCCGGAGCTTCCACCGACGGCGATGCTTGACCCGCACGCGTATTGCCGTACAATTTGACGCCCTTTCCGCGCCCAGCCGGTCTGGGTTCTGATAGCTAGCATGCCAACCATCAACCAACTCGTCCGCAAGGGCCGCAAGCCCATCCGGAAGAAGTCGAAGAGCCCTGTCCTGGACAAGTGCCCGCAGAAGCGCGGCGTCTGCACCCAGGTCAAGACCATGACCCCGAAGAAGCCGAACTCGGCGCTGCGCAAGGTGGCCCGGGTGCGTCTGTCCAACGGCAAGGAAGTCACCGCCTACATCGGCGGCGAGGGCCACAACCTGCAGGAGCACTCGATCGTCCTGGTCCGCGGCGGCCGCGTGCGTGACTTGCCTGGCGTGCGCTATCACGTCATCCGTGGCACTCTTGACTGTGCTGGCGTCGATGACCGCAAACAGTCCCGCTCCAAATATGGCGCCCGGCGTAGCTGATCCACTTAACAGAGTCTAATAAGATGCCGCGTAGCTTCAAATCCACCGCCAAGTTCCAGATGCCCGATCCGCGCTTCGGATCGATGGTGGCGACCAAGTTCATCAACCAGATCATGGACGGCGGCAAGAAGTCCGTCGCCATGGACATTTTCTACGACGCCTGTGAAATGGCCTCGAAGAAGCTGACCGACGTGCCCCCCGAGCAGGTCTTCGTCACCGCGCTCGAAAACGTCCGTCCGAGCGTCGAAGTGCGCTCCAAGCGCGTCGGTGGTTCCAACTATCAAGTGCCGCGCGAGGTCACGCCCAAGCGCGCCCAGGCTTTGGCGATTCGTTGGCTGATCAACAACGCGCGCAAGAAAAAAGGCATGCCGATGGCCCGCCGTCTCTCCTCTGAGTTCATCGATGCCTGCAACAACACAGGCACGTCGGTGCAGTGGAAGGAAAACGTGCACAAGATGGCCGACGCGAACAAGGCGTACAGCCATTTCGCCTGGTAAGCCCACCACGCGGATCGAATTGGTCCTGCTGCGACTCAACAAGGAGTCGCCGCGCAAGTGTTCGCTGACACCGCTGCGCCAGCGTAGTGATCTGCAGTTGCGCTGGATCCACTGCGCCATCGGCGACATCGTCGAGGTAGGAGAGGTCACTCTGCTGCACCCCGAGGGCGAGCCGCTGAGCCAGGCCGACGCCGGCCGGCCGCTGCTGTTGGTCGACTCCTCTTGGCGGGATCTGCCGCGGGTGCTGCGTTCGGTCCACGGCCGCCTGCACCGCCGTGCCCTGCCAGCGGGTCTGACCAGCGCCTATCCGCGGCGCTCCAACCTGTTCCAGGATCCGGCCGCCGGCCTGGCCAGCATCGAGGCTTTGCACGCCGCGTGTGCGCTGCTCGGCCAGCGCGATGACACCCTGCTGCACGAATACCGCTGGGCCGAAGAATACCTGCGCCTGAACGCCGCCCTGCTCGCCTCGTAGGGCTGCGCCGGCGGGCGGCTGGCCGCGGAATGGCGCCGAAGCGTGCACCGGCTTGCGTAGAATCCCCGGATGGATAGGTCCAAGCTGCGCAACATCGGTGTGGTCGCCCACATCGATGCCGGCAAGACCACGGTGAGCGAGCGCTTCCTTTTCTACACCGGCGTCGAGCACCGCATGGGAGAAGTGCACGATGGCACCGCGACCATGGACTGGATGGACGAGGAGCGTGAACGCGGCATCACCATTACTGCCGCGGTGACCACGCTGCCGTGGCGCGACCACCTGATTCAGTTGATCGACACCCCTGGGCACGTCGACTTCACCGTCGAAGTCGAGCGCTCCCTGCGCGTACTCGACGGCGCCGTGGTGGTGGTCGACGCGGTTGCCGGCGTTCAGGCGCAGACCGAAACGGTGGTGCGCCAGGCCACCCGGCATCGCGTTCCGATGGTGCTTCTGGTCAACAAGATGGATCGCCTCGGTGCCGACTTTGACGCTGCGGTCGCCTCGGTCCGCAGCCGTCTCGGCCTCGACGCCCTGCCGCTGCAGCTGCCTTTGGGCAGTGGTGCCGAGTTCATCGCAGTGATCGACCTGATCCATATGCAGGTGCTGCGCTGGAGCGGCGAGCGCGGCGAAGTCCTTGAGCGCGGCGCGATCGACGCAGGCGACCTGGCGGCGGCGAACAGCGCCCGCGACCGGCTGTGCGCACGCGTCGCCGAGACCGACGACTCCTTGACCGACCGCTATCTGGAAAGCGGCAGCCTCGACGCTGAGGAGCTGCTGCTGGGACTGCGCCGCGCCACCATCGAGCGCCAGCTGGTGGCGGTCTTTGCTGGCGCCGCCCTGCGCAATCTCGGCATTCAGCCGCTGCTCGATGCGGTGGTCGATCTGCTGCCCTCGCCGCTCGAGCGGCCCGCGGTCGAGGGCGAGGCCGCCGACGGCACCACGCTGACCCGGCCGCCGGACCCTGACCTGCCGCTGGCGGCGCTGGTCTACAAGATCTTCCACGAGAGCTACGGTGATCTGGCCTTTCTGCGCATCTACTGCGGCACCCTGCGCGAAGGGCAGAAACTGGTGGTGGCGCGCACCGGACGGGTCGAGCGCATCGGCCGTCTGCTGCGCATGCACGCGCTGGAACGCGCCGCCCTGAGCGAGGCCGGCCCGGGTGAACTGGTCGCGGTATCGGGGTTGAAGTGGGCTGCGACCGGGGACACCCTGTGTCCGCGCGGCGAGGAGATAGCGCTGGAGGGCATGCGCTTCCCCGAGCCGGTGATGAGCCTGACGGTGGAACCGCGCGAGCCGGGCGAGGCCGAAAAGCTGCTCGAGGCGCTGCGCCGTGTCGACCGTGAGGACCCCAGCTTGCAGCTGCGCGAGGACCGCGAGACAGGCCAGAGCGTGCTCGACGGCATGGGGGAGCTACACCTTGAGGTGGTGCTGCACCGCCTCGAACGCGAATTCCGCGTGCACGCGCGCACCGGTCGGCCGCAGGTCTCCTACCGCGAGCGGCCGGTCGCCGACGCCCGCGGCGCGGGTGCGGTGGCGATCGACACCGATCCCGCCATCGCCGTACAGGCCCAGGTGGAGCTGCACGCGAAAGCTGGCAGCCCATTCCAATTCGCCGGCGGCCCGGGCTGGGACAGCCTGCCCATCGGGGTGCGCCGAGAACTCGAAGAAGAGGGCTTCCTGCTCAGTGGCACCGGGCCCAACGGCTTCCCGCTGCTGGGAATGAGCCTTCATGTGCAGGAAGTGAAGGTGAGCAGCAGCGACGAGGCCAGCGGCTCCGCGGTTGCCAGCGCCGTCGCCGGCGCGGTCGGCAAGGCCCTTCAGCAGGCGCTGGGGCGTGGCACCGAGCTGCTCGAGCCGGTGATGGATCTGAGCGTCCGCGTGCCTGAAGATTTCCTGTCGGCGGTGCTGTCCGATCTGAGCACGCGCGGGGCTGAGATCCGCGAGGTCGATCCGCTGGCCGGGGAAATCTTGGCGCGCGTGGCCCTAGAACGCATGTTCGCTTATTCGACGCAGTTGCGCTCGATGACCCAGGGCCGCGGCGAATTCTCGATGGCGCCGGCGGGCTATGCGCCGGTCCCGGCTCAGCGCATGGGCAGCGTCCTTGGCGGATTCGGCATCCACGGCGCAGAATCAGCAGGTTCTTCTTGACGCTGTGAGCCTGCCATCTAGAATACTTGGCCCGAATTCGGGACAGCCCTGCGGAATCTGGACCTAACCGCGCCAAACAGCCTTCGGCGCGGCGGATAGAGGAGGCGGGGCTCGCGTTGCGTACCCTCATGTCGAACAGAATCCAAATCCGCCTCGAGGCTTACGACCACGAGGCCATCGACCAGGCCACTGAGTCGATCATCGAGGCTGCGCGCCTGACCGGCGTGCAGGTCTCGGGACCGATTCCGTTGCCTACCCGTGTCGAGCGCTACACCGTCCTTCGTTCACCTCACGTGAACAAAAAGGCCCGCGAGCAGTTCGAGATCCGCACCCACAAGCGCCTCATGTACCTGCTTGAGCCGACCCCACAGACGGTTGACGCGCTCAATCGCCTGGTCCTGTCGGCTGGCGTAGACGTTCGGATCAAGATCTGAACTTCTGCCTTCAAATCCCGCATGACCCTTGCTGGGTCCGCTGCGAATTTCTCGGCTGGATACCGGGGACATCAAGATGACCAACAAATTCATCCTTGCCCGCAAAAAGGGCATGTCGCAGATCTTCCGCGAAGACGGCGCCGTGGTTCCGGTGACCGTGCTGGAAGCTGGCCCGTGCACCATCACCGGTGTGCGCGACCAAAAACGCGACGGCTACCGCGCGATCCAGCTCGGTTTCGTGCCGGCGCGCGACAAGCACGTCAACAAGCCCCAGCGGGTCGCTGCCGAAAAGGCCGGCGTCAAGCCCTATCGGGTGCTGCGTGAGTTTCGCATCGAAGCCACCGACGGCTACGAGGTCGGTCAGGAGATGACCGCCACGGTGTTCGAGATCGGCGACGTCGTCGACGTCATCGGGCGCTCCAAAGGTCGCGGTTTCGCCGGCACCATCAAGGCTCACGGCTTTGCCGCCGGAGTCGCTTCTCACGGGTGCCGCAACATCCGCCAGCCTGGCTCGATCGGCCAGTGCGCCTCGCCCTCGCGGGTGTTCAAGGGCGTGGGCATGCCGCGCCACTTCGGCGACTCCCAGGTCACGGTCAAGAACCTGACCGTCGAAGGGGTCGATGAGGAGCGCGGCCTGATCCTGGTGCGTGGCGGTGTCCCCGGGGCGCCCAACGGCCTGATCAAGATCCAGAGCGCGAAGACCGCCCCCGCCGCCAAGGCGGAGCAACCGGAGGCTAAGTAACCATGGCCAAGCTGACCACCTATGAAGTCGCCAGCGGCGCCACCGGCGAGAAGGAATTCAACGCTGACCTCGGCGACCAGATCCTCTACCGCACCCTCAAGGAAGCGGTGGTCCAATACCAGGCCAACCGACGCCAGGGCGACGCGCACACCAAGGTGCGCAGCGAACTCGCCGGCCACAAGAAAAAGCCCTGGAAGCAGAAGAAGACCGGGCGTGCCCGCGCCGGCGACCGCCGCAGCCCCTTGTGGAAGGGCGGCGCCACCGTCTTCGGCCCGCGCAATACGCGGCGCTGGAACTACCATCTGCCGCGCAAGCAGCGGCTGGTGGCTCTGCGCAGCGCGTTGCAGGGCAAACTCCAGGACGGCGAAGTGCAGGAACTGAGCGGCCTGGCGATGGACGCGCCCTCGGCCAAGGCGGCGCGCAAGGTGCTGGCCGACTGCGCTCCGCAAGGCTCCGTGCTGGTACTCCTTGCCGAGGCCAACCAGCCGGCCTACCTGTCCTTCCGCAATTTCCCCCAGGTGCGGGTGCGCGTCGCCACCGACGCCAATGCCTACGACCTGCTGGCGCACAAGTGGGTGCTGGCCCAAAGCGGCGCCCTCGAAGTCCTGACCGACCGCTGCGGCGTCGGCCGCAGCTGAGCCTCTGGAGCACGACGATGACACAGGCAAGCGACAACTACCAGATCCTGATCAAGCCGATCCTGACCGAAAAGACCACCGACGAACTGGAGCGCCTCAACGCCTACCGCTTCGAAGTGGCCGGCGGTGCCAACAAGGTCGAGATCAAGGGCGCGGTCGAATCGGTCTTCGACGTCAAGGTCACCAAGGTCAACACCATGGTGCGCCCCGGAAAACTCCGCCGTCGTGGTGCCAACTGGTACCGCACTTCCTCCCGCAAGATCGCCGTCGTGCAGCTGCAAGACGGTGACCGCATCGATCTCCTGTAGTCCCGCCACAAGGAGAAAAGACCATGGGCATCAAGTTCTACAAGCCGACCTCGCCTGGCCGCCGCGGCGGTTCGGTGCTGGACCGCGCCGAGCTCACCCGGCAGACCCCGGAGAAGAGCCTGCTGGCCCCGCTGAAGAAAACCGGCGGGCGCAACAACCACGGCCGCGTCACCGCGTGGCACCGTGGCGGCGGCGCCAAGCGCCGTTACCGCATCATCGATTTCAAGCGCGAAAAGGAAAGCGTGCCGGCCAAGGTCGCTCACATCGAGTACGACCCCAACCGCACCGCCTACATCGCGTTGCTGCACTACGCGGATGGCGAAAAGCGCTATATCCTGTGGCCGAAGGGACTCAAGCAGGGCGACGTGGTCACCGCCGGGCCCGATTCCGAGCCGAAGGTTGGCTGCTCGATGAAGCTCGAGAACATTCCGCTCGGCATGACCCTGCACAACATCGAGCTGCGCCCTGGCCAGGGCGCCAAGATGGCGCGCTCGGCCGGTGCCTCGGCGCGTCTTGCCGCGCGCGAAGGTGCCTACGCCCTGATCGTCCTGCCCAGCGGTGAACTGCGTCGCATCCACGTCACCTGCCGCGCCACCATTGGCGAGGTCGGTAACTCCGACCACCAGAACGTCAAGCTCGGCAAGGCCGGGCGCAGCCGTCACCTCGGCCGCCGGCCGCACGTGCGCGGCGTGGCCATGTACCCGGCGGCCCACCCGCACGGCGGCGGCGAAGGCCGCACCATGGGCAAGCACCCTGTTTCGCCGTGGGGCAAGCCCGCCAAGGGCCAGAAAACGCGCAACAGGCGCAAGCCCTCGAACAAGTTCATCGTCCGGCGCAAGAAGGCCTCGCGCTAGGCCAAACCCTCCGCACCCCGCAACAACACTTAGCAATTACCAGCAATGGGTCGCAGTCTCAAGAAGGGTCCCTGGATCGATCCGCGCCTGCAGCGCAAGGTCGACAAGGCCGAAGCCACCGGTGATCGCATGCCGATCAAGACGTGGGCGCGCGCCAGTCAGATTTCGCCGCAGTACGTCGGCATGACCTTCATGGTCCACAACGGTCGTCAATTCCTCAAGGTGTTCATCACCGAGGACATGGTCGGCCACCGTCTCGGCGAGTTTTCGCCGACCCGGACCTTCCGTGGCCACGACAAGAAGAAGTAGGCCCCTGTGTCTTCAAGACCCTTCGCACACATTTGCCTAGATAGGTAGCCAGGAGCAGACCATGGAATTCCGTGCCTCGCACCGATACGCGCACATTTCGGCCACTAAGGCCCGCCCCGCAGCGAACCTGATTCGCGGCTTGGGAGTGAATCGCGCGCTCGACATCCTGCGTGTCAACCAGACGCGTGGGGCCTCTCTCCTCAATAAAGTGCTGGAGAGCGCCATTGCCAACGCCGCGCAGAACGACGCGGTCGATGTCAACAACCTGGTGGTGAGCGATGCCCGCGTTGACGAGGGCCCTCTCGTCCACGGCCGCCCGCGCTTCCGCCCCGGCGCCATGGGACGGGCCATGCCCATCCGTTGCCGCACCGCACACCTTCGCATCGCCGTCACTGAAAAGGAGCTCGGCTGAAATGGGACAGAAAATCCATCCGATCGGCTTTCGTGTCGGCATCACCGAGCCGTGGCGCTCACGCTGGTACGCCCGCGGCCGCGACTACGGGGTCAAGCTGAAGCAGGACTTCCTGGTGCGCAAGACCATCAAGGACCGCTTCCGCAAGGGAGTGATCTCCCGGATCGACATCCAACAGCGCGGTGAACGCATGAGCATCACCATTACAGCGACCCGCAAGGGCGAGGTCATCGGGCGCGGCTACGCCACCCGCGATGCGCTGGTCTCCGACCTTGAGCGCATGGTCGGCATGGAGATCAAGCTCGACATCCAGGAAGTCGGCCACTGGGATCTCGACGCGGTCACCGTCGCCGAAAACCTCGCCGGCGCGATCGAGCGCCGTGTGTCCCCGCGGCACCAGATCAAACGCATCATGGAAAACACCATGAACGCCGGCGCCAAGGGTGTGAAGATCCAGGTCAGCGGGCGCATCGACGGCAAGGAAATGAGCCGCACGATCAAGCAGCACACCGGCCGGATTCCCTTGCAGACCCTCGACGCGCGCTGTGACTACGGCTTTTCCGAAGCCCACACCACTTACGGCGTCCTCGGCGTCAAGGTGTGGATCTACTGTGGCGAGGGGATGCGGCTCTAGGAGCGCACAACAAGGAGAAACATCATGTTGATGCCCAAGCGAACCAAGTACCGCAAGACCCAGCGCGGCAAGATCAAAGGAACCAACCGTTCCGGTCTGGCCCAGGGCAAGGGTCCGGCCGCGCGCCTCCAGCACCGCGCCGGCTTCAAGTCGGTCAAGAAGGTGCCCGCCACTGCCATGGCGACGCGTGGCAACCGCGTCTCCTTCGGCGATTACGGTCTGCAGGCGCTGGAATGGTGCTGGCTCAACGCGCGCACCATCGAAGCCGGCCGGGTCGCCGCCAGCCGCGCCTCTGGTGAGGGCAAGATCTGGATCCGGATCTTCCCACACAAGCCGGTCACCGCCAAGCCTCTGGAAGTGCGCATGGGCAACGGCAAGGGCGACGTCGACCGCTGGGTCGCCGTGGTCAAGCCCGGTACCGTGCTCTACGAACTCGGCAACATCGACGAGACGACCGCCCGCCAGGCCCTCAACCGGGTGGCGCACAAGATGCCCGTGCGCTGCCGCATGATCACCCGCAAACCCATCTGAGACCCCGGTCTCTGACAATCGAGAGTCAAGCGATGAAATCCGCCGAGATCCGAGGCAAAGAAGACAGCGAAATCGAGTTCGACGTCGAACAGCTGGAGAAGGAGTACTTCGAGATGCGCTTCCGCTCTCTCACCGAGGGCAACGCCAACCCTGCCCGGATCAAAGTGATCCGCCGCGACGTCGCCAGGATGAAAACCATCCTTCAGGAGCGCAACATCGGAATTCGCGGCCAGGAGTCGCGCTGAACCACCCGATTGCCCCGCACAGGACATTCCGAGCACCCAAAAAGATGAGCGAGAACAGCGAGCAGACAGAAGCGGCCGCCAGCAGCGGCGCCGCCGAGCGGGGAACCCGCAAGTCCCTGCAGGGGGTTGTGGTGACCGACGGCTCTGACAAGACCGTCGTCGTCCAGGTGGAGCGCACCACGCGCCATACGCTTTACCACAAGATCATCCGCAAGCGGAAGAAATACCACGTCCACGACGAAGGCAATCAGGCCAAGATCGGGGACAAGGTCGAGATCATGGGCACCCGTCCGCTGAGCAAGCTCAAGCGCTGGCGGCTGGTGCGCATCATCGAGGCGGCGTCCGTCGCCTGATCCAGGCAGCCGACCAACACCAGGAATACCAGGAGAAAGAAAATGATCCAGATGCAAACACGGCTCGACGTCGCCGACAACAGCGGCGCCAAGGAGGTCATGTGCATCAAGGTGCTGGGCGGGTCCAAGCGTCATTTTGCTGGGCTCGGCGACCTGATCGTGGCCTCGGTCAAGAAAGCAATTCCGGGCAGCGACCTGAAGCAGGGGACCGTGGTGCGCGGCGTAGTCGTCCGCACCCGCCACCGCACCCGGCGCAAAGATGGCTCCTACGTGCGCTTCGACGGCAACGCGGTGGTGATTCTCGACGGCGAGGGCAATCCGCGCGGCACGCGCATCTTTGGTGCCGTGGCGCGCGAACTGCGCGACCGCAAGTTCATGAAAATCGTCTCGCTTGCACAGGAGGTGGTGTGATGCACCTCAAGAACGGAGATGAAGTGGTTGTGATCTCAGGCAACCACCAGGGCAAGCGCGGCAAGGTGCTGCGCCTGTTCGAAGAAGAAGGCAGGGTTCTGGTCGAGGGCGTCAACGTCCGCATCAAGAACCTGCCCAAAACCCAAGCCAACCCGCAGGGTGGCACCGTTGACCGTGAGTTCCCGCTGGACGTTTCCAACGTCCTGCTGTGGAGCGAAAAGGCCAGCAAGGGGGTCCGCACGCGCATGGTCGAAGACGGGGGCCGCAGGGTTCGCGTCGGCATTCCATGCGGAACCAAGTTCGACTAGAACTCCGGCTGCACCCAATCACCCATAGCAGAACGGAAAGCTGAGCGAACGGAGCTGTCAGATGGCACGCCTAATCGAGAAGTACAAAACAGAGATCACGCCGGAGCTGAAAGAGAAATTCAGCTACCGCAACCCGCACCAGGTGCCGACGGTCCGCAAGATCATCGTGTCGATGGGCGTGGGATCCGCGGTCGAGAACAAGTCGCACGTCGAATCAGCGGCCAAGGACCTGACCGTGGTCACCGGCCAGAAGGCCGTGGTGACCAAGGCCAAGCAATCGATCGCCGGTTTCCGCCTGCGCGAAGGCATGCCGATCGGCTGCATGACCACCCTGCGCGGGGTGCGCATGTTCGAGTTCCTCGACCGCCTCATCGCTGTGGTGCTGCCGCGGATCCGCGACTTCCGCGGCCTGCGCGACAAGTTTGACGGACACGGCAACTTCAGCCTCGGCCTGACCGAGCAGTCGCTGTTTCCCGAGATCGATCTCGACCGGGTTGAATTCACCCAGGGCATGAACATCACCATCGTGACCTCCGCCCAGACCGATGCCGAAGGCCGTGCCCTGCTGGCCGGATTCGGCATGCCCTTCCGTCAGCCCAATCAGGAGAACTGAGATGGCCAAAACCAGCGCAATCCACCGCGAATTGAAGCGCCAGGAACTGGTGACACGCCACGCCGAGCGGCGTGCCGAACTGGTCGCCGTGATCAAAGATCCTGAAGCCTCGCTCGAGGACAAGGCGGCGGCCTACCTGCGTCTGCACAAGATGCCGCGCGACGCCAGCAAAGTGCGTCTGCACAACCGTTGCTCGTTGACCGGGCGGCCCAAGGGTTTCTACCGCAAGTTCGGGGTCTCGCGCCTCGTTTTCCGCCGCCTCGCCCACAAGGGCGAGCTCCCCGGTGTCCGCAAGGCTTCCTGGTAGGCCAGCAAAGGAGAATCGCCATGACCATGACCGATCCCATCGCTGACATGCTCACCCGGATCCGCAACGGCATCCAGGTGCGCAAGCGCTTCGTTGACATGCCCGCATCCCGCATCAAGGCCAGCATCGCGCTGGTATTGAAGGACGAGGGCTATCTCGGCGAAATCGAAAACGACAAAGACCAACGCGGCTTCCCGACCCTGCGTCTGTTCCTCAAGTACGACCGCGACGGACAGCCCGCGATCCATGAGCTGCAGCGGATTTCCAAGCCCGGCCGTCGTGTCTACGCCGATTCCACCCACCCGCCGCGGGTCCGTTCCGGGCTGGGGCTTTCCATCCTCACCACATCCAAAGGCGTCATGAGCGGGCGTAAAGCCGCTGAATCCGGCGTCGGTGGCGAGGTTCTCTGCACAGTTTTCTGATCGCCGAGGTCAAGCCATGTCGCGCATCGGTAAACAACCCGTCTCGATTCCATCTGGGGTCGAAGTCAAACACACCCCGACCGAAGTCTCGGTCAAGGGGCCCAAGGGGGAACTCAGCTTTCCGCTGTTCCCCGAAGTCGTCCTCGAAGTCGAGGGTGACCAGGTCGTCATCACCCGCAGCGGTGCGGGCAGCGCGCAGAAGGCCGCCGCACTGCACGGCCTGGTGCGGGCGCACCTCCAGAACATGGTCACCGGCGTGGTCGAGGGCTACGAAAAGACCCTCGAAATCGTCGGCACCGGCTGGAACGTCAAGCCCAAAGGCCAGGGCATCGAGATGCAGATCGGCTTCTGCCATCTGGTCGAGTGCACCCCGCCTGAAGGCGTCAGTTTTGAGTGTTCTTCGAACACCTCCATCGTGGTGCGCGGGGCGGACAAGCAGCAGGTCGGGCAGGCCGCTGCCAACATCCGGCGCATCCGGCCGCCCGAGCCCTACAAGGGCAAGGGCATCCGTTACAAGGACGAAAACGTCCGCCGCAAGGCTGGCAAGGCCCTCGGCTAGAGGAACAGCGAAGCATGGACCATCTCCAGCAGAAAAAGAAATGGAAACAACGCTCGCGCAAGAAGCTCGGTGTGCGCCGGCGTCTGCGTGCGGCCTCGGACCGTCCGCGCCTGAGCGTCTACCGCAGCGCGCGCCACATCTCGGTGCAGCTGATCGACGACGAGCAAGGGCGCACGCTGGCTTCGGCCAGCACCCTCGAGGCCGACCTCAAGGAGCAGCTCAGCGGCAAGAACAAGGTCGATTCGGCGACGGCACTGGGCGCAATCATCGCCGAGCGCGCTCAGGGAGCCGGCGTCAAGCAGGTCAAATTCGATCGCGGCTACTACATCTACCACGGCCGGGTCAAGGCGCTCGGTGAAGCGGCTCGTGAGGCGGGCCTTGAGTTCTAGGCGCAGGCCCGGAGAAGCAGCATGACCAAGCAGAAATTCCAGTACCTCGACCGGCACGAGACCGACGCCCTCGGCGAGCTCAAAGAAGAGCGCGTCAAGGTGAACCGGTCGGCGAAGGTGGTCAAGGGTGGCCGGCGCTTCGCCTTCTCGGCTCTGACCGTGGTCGGCAACCAAGATGGAGTGGTCGGTTTTGGTTTCGGCAAGGCCAAGGAAATCCCGATGGCGATGCAAAAGGCGTTCAAGGACGGCCGCAAGCATCTGATCCGGGTCCCGCGTGTCGCCACCACCATTCCGCACGAGGTCGAAGGGCGGTTTTGCTCCTCGCACGTGCGCCTCATTCCGGCCGCGCCCGGCACCGGCATCATCGCCGGCGGCACCGTGCGTGCGGTCCTCGAACTGGCCGGTGTCAAGGACGTGCTTTCCAAGTCCTTTGGCTCGACCAATCCAATCAACCTGGTGAAGGCCACTCTCGACGGCCTCGCCCAGCTGCGGACCAAGGAGCAGATCTCCGAGCTCCGCGGGGTGGAAGTCTGATGCAGATTCACGACGTCACAGCCAAAGGAGTCAAGCACCGTCCGCGCAAACGCGTGGGTCGTGGCACGGGTTCCGGCACCGGCAAGACCGCCGGCCGCGGCCACAAGGGCCAGCGCTCGCGCTCCGGCGATCATCCGCGCCTTGGTTTCGAGGGCGGCCAGATGCCGCTCTACCGGCGTATTCCCAAGCGCGGTTTCACCAACGCGCGCTTCAAGAAGCACTACACCCTGGTCAACCTCGACGCTCTGGCCCAGTTTGACGAGGGCAGCGAAGTCGACCTCGACGCCGTTCTCGGCGCCGGCCTGTCACGCCGCACCGGCAACATGCTCAAGGTACTCGGCATGGGCGAGCTTGACCGCAAGCTGACCATCCGCGCGCACAAGTTCTCCGTCAGCGCCCGGGCCAAGATCGAGGCCGCCGGCGGCACCGCAGAAGTCATCAGCTGATTCCACCTCCATGCTGCAGGTACTGTCCATCTTCCGAATTCCCGAGCTGCGCAAGCGCATCGGGTCGACCTTCCTGCTGCTTTTCATCTACCGTCTCGGATTCCAGATTCCCCTTCCCGGGGTCAACCTGGAAGCGATCAAGACCGCCTCGGACAAGATCGCTGGCTCCGGTCTCGGCGGACTGTTCGGCATCATGAACGCGTTCACCGGCGCCGGTATCGGCAGCGCGGCGCTGTTCTCACTGGGCGTGATGCCCTACATTTCGGCGTCGATCATCTTCAGCTTGCTGGTGAAGGTGGTGCCTCAGCTAGAGGCTCTGTCCAAAGAGGGCGCCGCGGGCCAGCGCAAGATCAGCCAGTACACGCGGCTGGCCACGATCCCGATCTGTCTGCTGCAGTCGATTTTCATCCTCTACGGAGTGATCTACAACCAGCGCTTCGGCCTGATGACCGATGAGCCGAGTTTCCTCTACAGCCTGACCGTGGTCCTGGCGCTGACCGCCGGAACCATGTTCATCATGTGGCTGGGCGAACAGATCACCGAGCACGGCATCGGCAACGGCGTCTCGATCATCATCATGTGCGGAATCATCTCGGCCATGCCGACGGCGATGCAGCAAACGCTTTCGGTGGCGGAAAACCCGCACCAGTTGGTGGTCACCCTCGGCGCCATGTGGACCGTGACCGTTCTGGTGGTGGTTTACATCACCCGCGGACAACGCCGCATTCCGATCCA